>NZ_JBOZGG010000002.1:0-246056 GCF_051267215.1 Actinotignum vesiculae
ACCTCAATAAGGCCGACTTTTCGTTGCTATGGCGGGGCAAACCCCGGATATAAGACCCACCATTTGTCTATTAACCCTTAATATTTGCAGTCCCTACCTTTCGATGACACCTCCCACCACGTCGTGATAATAAAACTCTCACGTTGACAAAACTACTATTCTCCGAGTATGTTTTGAAACAAAACAAAGGGTGAGTGTTCAAAGAAGTTCACCTCCCTTTGTGGCAAGGAGGCTGCAATGATGCGCATAAGTGCAGGTGACTTCGAGGAGCGCCATCGCTTGATCAACCGGCGTGGTACCTGGTCTGCTAAATGGGAAAGCCTGCCTTCTGACCACATCTCCCTATCCGTTGCGGAGATGGAATTCGCGTGTGCCCCGGCAATTCGATCTGCCATTGCGAATGCCGCGGCTCGGGGCATCTACAGCTACACCGAGGTTTTCCCTGATTTTGCGGACGCGTGTACGTCGTGGTTCGCGCGCCGGCACGGTACCGAGTTTGGCGAAGAATCCGTTGTTTTCGTTCCCCGCATTGTGGAAGCAACAGCGATGATCTGCGCCCATATGCTGCCGGCGGGAGCGAAGGTCATCACGCTCTCGCCGGCTTATGACCCCATCATTGAAGTGGTGCGCCGCTGCGGCTGCCAGGTGACCGAACCAGCGATGCGCTACGCAGATGGCGCGTGGCAAATTCCCTTTGACCAGCTTGCCACCATGCTGCCCGATGCGGATCTTTTTATTCTCACCAATCCCCACAACCCAACCGGGCGTGCTTTCACCCTAAAGGAACTTGAACGGCTCGCCGCGCTGCTGGCCCAGAGCTCATGCCTCGTCCTTTCTGACGATATCCACTGCGATATTCTGCGCGCCGGGCAGCAATGGTCACCGCTCGCACGCTACGCGGATGCTGGATTGCGGTCTCGCCTCATCACAGCGCTTTCTCCATCGAAGAGCTTCAATATCGCCGGCCTAGAAGCCTCGGCACTCATCGTTCCCGATCCCGCACTGCGCACCAGAATACGGGACGGATTACGCGCGGCAGGTTTCCATAACCCCAATTATTTCGCTATCCCCGCAGCGATAGCCGCCTGGACCCAATGCGAGGAATGGCTCGATACCACGCTCGCCTATATCGATAACAATATGGCGCACTTCGCCCCGCGGATCGCGGCGCTATTCGCAAAGGAAAAATCCGCTATTCCGGAAGCTACCTATTTGTTTTGGTGTGATACCGGGAAGCTTGGCGCGGCTACGGCCAAAGAGGTGTGCACCGCAGCCGGAGTACACCCTTCCTACGGCGAAGGCTTCGGAGCGCAATGGCGGGATTATCTGCGTTTCAATCTGGCAGCTCCCCAATCACTTCTTGACGCCGCACTGCAACGCTGCGAAGCAGCGGCGCAGAAACTGAAATAAGGCTGCGCGCGGGCAGCCCTTCGTGACCCGAGCTGTGGTAGGTCCCTGTTTTCGCATAGGGCACCCGCCGCATATTCACCGAGGAATTGTCGTCATCGACACAGCGAAAGGATCAATGATGACTTCGGAAAATAATCCCGGCACCGAGGCCGAGATACACATGAAGAAAAAGAAGCCAACGGTCTTCCTGGCGCTTTTGCCGGTGATTTCCCTGGCATTGTTTATCGGCGGGGGATACATCGGCTTTGATTTGCCTGTTGAACCCATGATTATCGCAGCGGCAGCGGTCGCCGCCTGCGTTGCAAAATATCTGGGATACAGCTGGGATGAGATGATAGAATCCGTAGCTGAAAAGACCGCGAAAGCCTGGCCGGCGCTCCTCATCCTCCTCACCGTCGGGTTACTCATCGGCGCGTGGATGATCTCAGGAACAATCCCGTATCTCGTGTACTGGGGCCTGGCCATTATTGACCCGCGGTGGCTGGCCCTGGTCGCCCTGCTCGGTACCGCCGTCGTATCGCTCTGCACCGGAACCTCGTGGGGATCCGCAGGCACCATCGGCGTCGCCTTTATGGGTATCGCCATCGGCTTGGGTGCTGATCTGCCAATGATCGCGGGAGCGGTTGTTTCCGGTGCCTACTTCGGTGACAAGTTCTCCCCGCTATCCGATTCGACAAATATCGCCGCGATGATTACCCGCGTGCCGCTGTTCACCCATATCAAGAATCTGACATGGACCACCGGAACCGCGCTCATCATCGGCGTTATTGTTTTCGCGATCGTGGGGATCAAGGGATCCGCCGCTGGAGTTGATACCTCCGCGGTGCAAGAAACTCTTGACCAATTAGCGGCCGGCTTCCACCTCACTCCGTGGCTTCTGGTGCCCCCTATTGTCGTCCTTGTTGGCGCGGCGCTACGTTTCCCGACTATTCCGGTCATGATGGCGGGTGTTGCCCTCGGCCTTTTCAATACCTTCGTCTTCCAGAAGTCGAGTATTGCGGACGCTTTCACCGCGCTTGTCAAAGGCTTCAACCTGGATATGATTCAGCGGCCCGAATGGGCCAGCCTGACCCCCAGCGATGACATGGTGACCCTGCTGGAACGTGGCGGAATGAACTCTATGCTGGGAACCCTGGCTATCTGCTTCTGCGCCTTGGCGTTCGCTGGAATTATGGGTGTTTCGCACTCACTCGATTACCTTATTGAGAAGCTGCTGCACCGCGTCAAGTCGCGCTTCGGCTTGGTCGCCAGCACCATCGGCGTGGGGCTGGGAACCATTTCGGTGACCTGTAACGGCCAAATCTCCGTCATTATGCCCGGCGAAGTACTGCGCCCGGCATATGTGCGCCGCGGCTATCACCCCATGACATTGGGGCGTACCCTCGAGGACTCTGTGACCGTGACCGAAACGCTATTCCCGTGGACGGCCGCCGGTGCATACATGGCGGCAACCCTCGGGGTAGAAACGCTGCAATACGTTCCGTGGGCTGTTGTTAACTGGTCCGGCATGATCGTAGCGCTTATCCTGGCCGCAACCGGCTGGGGTATTCAGATGCTCAGCCGTGAGGAACAGCTGCGGATGCTCGAAGAAGACGATATGAACGAGAACCATATTATTCGCTATGGCGATGGCACTCCCGGCCCGAGCGCAGCAGATCCGGAAGCTGCTCTGGTTGAATCCGCTGGTGGTACCGGCGCACATAGAGCAGAAAACTAGCGCGAAAGGGAAAGATAAACCCGCTATCGAGCGCGATAATCTACTGGCACAGGGCCGCCCGCATGACCTCCACGGGAATGTCGGTGCGGCCCAGCCAGATTTCTTCGGCGAAAACGCCCTGCCACAGCAGCATATCCAGGCCGGATACGCATCCCGCGCCGGCGCGGCGAGCGCGCTGCAGCAGCTCCGTCTCCAGCGGTTCGTACACCGCATCAAAAACAATATGGCCCGGGTGCAGCCAGCTTTCGGGGATCAGAGCACCCGGATGGGCACTCATCCCCACGCTTGTGGCATTGACTAGAAGGGAACTAGCCTCAACCTCGCTGCGCAGCGCGCTTTCGTCGGAAAGGTCACAAAGCTGGGCATCCACACCGGTTTCGGCACGCAAACGAGCCAAAATCTCGATAGCGCGCTCGTAATTCTGCCCGCGCCGTGAAAAGACTCGGATATGGGACACCCCTTCGAGGGCAGCTCGGGTATAGATCGCGCGCGAAGCTCCACCCGCCCCTAGAATCACCACCGAATCGCCAGGATCGTATCCGGCTGCCCGGACCGCCGCAAAAGCACCGCGGCCATCGGTATTGTGACCAACCGTGCTCCCATCCTCGCGGATGTGAACAGTGTTTACAGACTCCATGAGACGGGCGTCGTCGGAGAGTTCATCAACGCTCTCATACACGGCAGTTTTATGCGGCATCGTCGCGTTAAAACCGCCAAAACCAAGGTCACGCAAAGCCGTGACCGCCCGTGCACCCGCAACCGGAGCAATATCAAAAGCCAGGTAAACAGCGTTTACACCCAGGTGTCCGAAAGAAGCATTATGCATGGCGGGGGAGCGGGAATGGCCCACCGGGTGCCCGATGACGGCATAACTAACCGTCCGCCCATCAATCCCCATCGCGTTACTTCTCACCGCCGGCCGGCTCGCCAGGCTGCTGCCCGGAGCGCTCCCCGAGCTGCCCGGCCGTGCCACGCCCATCGCGCCCGCCGCGCCGCCGCAGCCGTTCAAGCCGGCGCTGTACCCGCCGTTCTTTTCGGGCCGCCCGCCGGCGTTCCTTCGCCTCCGATTTCTTTGTGGACTCGGAATGATTCGCCCCGTAAATACCATCCACCACATCGCGGTACCGTTCGAGCACCACTTCGCGGCGCACCTTCAGCGACGGCGTGAGCAGGCCATTCGCCTCGCTGAAATCACCGGGCACAATCACGAATTTCCGGATGGACTCCGCCCGCGAAACCTGAGCATTCGTGCGGTCAATCGCGCGCTGGAGCGAAGCATTCACGGCCTCGGAATTCATCGCCTCGGCCGGGCTCATCTTCGGCAAACCGTGCGAGGAAAGCCAGGAGGGAAGCATCTGCGCGTCCAGAGTAATGAGCGCGGAAATGAAGGGCTCCCCGTCACCCAAAACCACCACATTGGAGATAAGGGGATGCGAGCTCAGCTTATCCTCCAGCACCGCCGGCGCCACATTCTTACCGCCGGCCGTCACAATAAGATGCTTCTTCCGCCCGGTAATAGTGAGGTTGCCGCGCTTATCGAGCGTCCCGAGATCCCCGGTGTGGAACCAGCCGTCCGCAAAGGCAGCCGCGGTAGCTTCGGGATTGTTATGGTAACCGCGGAAGACAGAGTGGCCCTTGACCAAGACTTCGCCGTCGTCGGCAAGTTTCATACGCATGCCCGGAAGCGGCCATCCAACGGTACCCAGCACGGGATTTGCCGCGCGCGTGGCATTTGCCGGACCGGTGGTTTCCGTGAGGCCGTAACCTTCCACAACCGTGAGTCCGATGCCGCGGTAGAAGCGCCCCAGGCGGGTGCCCAGCGGCGCCCCGGCGGAAATCGCGAAACGAATCCGCCCGCCCATCGCCTCGCGCAATTTATTGAAAACTAGTTTGCGTGCCAGCGCGCGTTTCACTGCGAAAATGGGGCTGCGCCGGCGCCGGGTGCCGTTCTGCACCGCAATATCGGCCGCCCACCGGAAAATCCGACGCCGCAGGCCCGCCCCGGCTTTCGCCTCGGCCGCGTTATAGACCTTTTCCAGCACCCGTGGCACCACCAGCAGCAGGGTGGGTTTGAAAGTTTCCAGGTCGCTCATGAGGTTCTTGAGATTCCCCACGAAGCCCACCGAAATGCGGGTGGCGAGCCCGAAGTAGGCGCAAATCCGCCCCATCACATGCGCCATGGGGAGGAAGAGCAGCAGCGAAGCCTGCGGATTATTGAGGATCTCCGGTTCGTAATGCCAGGTTCCCAGCACGGTACGCGCGAAATTCCCGTGGGTGAGCTCCACGCCCTTGGGATCCCCGGTGGTGCCCGAGGTGTAAATAATGGTGGCGAGCGAATCGGCCGTGACCGCAGCGATGCGGGCATCCAGGTCCTCTTCGGGAACCTCGAGGGCCGCGGCATTGAGCGCGGCGCGCCAATCTTCCGTCATGACGGTTGCGGGCGGAATCGCGGGCGGGGTCACCGAATCCACCAGTTCCGCGTGGGCGCGAGTATCGGTGAAAATATGGGTGATCTGCGCATCGGCAACCATCCACGCGATCTGTTTGGCGGAACTTGTTTCATAAATAGGGACCGGCACCACCCCGATATGCAAAGCGGCTGCGTCGAGCAGTGCCCATTCGTAGGAGGTGGCCGCGAGGATGCCGATGCGTTCGCCGTGCCCGAGCCCCAGGCCGATGAGCCCGCGGGCGGTGAGCCGCACCTGCTCGAGGAATTCCGTAATCGTCAACGGTTTCCAGTTCCCACCAATCGAGCTCTGGATATGCACCGCGATATCACGCGGATGCTTGCGTTGCCGCTGCGCGAGCAGCCACGGAACCGTGTGATACGACTCGTTTTTGAAAGGAGCTTTTTGCGATAGGGAACCATCGCGATGCTTCTTCATCTATCCTCCTGCATGGGCCTGCCCGCGGCGCGGGTGCGGCCCCGGTTGTGTAGTTGATGCCCGCTTTATTTAGTTCGCCGCGAGGACCGGGTTGCGCAGCACCCCGAAACCTTCGATTTCACATTCCACGACGTCGCCCGCTTTCAGCGGGGGCTCACCGTTAAAAGCACCGGGCAGAATAATATCGCCGGGAAGCAGGGTGCAGCGCCGCGACGCCGCCGCCACCGACTGCGCCACGGAAAGCGGATAATCGGAGGTCCGCGCCCGGGTGTAGGTTTCCCCGTTCACCCGCGAGGTCATCGCCAGATCACTCACATCAATATCCGTGAGAATATAGGGGCCCACCGGCAGCGCGGTATCAAACATCTTCTGCGCCCCGTTCACATCCCCGCGGGCCGTCACATCATTAATAATGGTGTAACCGAAAACGGCCTCCAGCGCGCGCTCCTCGGGAACATCCTTGGCAACCCGGCCGATAATAATTCCGAGCTCCACTTCGTGGGCGAGGCCTTCGCTGGCCCACTCCGGAATAATAATCGGATCATCGGGCCCGCATACCGCCGTATTGGGTTTCATGAAGAAGAAAAGATCAGCGGCGGTGGCGCCCGGCGCGGTCGCATTACCGAAGCCAATCGCCTTCGAGCGCGGAATCATGGGGGAGAGGAGCACGGCATCGGCGGCGGCCACCCGTTCCCCGGTCGGCTGAATTTCCCCGAAAATCGGATCATCGGCGAGGATAACGAAGTCATCGGCGCCTTCGTCGTAGACCGCGTAGCGCGGCCCCTGGCTCAAACTCAAGCGTGCTATTTTCATATCATTAACCTTAGTATTTCACCTAGACTTTAGCGACAGGCGCCCCGAAGGAGCGTTGAAATTGGCTTGCGGTTGCGTTACGCCGCCGCGTTCGTGCGCGCGCGTTGCGCGGCGCCCCGAAGGTGCGTTCAAAACACGTCATGCTCCCGCTTCCAGCAGCCCTTCGATCCGATCCAGGGCCTCCAGCGCAATTGCGCGCGGGGTGGCCAGCACCATGCGTGCCCATTGCTCATAACCGGTGCCCGATGCCCGTCCGGGCGTGAGTGCCACATTGGTCCGCTCCAATATCGCGGCGACGGCGCCCTTCGGCTCGCGCCCCTCTTTGCGGGCACGTTCCTCCTCCGCGCGCACACATTCCGCCTCGGAAAAATCGAGGAAAGCAATATAGGTACCTTCCACGTGGGCCATGCGTACCCCGGGCCAGGCCCGGACCCGCTCCTCCACGATCCGCAGAGTGTCCCCAATATAGGAGCACACCTCGCGATTCCAATCCAGCGCCTGCGTAAAGGCAATTGTGGTGGCCCGGGCTCCCAGCGTGGAAGTCGGGGAGCTCCAGGCATTGGCATGGGGCGCGTAGCGGGCTGCGTCGTCGTCGTTATAAAAAATGAGCTGCGCGGCCTTGAGGCCGGGGATATTCCAGCCCTTCGTCGCGCTAATCGCGCTGATCGTATGCGCGCGGGTGGCCGCGCTGCGCGGGCCGTAAGGAACGTAGGTGCCGTCGATGAGTACCGGGGCGTGAATGGAATCCTCAAAAACCCGGGCCCCGCACCGCTCCACCACGGCCGCAACCGCGTCAAGCTCCGGACCGGTCAAACATCGGCCCGCCGGGTTCCACGGATTACACAACACCAGGAGGGAGCCGGGGGTGAGCGCCGGTTCCAGCGCCTCGAGGTCCAGCTCCCAGCGACCCTCGCGGAAAATCGAGGGCACCTGGCGCACCTCCCGCCCGTACTCACCGGGAAGTGTGAGGAACGGCATATAAGCCGGGGTGGGGACAATCACCGGAGCGTCCGGGGCTGTGAACTGGGTAATCGTGATCCGCAATGCGCTGAGAACTTCAGGAATGAGGAACATGCGCTCCGGGTCGGGTGCCGGGCCGAAGTGGCCGAGCCACGTGGAAACTGCGTTCATAATCCCCGGAATTTCGCGGGGAGGAAGGTAGCCGAGGGTGCCACGCTGCGCTGCGCTCACCAGGTAATCGCGAATTTCCGGCGCGATTCCCAAGTCCATTTCGGCCACCCACATGGCGATGGCATCCCCGAAAGCAGACCACTTATGCGAGCCCTGCGCGATGAGATCGGAGACGGTGCGAGTGTCGAAATCATATGTCATATCCGTAGCGTATCCTTAACCCATCATGGCTATCACAACTGCTACCGGACGCGAGATCCGAGTTCGTTTCTGTCCCTCACCCACCGGCACCCCGCATGTCGGTATGGTACGCACCTGCCTCTTTAACTGGGCCTACGCCCGGCACGTGGGTGGAACTTTTATTTTCCGCATTGAAGATACCGACGCAGCCCGTGATTCTGAAGAGTCGTATCACCAGATTCTTGATTCCCTGCGCTGGCTCGGGCTGGACTGGGATGAAGGAGTTGAGGTGGGCGGCCCGCACGGTCCCTACCGGCAATCCCAGCGCGGGGATATCTACCGCAAGGTCGCGGCTCAGCTCCTGGAACGCGGCTATGCCTACGAATCTTTCTCCACCCCGGAGGAAATCGAGGCGCGCCACCGCGAACGCGGGGAGGATCCCAAGCTCGGGTACGACGGCTATGACCGCAACCTCACCGAAGAACAAAAGGCCGCCTACCGCGCGGAAGGGCGCGAACCGGTACTGCGCATGCGCATGCCCGATGAGGATATTACCTTCACCGATGTGATCCGCGGGGATATTACTTTCCGCGCCGGCTCCACCCCGGATTACGTGATTGTGCGCGCCAATGGCGATCCGCTCTACACCCTCACCAATCCCATTGACGATGCCCTCACGGAGGTAACGGATGTGCTGCGCGGGGAGGATCTGCTCTCCTCCACGCCGCGCCAGATCGTGCTCTACCGTGCCCTGGAAGAACTGGGCATCGCGAAGTGGACGCCGCGCTTCGGCCATATGCCCTACGTGATGGGGGAGGGTAACAAGAAGCTGTCCAAGCGCGATCCGGAATCGAATCTGCTGCTCCACCGCGAACGCGGCATGATCCCGGAGGGCCTGCTCAACTACCTGGCCCTGCTCGGGTGGTCGTTCTCCGCCGAACGCGATGTGTTCAGCAAGGAAGAACTTGTGGAGCATTTCGATATCCACAATGTCAATCCGAATCCGGCACGTTTTGATGACAAAAAGTGCGTGGCCATTAATGCGGACCATATCCGTCTCCTTGACGTGGCCGATTACACCCGGCGCCTCGTTCCTTATCTCAGCGAGGTGCTGAGTGGCGGCGCCTATGAGGAGCTCACGGATCGCGAACGGGAAATTCTTGACGCGGCGGCACCGCTGGCGCAGACCCGCATGCAGCTGCTGGGGGAGGCCCGGGATCTGCTCGGCTTCCTTTTCGTGAGCGCGGCGGAGCTGGACTACAACGAGAAAGCCCTCTCCAAGCTGCGCGATTCGGCGCCCGAAGCGCTGCGCGGCGCTCGCGAGGCCCTGAGCGCTCTGGATGATTTCACGCCGGAAGCTATTAAGCCCGCTCTCGATGCGGCGCTGGTGGAGGGCCTCGGTATCAAACCGCGCTTCGCCTTCGGCCCGCTTTTCGTGGCGATGACGGGCACGAATGTATCCATTCCGGTGATTGACTCCATCGCTATCCTCGGGCGTGAGGAAGCGGTGGCGCGCATTGACCAACTCCTGGAAAAAATTTCCGGGTAAGCGCTCATACGCGCGTGAGGAGGGCCGCGATGGTGGTATGTACGCCGCCGCCGCGGCCCGCCGCGTCTTTTCCCGCGCAGGGAACCTACCTGCGTGCCTGGGGAAGGGCCTGGGAGCGGGTAGCTGCGGGCGCAGGCGGCCGGATCTTCTTCGAACCCCTCACCATGGATGATGGCAGCGTGGAGTGCGTCCCGCGGGTGGAGCTATGCGGTGCGGAAAATCCCCAACCGTCCTGGCTGGTAGCTGAGCTGGGGCCTTTTCAGCGCGCGAATTTGGCGCTGGGGGAGTTTTCCATCCATTTTGCTTTTAACGCGGATATTGAGCGCGTTCTTGCCGCGGATTGGGCCTTGAGTGTGCGCGATGCCGCTGCGCTGGATTCTGCACTTCAGCAGCGCATTCCACCCGAATGGGAGGTCGGTTTCGGGCCTGGGCAGTTACGCCTCCACGAGGTCGCGCTGCCCAGCCGCCGCCGCAGTCACCGCTCCCGCCGCAGCCGTAGGCCGCTTGGCTGGGATATCAGTTCGCAAATCATCGAGATCCTCGGCCCGGCGGATAATCCGGCACGCCCGGAAGACTATCTTGCCTTCAGCTACCTCAGTTTCGACGTGGGCGAGTTCTTCGCCGGACACTCCCTCGGGGAGCTCTCCAGCACCTGGTCGTTTTTCGGCGACGACGCCGGCGACTACCCGCGCTCCCACCTGCTCGCTACCGAACTCCCGGAGGTGGCGCAGCCGGATCAGTCGCGAATCTTTCGGATTGTAACCGCGGAGGACTGGATCACGCTGGTGAAGCGCTACCCGCTCCAGATTCCCCTGGATCGGATGTGGAGTCCGGAGACCCTTGACGGCCTGGATACCTACACGGTTAATTGGACGCGGGCCCGCCGCGATTACGACGCTGTGGACATCACCATCGCCGGGGCCGTGCGCACTATGTTTTCCCCGCTGCCTGTCTGTGACGGCTATACGATGCTCACCGGTTGCACGCCCGGCTCGCGAATCTGGCTGCGGATACCGGAGGCCTTGCGGGAAGAAGCTGCGCGGCAGGGCCGCGTGCGTGAATGGTAGCGGCGGGTTTCGGCATTGCTTTCGCGGGTGCAGTTCGAGCTGGCCGGCCGTTTGCACCGGTGCAGGGTGCAGTTTGAACGTGTGTGCCGCCTGAACTAGCGCGGGCCGAGAACGTGGTGCGTCACACGTCTAGTGGATTTGCCAGCTTGAGGAGATTCCACTAAGCTCTTTATCTGTCGTCCTCGGGAACGTAATGATTCTGAGGTCCACACCCTTGGGGTATGGTGTAATTGGCAACACAGGTGATTCTGGTTCATCCATTCTAGGTTCGAGTCCTGGTACCCCAGCGATGATGCTTCGGCATCCTCATAGGCCCCGTTCGTCTAGCGGCCTAGGACGTCGCCCTCTCACGGCGGTAACACCGGTTCAAATCCGGTACGGGGTACAGCACAAGGTGGGAAAGTTTCGGTTTTCCCGCCTTGAGTCGTTCCGCCGCGACGATACGAATGGCGCTTTCAGAAACTGAAATGTACGCTATTTCGTTATTATTCCAGGTGAAAGTTCGGGTTGGAGACGGCAACTTTTCTATTAACTTCCTATTTGCGCAGCGCACTATTTCTATTAGGCTGGGGCCATAAGGATGGAGGTGTCACCACATGATTATCCGAGGAAGATATACAAGTCTCGACCAAGTACTCGCCCGTCAGAATGAGATTTTGGACGAGCTACGCACCACCCGCGAGGACTATAACGAACGAGCGGAAAACTACTGGATGAATGACAAAGAGGCTGCACTACGTCCAGAGTTTGAAGCACTCGAAGGCTTCGTGGAGTTCTACCGTGAAGAAGAGCTGAAGGAAAAAGAACTTGCAGCGGCCGGACGTTCTTAGCGAAAAGGTACAGCAGTTCGCCGGCGATCTTATCGGAGTTGCACGGCTATTTGATGATGACTTCACCTTCGTAACGGACGAAGCTACGGGTTATCGGCAATCGACTCAGCGCATACAAGGGACTGTTGGTATCCAGTTGGATCATATGCGCCTGTATCTGGAACTCGACTACAGTCTCTTCCTCTCTCGCCTCGAGCAGTTTTTAACGGTGGGGCAGTCTAGTTTTACATTGCGACTGCACTCAAAAAGAAGCGAACCCATGATTCGATGGGACTATATCCGCCAGCCGCGTTCTACCGATGTGCCGAGTTCGCATGTGCAGATTCATGCTCACAGGGATATATGGACTCATGCGATGGTGGACGGTGGGCTGTCAGCTCGAGCAAGGAAAAGAGCTAACCTAAAGGGACGAACACCTCCAATTTCGGATCTGCATATTCCGCTTGGCTCAAAAAGATTTCGCCCGTGTATGGAGGATGTTCTTTTGTTTATCCTTCATGAGTTTGGGGCACACTGTAAACCGGGTACTGAGAAAATCCTGTTAGAAAGACGCTCTGACTGGGAAAGCATACAAGCCCGCGCGGTGGTTCGCGAACATCCCGAAGAAGCTATGGCGGTGCTTAAAGAATTGGGGTTGATATAGCGGCCCAATACCGATGTGCACCATCGAAATAAGGGTCACTATGCAGCACACCGCGCCCTCGCTACCGCCCGCAAGAATGAGGGATCGCGCATGAGCCGGGTTTCCCATTCCCCGCGCCCCGCTCCGCTATCCTCGCGGGCCGGAGTGAATACCACCTGGATTGCCGGACCGGCGCATTCCTCCAAAGCCGAAAGGTAGGCATGGCGTAATTCCCCGTAACTATCGGTGGGGAACTCTGGCGGGAAGAAAACGACGTCGTTCGGAAGAAGCACCCCAAGAGTATCCGCACGTTCCACGCGCCGCGCGTGCGCAGCTACCACATCCGCATCGGTACCGGAGTTCGCGTGCCGCGCCGCACCTTCCCTGAGCTCTGCATCACGATTCGTCAGGTAACGCGAGGCCGCCACAAGCGGATCACCCCGGCGCGCGTACCGCAACGGCACCCCAACACGCGCGCAAAACTCCAGCGCACAATCAATCACCAGGCCGCGCCCGCGAAAATCGCGACCGTAGCGCGGCCCGGCAATACCCGCCGGGCGATACCCGCGATCCTCCATCCAGGAGAATTGCGCAGCCAATTCCGTGAGGATATCTTCGCGCACGAGCTGCGGGGGAGCGGCGCTTTCTTCCGCGGAAAGGTAGCGCCCGCCGCGGTCCGTCAAACTTGAGGAGTGCGGGCCGACGGCGCGCCATGGAGCCCCGGGCCCCTGCGAACTAATAGCGAAACCAAGCAGAATCCGCCCCGGATCAATGCCGACCGCCGCCAAAGCACGCAGGGCATGATCCGCCGCGGGAGCGGCTACCAGGAGGGTGGCGCAGGTGGCGTGTCCGCGTTCCAGCATCTCGATAATGAGGTTATTCAGGGCACGATTGCGCCCCAGCCCATCCGCGCACACCGCCACGGTGC
The DNA here is from genome assembly GCF_051267215.1 of Actinotignum vesiculae. Classification (NCBI taxonomy): domain Bacteria; kingdom Bacillati; phylum Actinomycetota; class Actinomycetes; order Actinomycetales; family Actinomycetaceae; genus Actinotignum; species Actinotignum vesiculae. The sequence goes on from NZ_JBOZGG010000002.1 coordinate 13,133, forward strand.
GGGCCGAGGAGCTGGGCTGGGATGCAATCATGTCGCCAAAAATATCCATCTCACGTTACCGAAATATGAACAAAAAATGAATGGGAGTCCGCGCCGCTGGTGCGCGGGAGCGGAAGGACTAATCTTCGAGGTTGTCACGCCCGGGCAGCCAGGTATTTCCCTTCTTGCCCCAGCCGTGCTCACGCTTGGCCCGCTTGGCCGCGGCTTCCTCGCGCCCGGTGAGCCGATCCACGTACAAATGCCCGGTCAAATGGTCGTATTCATGTTGGAGAATACGAGCGAACCACCCGGTTGCCTCAATCTCGTAATGCTCGCCCTTTTCGTTTTGCGCCCGTAGCAAAGCGTGCGGGGAGCGCGCCAGGGGATACTGTTCGCCGGGGAAGGATAGGCATCCTTCTTCGAAAGGCTCTTCATCCGGATTAACAGGTTCAATAAACAACGTGGGATTAATGGCGACGCCGCGCTCCGGAGCCTCATCCTGATCGGCGTAAACCCACACAAAAATCTGTTTGCCAATGCCCACTTGCGGCCCTGCCAGCCCCACCCCGGGAGCGGCCACGGTGGTCTCATACATATCTTCGACCAGCTGAGCCAGTTCCTCGTTAAATTCCGTAATGGGCTGGGCCGGACGATGCAGAACGGGATCGCCGGTGATGTAAATAGGAAGAATAGCCATGCTTTAGTTTAAGGCCCGGGAGCGCCCAGGCAAAGAGCATTCCGTTTTAAAAATTTCGGGTGGTCTTTTTCTGTCGGAGGCGGGCGCTAAGCTGACGCTAGGAAAAGGAACGACGCCGCACCTACCCCGCCACCGGTGGGGTAGCCGGTCAAGGGGCTCCGCCGTGAGGGGATCTCTGTGCGAAAGTGAGGGCTTATGCGCATTGCGCTCGTCTCGGATTGCTTCTTGCCGCGCTTGGGCGGAATTGAAGCTCAAACCCGGGATCTCGGCCTGGCCTTGCAGGGGGCGGGCCACCGGGTGCTGGTCATCACCGCCACCCCGCGTGATACGCCTCCGGCTCCCGGAAGCCCGCCGGATCGCGATATCGTGGCGGGCCTTCCCGTCCAGCGCATAACCTCTGCACTCTTCGGTAACCTCCCGGTCTCCCCGGGGCACGGCGCCCAGCTGCGTGCCTCGATGCGGGGTGCGGATGTGGTGCATATTCAGGCCGGAGTTGTGTCACCTTTCGCCTGGGCCGCGATGCGTATCGCCGCCGCGGAAGGTATCCCCACTACTGTCACCTGGCACTGTGTATTGGATCCGGTGGAAAAGCTGCTTGCTCCGCTGCGCTGGGTCACGGCGCGCGGCGTCGTCCATAATGCGGTATCCACGTGGGTGGCCGGGCAGGTACGCCGGGCCGTGGGCGGCGACGTCGCGGTTATTCCTAATGGTGTGGATCTGGGGGAGTGGCGCGCGGTTGCCGCTTATCGCCTCGCACGTGCGGAGGCGCTCGGTGGCGCAAGCGGCGGCGCAGCTGGCGGCGCCGGTGGCGGCTGTGATGCCGGTGCAAGTGGCAGCGCAAGTGGCAGCGCAACTGGCGCTTCAGGCGGCAGCTCGGAAAGGCGGCTTGAGGTTGTGGCAGCGCGGCGCCTGGCCCCGCGCAAACGCAATGCGGCTCTCATTGATTGCGTGGCAGGTGCGCGCCAGCTCACCGGGCGGGATATTCACCTCACCATTTACGGGGATGGCCCGTTACGCTCCCAATTAGAACGGCGCGGGCGGGCTCACGGGCGCCTCAGCAACGGCTCTGGCCCCGGGAGCGGCTGGCTTCATCTTCCCGGTCGCACAGACCGGGCCGGGCTCATGGGGGCCTACCGCCACGCGGATATCTATCTCACCAGTTCACGCCGGGAAGCCTTCGGGATTGCCACCCTGGAGGCGCGGGCAGCTGGCCTACCCATTGTTTCGCCGGCCGGAACCGGAGCTGATGATTTTCTGGAGGACGGGCGCTCAGCACTCCTGGCGGAAACCGATGCGGATATGGTTGCACAGCTGGCCCGCCTGGCGGAGGATACCGCGCTGCGCACCCGGATCGCCCACCACAATGCGAGCGTGGCGCCCGGATACGGCTGGGAGGAGGTAGTGCCCTTGGTCCTCGCTGAATATGAGCGGGCCATCCGGAATAGCAGCGGGCAATAGTACTCGGCTACTCGCTACTACCTTTACTCGTTAATGCCCTCGGTTGTTTGTAGAACGTCGGTGAGGCGCCCGGCTGCAGCCACCACCGCGGCCGAATGCACCCGCCCGGGCTGGCGGCCCATCCGCTCCAGCGGCCCAGAAATAGACACCGCGGCAATAACCCGCCCGCTCGGCCCGCGTACCGGCGCGGAAATAGAAGCCACCCCGGCTTCACGTTCGCCCACGCTCTGCGCCCAGCCGCGCCGGCGCACCGCGGAAAGATTCGTGGCCGTAAAGGAAGCGCCCTGCAAACCGCGATGCAATTGATCGGGCTCCTCCCAAGCAAGCAGCACCTGGGCCGCAGAGCCGGCCTTCATCGATAGAGAAGCACCCACCGGGATGGAATCACGCAAGCCCATCGTGCGTTCGGCATTCGCCACGCAAATACGCTGGTCGCCCTGGCGTCGGTAAAGCTGAGAAGATTCCCCGGTATGGTCACGCAGCGCGATAAGCACCGGATTCGCCGCGGCAATAAGGCGATCTTCACCGGTAGCGGAGGAAAGCTCACCCAGGCGCGGCCCTAAAGAAAAACGCCCTTCGTTATCGCGGGAAACGAAACGGTGGTATTCCAGCGCGACGGCCAGGCGATGCGCCGTCGGCCTTGCTAAATGGGTGGCGGTCACCAATTGCGCTAATGTTTGCGGGCCGGCCTCGAGAGCATCGAGCACGGCGGCAGCCTTATCGAGAACGCCCACACCACTTCCCTCCGGGGCGGGCGCAGGCTGAGCGTGAGGAGAATCAACCATACCGAGATTTTCTCATCTCAATAAGTGAGATGCAAACGTCCACACTGTGGTGCCGCGCGCAGCGACGCGCCTTTTACGTGCCGCGCGCAGCCCCGCGGCAGTCGCACCACATGAGCAACAGCGTCCAGAATGTGAGAATTTCATCTTGCCATGTGGACGGAACTGGGTAAACTAGCCCGCGGACCACCACAACCGATCACCGTTGGAAGAGTAGACAGAGTAACCGCAAAAAGAACCCGGGATAATTCCCCGGAATAGAGAAGAGGAGGGTAGGGATGGGACGCACGCTCGCGGATAAAATCTGGGACGCCCATCTGGTTCGGCGTGGCGAGGAAGGCACGCCGGACCTCCTCTATATTGACCTGCATCTCATCCACGAAGTGACCAGCCCGCAAGCCTTCGACGGGCTGCGCTTGGAAGGCCGGCCGGTGCGCTGCCCGGAACGCACCGTGGCCACGGAAGATCACAACGTCCCGACCATCGATATTGATCGCCCCATCGCTAATACCACCTCGCGCAAGCAGGTGGATGCCCTGCGCGCGAACGTTGCGGAATTTGGCATCCCGATCTATTCCCTCGGCCACGCGGACCAGGGAATCGTTCACGCGGTCGGCCCGCAGCTGGGCCTGACCCAACCGGGTATGACGATTGTGTGCGGGGATTCCCACACTTCCACCCACGGCGCCTTCGGCTCCATCGGGATCGGCATCGGCACCTCGGAAGTCGAGCATGTCCTCGCCACCCAGACCCTGCCCCTCCAGCGTTTCAAAAATATGGCCATTACCGTCAATGGCACCCTGCGCGAAGGGACGACGGCGAAAGACATTATCCTCGCCGTCATCGCTAAAATCGGAACGAACGGAGCATCCGGGCACATTATTGAGTATCGCGGGGAAGCCATCCGGGCGCTGTCCATGGAAGCGCGTATGACGATCTGCAATATGTCCATTGAGGCGGGAGCACGCGCCGGGCTCGTCGCCCCGGACGCCACCACCGTGGAGTACGTGCGCGGGCGCCCCCACGCCCCGCGCGAGGCGGATTGGGACGCGGCGGTGGCCTACTGGTCCACGCTGTATAGCGATCCGGATGCGCATTTCGATACCGAAGTGGTTCTTGAGGCATCCGAAATTGAGCCCATTGTCACGTGGGGAACGAATCCCGGGCAGGGGGTGCCGCTGTCCGGCGTCGTCCCTAATCCGGACACACTGCCGGAAGAAAAAGAGCGCCAAGCCGCGCGGGAAGCCCTCGACTATATGGACCTGCGGCCGGGTACGCCCATGCGCGATATCCACGTGGATACCGTTTTCATTGGTTCGTGCACGAATGGTCGCATTGAAGATCTGCGCTCGGTTGCCTCGGTGTGGCGCGGGCGGCACAAAGCCAAAGACCTGCGTGTCATGATCGTGCCGGCATCGGCGCGGGTGCGCCTCCAGGCCGAAGCTGAAGGCCTGGATGAAATCTTCCGCGCTTTCGGCGCCGAATGGCGCAATGCGGGCTGTTCCATGTGCCTGGGCATGAACCCGGACCAGCTCACCCCGGGGGAACGCTGCGCTTCGACCTCCAATCGTAATTTCCGCGGCCGGCAGGGCCCGGGCGGGCGCACCCACCTCGTCTCGCCGCTGGTGGCCGCCGCTACCGCGGTGACCGGCCATATTTCCCATCCCGCCGACCTCGCCCCTACAGCGTAGAAAGAACACGCCCGTGGAGATTTTCACCCAGCACACCGGCATCGGCGTCCCCCTGCGCGAAACCGAGGTGGATACCGACCAAATCCTGCCGGCCCGCTACCTCAAACGCATCACCAAAAGCGGCTACGAGGACGCCCTCTTCCACGAACGGCGCAAAGACCCCGCCTTTATCCTCAACCAGGCCCCGTACGCGGCCGGCTCCATTCTGGTGGCCGGGCGCGATTTCGGGACCGGATCCTCGCGCGAACACGCCGTGTGGGCGCTACGAGACTACGGCTTCCGCGCCGTCCTCAGCCCGCGTTTCGGTGATATTTTCCGCGGCAATATGGGAAAACAGGGCCTGGTTGCAGGGCAGATTAGCGACGACGCCGCCAGCCGGCTGTGGGAACTTTTAGAAGAAAAGCCGGGCCGGGAGCTGACTGTAGACCTCGACGCTTGCGAGGTGCGCTGCGCCGATCTCACCTACCCCTTTGAGATCGACCCGTATACCCGCTGGCGCCTCATGGAAGGCCTGGATGATATCGCTCTGACCCTGCGTGATATCTCCCTCATTGAGGAATACGAAGCTCGCCAGCCGGGTTTCACTCCGCGTACCCTGCCGCAGCGGCACCTACCCGAGGTACCGGTCCGCTCGGCGCGCCCGGATCCAGATTCGCAGGCATAACGCCACCCGGATATCCTCATAACTCCGGAAACCGGCCGCGGGCCGGTATGCTGGCTGGGTACCTGTGACACGCGAGAAAGGCGGAGAGTATGGTGTCCCAACTTGTGGTTCGCGGAGGAGTCCCCCTGAGCGGTGAGATTACTGTGCGCGGCGCAAAGAATTTTGTGTCGAAATCCATGGTTGCCTCCCTGCTCACCAAAGAAACATCCGTGCTGCGCAATGTGCCGCAAATCCGTGATGTTACCGTGGTTTCGGAGCTACTCGGCCTGCACGGCGTAGAAGTCAACTACCAACCGGAAGCCGGAACCGTGGAGATCACCCCCGGTGATATTCACCTGCCCCACGATCCGCACGAAGTGAACGCGCTGGCCGGCTCGTCCCGTATCCCCATTCTTTTTGCGGGCCCGCTGCTGCACCGCCTGGGCGAAGCCTATATTCCGGATCTGGGCGGGTGCCATATCGGCTCGCGTCCGGTGGATTTCCACCTGCGGGTGCTGGAAGAATTCGGTGCCAAGCGCGTCCAGGAAGAAACGGGTATGCACCTGGTGGCGCCCAAGGGCCTGCGGGCCAAGCCGGTGCGCCTGCCCTATCCTTCCGTGGGAGCCACCGAACAGACTCTCCTCACCGCCGTCATGGCGGAAGGCGTAACCGAGCTGTCCAATGCCGCGGTGGAACCGGAAATCATGGATCTCATTGCGGTGCTCCAGAAAATGGGCGCGATTATTTCTGTGGATACCGATCGCGTTATCCGGGTGGAAGGCGTGGATGAACTGGTGGGATACTCCCATACCTCGCTACCCGACCGCATCGAAGCGGGTTCCTGGGCGGCGGCCGCGCTGGCCACCGGCGGTGATATTTTCGTGCGCGGGGCCGAACAGCAGTCGATGACTTCTTTCCTCAATCTCTTCCGGAAAGTCGGCGGGAAATTCGATGTGCGTGACGACGGCATCCGTTTCTGGCACCCGGGTGGCGCTCTGCAATCCGTATCTTTTGAAACGGATGTGCACCCTGGTTTCATGACCGACTGGCAGCAGCCGCTCGTCGTCGCCCTCACCCAGGCCGAAGGCATGTCCATCGTCCACGAAACCGTCTACGAAAATCGTTTCGGCTTCACCGAAGCGCTACGGGATATGGGCGCCAATATCCAGACCTACCGCGAATGCCTGGGCGGGCACGAATGCCGTTTCGGGCAGCGCAACTTCTACCACTCGGCCGTTATCCAAGGGCCCACCCCGCTGCGGGCCACCGATATTGTGGTTCCCGATCTGCGCGGGGGCTTCTCCCACCTCATTGCCGCGCTGGCGGCCGAAGGGGAATCCCGGGTCTCCGGGGTGGATATTATCGACCGCGGCTACGAAAAGTTCCTGGATAAACTCCAGGCCCTAGGGGCGGACGTCACGCCGCTGGATGCCTAAGGATTAGTTATTGGCAACGTCAATAACAACCCGCTTGGGGCTCTCCAGCACCTGAACCCGGTAGGGCCGATCCTTATCCAGCCCGATATGGACCTGGTGCATACCCTCAAAAGCGTGCTCCACGTGGACGCCCTGCACCACCTTGGCACCCCCGAGGTTCGGGACGGACAGATCCGCCGCCTGCGCCGGATCCTCCGGGTAGGTCACCCCGGAAATGCTCAGGGTGAGGAAACGCTTGCCCGGAATATCCAAGGGCCGCCCCGATCCATCCTGAATGGCTTCATCACCGAAGAAACTGAACCATTCCAGATCGGCGTCGCTATCGTATTCCACCACCACGCGGTCCCAGCCCTCGTGGCCGGCCACCCGCACCGCGGTAGGCACCGCGGAATTCTCGGTGAGCTTGGGATAATTCGGGGACTGCGAGTCCCCTTCAATAAAGCCCTTGACGGAGCTTTCGGCAGCCTTGGGTGTGAGACCGGGGGACTGGCTCATCGCCGGGGCAGACGAAGCGGCAACCGGAGTGGACGGCGTGGCCGCGCCATCACTGGCGGGAGCGGCTTTCCCGGTCCCGGAGCATCCGGCCAGCGTGAGAGCGGCGGCGCCTGCGAGCAGGAGAAACGACTTCATTGTGTTCTGTGTCATATGTTTACTGTAGTAGGCCGCGCCCAGGTTTGTCACCTTGCCGCGCGGCCCGGCGTACTACCCTGGGAACAGCACTGAGTAGAAAGGTGTCCATTCGTGGCCACACATCACGTCGCCCTCATCTACGGGGGCGTATCCGGAGAACACTCCGTCTCTTGCCTCACCGCGGCGTCCGTCCTGGGAGCCATTGACCCGGAGCACTACACCGTTATCCCCATCGGCATCACCACCGAAGGCATCTGGGTTCCCATGAGCACGGAGGAGGTGGCTGCCGGCGCGGACGTGGAATATCACGGAGAACGCGTGCTGGCAGATTTCGGACCCGGCGGGGGATTTGTGGTGCGCGGTGAAGACGGCAGTTCGCGCAGCCTCGGGCCTATCGACGTGGCCTTCCCGCTGCTCCACGGCCCCTTCGGTGAAGATGGCACCATCCAGGGCACCTTCGAAATGATGGGCATTCCCTACGTGGGCTGCGGAGTTTTCGCCTCCGCCGCGGCCATGGATAAGCACTATATGAAATTGGTGCTGGAATCAGCCGGCCTGCCGGTTGCGCCCTACGTGCTCGTGGAACCCCAGCGCTGGAACGCCGACCCGGAGGGCGTGCGCGCGGAAGTAGCCGAACGTTTGCAGCTTCCCGTGTACGTCAAACCAGCTCGCGCGGGATCTTCACTGGGGATCACGCGGGTGGCTGAACTTTCGCAGCTCGACGCCGCCATTGCCACAGCGCGCGCCGTCGACCCCAAAGTTATTGTGGAAACGGGAATCCCGGGCCGTGAAATCGAGTGCGCCGTGCTCGGCGGGCGTGGCGGTACCGCGCCGCGCGCATCCGTACTCGGGGAAATCGTTTTGGACGTGCAATGGTATGACTACGCCACCAAATACGTGGCCACCGAAGGCTTCCACATGGAAATTCCCGCCGCGCTCCCGGAGGCGGACGCGGAGAAAATGCGGGGCCTGGCGCGGCGCGTTTTCGAGGTTTTCGAATGCGAAGGCATGACCCGCGTGGACTTCTTCTACACCGCCACCGGGGAGATGTACGTCAACGAACACAATACAATTCCCGGGTTCACCGCCGTGTCCATGTACCCCATCCTGTGGGAGAAAACCGGGCTGGCCTACCGCGATCTCATTTCCGAACTTATCGAGCTCGCCCTCGCGCGCGGGGTAGGGCTGCGCTAAATGCCCCGGCCAGCTGCCAGTCATACGCCCGGGCCCCTGGTGCGCGACCTGAGCGAAGCGGAACTCCTCGCCCAGATCGTGCCGCTGCTCCCGCGTGGCGAAACAACAATCGTCCCCAGCGGGGATGATAGCGCTGTGCTCGGTCTGAGCGACGGCCGGGTCACGGTCTCCACCGATATGCTCGTGGAAGGCGTGCATTTTCGGCGCGACTGGTCCAGCGGGAGCGATGTCGGCTGGCGGGTGGCCGCCCAAAATATTGCCGACGCTGTTGCGATGGGAGCGCGGCCGCGATCCCTCGTCGTCGCCATGGAACTGCCCGGGGACGTGCCGGTCGCCTGGGTACGGGACCTTGCGCGCGGCCTGGCCGAATGTTGCGGCCCGCTCGGATGTGGGGTCGACGGCGGAGACCTCGTGGGCGGGAGCCATATGGCCATCAGCGCCACCATTCTGGGCGATCTGGAAGGGCGCACCCCGCTGCAACGCTCGGCGGCAGCGCCCGGACAGCCCCTCATCCACTGCGGGAATCTGGGGCGGGCCGCGGCCGGCTTCGAACTGCTCAGCCGTGGCTTTGCCCCGGAACGGGGCGCTTTTCCGGATGCCGCCACCCGCCTCATTCAGGATTTTCTACGCCCGTGGCCGCCCGTGACCGAGGTGCTGCGCGCGGTTCGCGCCGGCTTGCGCGGGGCGATGATGGATGTATCCGATGGTTTGCTTCGCGATGCGCAGCGGATAGCCGCCGCTTCCGGGGTGCATATCGATATTCATTCGGAGACGCTCTCCCGCCACGCCCATGATCTCCTTGAGGTGGCCCGGCACCTGGGGCGTTCCGATCCTCTGGAGTGGGCTTATAACTGTGTGCTTACCGGCGGGGAGGATCACGGTTTCCTCGCCACGATGGACGTGAGCCCGGAACGGGCCTGGGGTGCGCGCATCCCGCATCTCCCGGAAGGTTTCAGCCTTATCGGGGCAGTAGAAGCCGCACATCCGGGCGGGTTGGTCACCGTGGACGGGCGCACCTGGACGCGAGGGAGCGGCTGGGACCATTTCCGGCGCGGCTGAGCGCCACCGTTAATCCTCACGCCGAACTAGACCGCAGCCCGGAGCATTTCCGCCGTTGGTGAAGATGCTGGTGAGGGCCGCTGCACCGTTATCCGGATAGGCGAATTTTTTGCGCGAAATCAGGACGTTATCCCCTGGAAGATTATGCTGCCGCTCGCAAAAATAAGAAGTGGTGCGGCGAACCGCACCGCATCAACTGGGAGTAAGGATGCTCCCGCTGAAATAGGAGGAGAAAATGCGAGCAGCGACAGTTCGAGAAACCTCGGACGGCTACGTTGACATTAAGGACGTGGAACTGCGCCCGATTAAGGCCAACGAAGCACTCGTCGATATCGAATACTGCGGCCTGTGCCATACGGATATCCACGTGGCGCTCGGAGATTTCGGTGACGTGCCCGGCCGCATTATCGGCCACGAGGGCGTGGGCGTTGTGGAACAGATCGGTGAGGATGTCACCTCGCTCAAGGTAGGCGACCGCGTGTCTGTCGCCTGGTTCTTCCGCGGCTGTGGCCACTGTGAATACTGCGTGACGGGCGACGAAACCCTGTGTCGGAACGTGGAAAATGCCGGTTACAGCGTTGACGGTGGCATGGCTGAAAAGTGCATCGTCGTGGCAGATTACGCCGTCAAGGTTCCCGAAGGGCTGGATCCGGCCGAAGCTTCGTCCATTACCTGCGCGGGCGTGACCACCTACAAGGCCCTCAAGAATGGCAATATTCGCCCCGGTCAGTGGGTGGCGATTTACGGCGCGGGCGGGCTGGGTAACCTGGCCATCCAGTACGCCAAGAACGTTTTCCGGGCCCGCGTGGTCGCGGTGGATATCAATGATGAGAAGCTGGAATCGGCAAAGAAGGTCGGCGCTGACCTCGTTGTCAATTCCTCGGATATCAACTCCGGGGAATGGATCCAGAAGGAAGTGGGCGGCGTGGACGTCGCGGTGGTGACCGCGGTATCTCAGGTTGCTTTCGGCCAGGCCGTGGACGCCATGAAGGCCGCCGGCACCGTGGTGTGCGTCGGGCTCCCGAAGGGCACCATTGACCTGAATATCCACCGCACCGTTCTGGACGGCATCAAGGTGGTGGGCTCCCTCGTGGGCACCCGCCAGGATCTGGCCGAAGCCTTCGACTTCGGGGCCCAGGGCCTCGTCAAGCCGATCGTGGCCACCCGTCCCCTCGATGACATCAACGATATGATCGACGAAATGCTGGCCGGCAAGATCGAAGGCCGCATGGTTGTTGATTTCTCCAAGTAGCGCCTGGCGAAGCTTCCGCACGTGACACGGCGTCACCGCGGGAAGACTTCTGCATATCCCTACTCGGAAAAGGGGCGGATCCGGTTTATCCGGGTCCGCCCCTCTTTGCTTATACGGCCTTCCGATTCCTCGTTGTCGCGGCCTTTCGGCTCTTTGTTGTGCAGTTTTCGGCTCTTAGCTTGCGGCCTTTCGGGCCTTCGCTTTACGGCTTTCCGACTCCTGCTCGCCTGCTCGCGCCCTGCTTGCATACTCTCACGACCTGCTTATACTGATCTCTCTTTTGTGGCATGGCGGGTATACCCGGTGGTACTCTAGGTCACATTAGTACTAAAGGCCTACTTGTTCAGTTGAATGGGCAACCGAACTTCGTGGCTACCACCTTTGGGAGATTATCTATGGGAACGATTGTTTCAACGCCAAACCGCTGGCTCGTCCTCATATCTGGCAGCGTTTTCACCTTTGCTTTATCGGGCACATCCGCCTTCTCGGTCTTCGTTTCTCCCCTCATGGAAGAAACCAGCTGGGACATGGGGCAGATTACTCTGGCCTTCACGCTCTACAACATTTTCATTGCGGTCATGGGAATTATCGTCGGAACCGTAGCCCATAAGGTGACGCCCGGCCGTATCGTCTTCACCGGAGCATTATTTTACGGTGTTGGGTGGGCCCTCACCGGCTTTGCTAACAGCGTCATAATGATGTGGCTGACCTTCGGGGTGCTGGCAGGCATCGGCGGTGGCATGATCTATAACTACACCATCACCTCGGTACTCAAATGGTTCCCGGACCGGCGGGGCCTCGCCTCCGGCTTGGTTATCGGATTCGCCGCGGTTGGTCCGGTTTTTGCGGCACCGGTGGCCACCGCAGTTATTGAAGCCAAGAGCGTTTTCGCAGGGTTTATCGTCCTGGGAATTGTTTATGCCATCCTTATGTTCATCTTCGCGGCATTCGTGCGCCCTCCGGCTGAAGGGTATATTCCTGCCGGGTGGACCCCGCCCAGTACGAATTCTTCCGCGCCCGGCGGAGTGCAGCTCACCTGGCGAGAAATGATGAAAACATCGACCTTCTGGCTACTCTTCTTCGTTTTCGTGGGCGCGGGAACCTCCTACATGATGATGCTCGGGGCGGCGGCCACCATCGGTAAAGAACAAGCCGGCATGTCAGTCGAGCTGGCCACGATTTCCGTGACCGTGGTGGCCCTATCCAATTTCATTGGTCGAATGATCTTCGGAGCACTCTCGGATAAATTGGGGCGCGAAATCACTTTGATGATCGCCATGGCCGTCAATGTGGCGGCTATGCTCTCCATGTCCGTGGTGACTAACGCGGGCTTGTTCCTTGCGTTGATGGCCTTGGTCGGGGCTTCCGGTGGCGCCTTACTCGCTCTTTTCCCCGCGTTGGTATCTGACCAATTTGGCGCCAAGTACTCCACCCTCAATTACGCCATTATGTTCACCGCGTATTCCGTTGCTGCCCTCATCGCTCCCCAGCTGGCGGCCTTCTATCGGCAAAGTGGCAACTACGCCCCGGCATTTATGTGGGCAGCGGTTTTGACGGTTGCCGCCATCGCTGCTCTCGGAATTGTTATGAAGAAAGGCGCCGTGTCACAGCGGCGCTCCAAGTAATAAAAGCTGCCGCCAGCGGCGGTATAACCCAATATAAGAGGAGAAAAAATGAGTCAGAAAACTGCTGTTATCACAGGAGCAGCATCAGGTATGGGGCTCACCGAAGCCAAGCTCTTCGCGGAGCGCGGCTACAAGGTTGCCCTTCTTGACGTCAATGAGGACGGTCTGAAATCTGCGGTGGCAGAGATCAAGGCCGCGGGTGGCGAAGCATCATCCTTCACCATTGACCTGACTGATCACGATTCCATCATCGCTACCGTGGCCGAGGTGGAAAAAGAATTTGAGCATATTGACGTGCTCGTCAATAACGCCGGTGTCTTTGATAAGTACCAGGCATCTCTGGATACCCCGCGCGAACGCTGGGATTTCCTCCTGGCTATTAACCTGACCTCCGTCTTTGACATGACGAATGCAGTCCTCCCCGGTATGCTCAAGCGCGGCGAGGGTGCGGTGGTGAATATTGCCTCCGTTGCCGGAATCGTGGCTGCCAAGGGCGGGGCCGCATATACCGCTGCCAAGCACGCCGTTATTGGCTACACCAAGCACCTGGCCTCGGAATACAGCAAGGAAGGCATCCGCTTCAATGCTGTGGCACCGGGGACCATCGTGACGCCCTTAGTCGCGGGCATTGTGGACTCTATTCCCACCGATCCGGTTCCGCTGCGCCGCTTTGGCCAGCCTGAAGAAGTTGCGGAAGCGGTCTTCTTCCTGGCGGACGGCAAGGCCGGCTTCGTGAACGGCACCACGCTGACCGTGGATGGCGGTTTCACCATCCAATAAAGTGCCGGAGAAATTCCGGGAATCACCCCGGTTATCACCGAGCTTCGGGTTCCTCTCAAGCTATACGGGGTGCCGGGCCTAAAAAGATAAAAAGGAAGTGGTCGGAAACAATATCCATGTTTCCGACCACTTCCTGTGCTGGCACTAGCTAACTCACGGGAGCGAGCCAGAGCCCAGCGAAGCCACAGTACTTAGGCGGCGCGCTGCACCTTGCCGGCCTTGAGGCACGAGGTGCACACGTTGAGGCGCTTGGGGGCGCCCTTCACAAGCGCGCGAACACGCTGAATATTCGGGTTCCAGCGGCGGCTAGTACGCACGTGCGAGTGCGAGACGCTCTTCCCGAAGCCCGGGTGCTTGCCGCAGACGTCACAAACAGAAGCCACGGTGTTCTCCTTCGGTTGATCATGGATCCGCTCGCGCACCTGCCGCTGTTCGGTAGATACACCTGAGCGCATAGGAAAATTACAACTCCACTAGTATAGCGGTCAGGAGAGCGCTTGCCAAAGGTTCCCTCCGTGGCGTAGGGCACGTGCGGCGGGAGTGGCGGCGTCGTCGTAACAAACAATGCACAGCCGTAACGGTGCCGGTGCGCACCATAAGAGTCCCGGTCCGCACCATAAGAGTCCCGGCGCGCACCACCGAGTGCCGTGCGGGCAACGTGCTGTGTTGACAGGGGTCGTTCGGGCAACGTGCCGTTAGGGAAAATATAACGCGGGTGTTAATGTGAAGAGTATGGACAGCGCGCAGGCGGCGGCACAGACGCGAGGCGGCAACCCGGCCGTGGTATCGGACGGGTGGACCGCGCTCAGCGTGCCCCTTGAGCGCGCCCTGGGCAAACGCAGCGCCACCTCGTTCGCGCGGCTCGGCCTGCACACGGTGGGCGAGCTGCTCTACCACCTGCCCTTCCGTTACGCACGCCGCGGCGAACTCCTCCCCATCGAGCAGGTGCGCGAAGGCGAGGACGTCACCGTGATCGGCCGGGTGGTGGGCGCGGACTTGCGGCCCATGCGCGCGCGGCGCGGCTTCATCCTCTCCGTTCTTATGACCGACGGCGCCCGCGAACTCAGCCTCACCTTTTTTGCGAAGTCGCAGCGGGTTTTGGCCTACCACGAACGGCGCCTGCAACCCGGCACAGTCGCCACATTTTCGGGCACGGTGAGTTCCTACCGCGGCACCCTGCAACTCACCCACCCGGATTACGACCTGGTGGAAGACGAGGGAAGCGTGGACGTGGAGCGCCTGCGCCGCCCCATCCCCATCTATCACGCCAGCGCCGCGCTACCCTCCTGGAAAATCGAGCGGGCGGTCAGCACCGTTCTTACTGGGCTGACCAGCGCGGATGTTCCCGATCTGCTTCCTGCCGGCTATCGGCGCGCCCACGGCCTGCCCACTCGGCTTGAGGCACTGCGCCGGGCTCACCGCCCCGAGGAGCCCATCACCGCCGCGCTCGCCCAGCTGCCCTTCCGGCACGAAGAAGCCCTGGTGCTCCACACCGTCCTCGCCCGGCGCCGCGCCGCCCGCTCCGCGCATCCCACCACCGCCTACCCGCCGCGCCGGGGCGGACTCCTGGACGCTTTCGATGCCCGCCTGCCATTCGAGCTCACCGCCGGGCAGCGCGCGGTGGGGGAGGAGATTTCCGCGGACCTAGCCGCCACCACCCCGATGCAGCGCCTGCTCCAAGGCGATGTGGGAAGCGGGAAAACCGTGGTGGCCCTGCGCGCCATGCTCCAGGTGGTCGATGGCGGGGGCCAGGCCGCCCTCCTGGCACCCACCGAAGTGCTGGCCGCCCAGCACGCCCGCAGCGTGCGCGAACTACTCGGCGACCTGGGCGCAGGCGGGATGCTGGGTGCAGCCGGGCACTCCACCCGGGTGGAACTCCTCACCGGATCGCTGACCGCCAGCGAGCGCCGCGCCACCCTGGCCCGGATCGCCTCGGGAGAAGCCGGCATTATTATCGGCACTCACGCGCTGCTCTCCGAGACCGTCCAGATTCCCTTCCTGGGCCTGGCGGTCGTGGACGAACAGCATCGCTTCGGGGTGGACCAGCGCGATAGCCTCGCGCGCGGCGTCCACACCCTCGTCATGACCGCCACCCCCATCCCGCGCACCGTCGCCATGACCGTTTTCGGAGATATGGCCGTCTCCACCTTGCGCGAACTGCCCGGCGGGCGCGCCGGGGTGACCACCGTCGTCGTTCCGGAAAACCGCGCGAACTGGATCGCGCGCATGTGGTGGCGCGCTCGGGAAGAAATTGCGGACGGCGGGCGCGTCTACGTGCTCGCTCCCCGTATTAGTGAGAACGACGACGCAGCCGCGCCCGTGGAGGACCCGGGCAGCGAAAGTACGCTGGCCACCGTTACGGAACTGGCCGAACGCCTGCGCGCCCTGCCTCAATTCGAGGGAATCGCGGTGGGGGAGATGCACGGGCGGCTGAGCGCCGCGGAAAAAGATGCCGCCATGGCGGATTTCGCGGCCGGGCGGGTCCCGGTGCTCGTCTCCACCACCGTTATCGAAGTGGGGGTGGATGTTCCGCAGGCCACCATGATGATCATTATGAATGCCGAACGCTTCGGGCTGTCCCAGCTGCACCAGCTACGCGGGCGCATCGGGCGCGGAAGCAAAGCCGGGCTGTGCCTGGCGGTGAGCGGCGCCCCGGAAGGAAGCCTGGCCGCCGAACGCCTCGCGGCTTTCGCCGCCACCACGGACGGTTTCGCGCTGGCCGAAAAAGATGTGGAGCTGCGCTCCGAAGGTGATGTGCTGGGGACGCGGCAGGCGGGAACCACCTCCCACCTGCGTTTCCTCTCCGCGGTGCGCGACGCTGATATTATCGCTACCGCGCGCGCCGCCGCCACGGACCTCGTGGAACGCGGCGCGCTGCCGGCGGAACTGGAGCGGGCCGCGGATGCGCTGGATACCGAGCGCGCCACCTACCTGGAAAGGGGATAAGCAATGACACGTATTGTTGCCGGAACCGCCAAGGGGCATATTCTGCGGGTGCCGAGTTCGGGAACCCGCCCCACCTCAGAAAAAGCACGCGAAGCGGTATTTTCCCGGCTCGACCATCGCGGCTTTATTGCCGATGGGGAAGTCCTGGATCTTTTTGCCGGCTCGGGTGCCTTGGGGTTGGAAGCGAAAAGCCGCGGGGCGCGCGCCGTCGTGCTGGTGGAATCGGAAGGGCCGGCGGTCAGCATTATTCGTGACAACGCCGCCCGCGCCCACCTCGATGTGACCGTGGTGCGGATGAAAGCGGAAAAGTATCTCTCCCAGGAACCGAATTATCGTTTCGACGCCGTTTTCGTGGATCCGCCCTACCGTTATACAGAAGCACAGATCACGAAAGTGCTCGAAGGCCTGGCCCCGCATGTAGCCGCGGACGCCGTCGTCGTAGTGGAACGCGATAGCTCCTCACCGGAACCGAGCTGGCCGGAGGGCTGGGAACTCGATGATTCGCGCCGCTATGGGACCGCGACGCTGTGGACGGCGCAGCGCAGCGCGGGCGCGGAAGGCGAAGAAACGGCGGCGCCCGGCGCAACCGCGGCGGCGAGCGAGCGCCCCGCAGCGGCCGAGAGCGCGCAATAATCGCGCGTCGACTAGGCCGAGCGCCTCAGGAAAGATTAGGCTATAACTATGACGCTTGCAGTCTGCCCCGGATCCTTCGATCCCGTCACTTTCGGACATCTCGACGTTTTTGCCCGCGCCGCTTCCCTCTTTGACGAGGTTGTTATTCTGGTCGCGCATAACTCTTCGAAAAATCCGCTTTTTTCGCCGCGGCAACGCGTGGAGTTCATTCGCGAAGAAGTGCGCCATATGGCCAATGTGCGGGTGGAGGATTTCGGCGGGCTGCTGGTGGATTTTTGCCGCGATATCCGGGCGGACGCCATCGTCAAGGGGCTGCGCTCCGCGGTGGATCTGGACGCGGAATACCCCATGGCGCTCATGAACCGGGAAATATCGGGCATCGAAACGGTGTTCCTGGTGGGGGACCCGGCGAAAGGCCATATTGCCTCCTCGCTGGTCAAAGATGTGGCACGGCACAAAGGTGACGTGCGGAGTTTCGTTCCCGCGCGGGTGGCGCGGGCTTTGGAAGAGGAGATGCAATGACTCAGGATACGCGCGGGGAATCGGTGGTGGAGATCCTCGATGAGCTCCTCGCCCTGGTGGATAACGCCCGGTCCATCCCCATGTCCGCCTCGGTGATGATCAACCAATCCGAGGTGCGTGACCTGCTCCAGCTCGCCCGCGATGCGGTACCTGACCAGGTGCTCCGCGCCGATGATGTGCTGGCCGATATCGATTCGGTGCGCGCCTCCGGGCGCCAGAAAGCTGCCAGTATTATTGCTTCGGCCCGCCAGGATGCCGAAAATATCGTGGCCGAAGCACGCGCCCAGGCCAGCCGGCTCGTCTCCAATGACGCCATCACCATCGCGGCGCGCTCCACGGCCGCCCGGATTGAGGACGAAGCCAAGCAGAAGGCCGAACGGCTGCGCGAAGGCGCCAACCACTACTCCGATTCCACCCTCGCCACCCTAGAAGGCCAGGTCAACGGGGTGGCCGCTGCGCTGGAAGAAGCCGTGCGGGCCGCGCACGAAAAAATGGATGCGGCCCTCGCGCAGATTTACGCGGGCCGGGAAGTCCTCGCCAGCCGCCAAGAAACCACCGACGCTGTTTTTGATCATTCCGAGGAGGAATAGTGGACCTTCGCAGTCCTTTTGTTGTGTCGCTGCACGATTTACCGCGTAGCGACGGCTCCCTCATGCCGGTGCGGGAAACCTTTGCCGCCCCCGCGGATATGGGTATCGAGCTCATGACCGTCCCCACCGGATCCGAGCTGGATGTGGACCTCAGCCTCACCTCGGTTTCCGAAGGCGTGTACATCGGCGGGCAGGTGCATTTCACGGTTGCGGGCCAGTGCTCGCGCTGCCTGCGTGATATTCGCGAAGAACGCACCCAGGACGTATCCGACCTGGCCTACTATCCGCAGCGGCGCGCCGAACTCATCGCCGAAGGGGATGAGGACGCCGAAGAACACCCGGTTATTGAGGATGACCACGTGGATCTGGAACCGGTGCTGCGCGATGCCATCGTGCTCAACCTGCCCTTCCAGCCGCTGTGTTCGCCCACCTGCCAGGGCCTGTGCGCCGGCTGCGGGGAACGCCTGGAAGATCTGCCCGAAGGGCACCACCACGAGGCCCCGCCGCTGCGCTCAGATGCCCTGGATGCGCTGGAAGCCCAGCTGCGAGCACAGGAGTAAGTGAAGTACGTATGGCCTATCGCGAATTAGTGGAACAGTGGGGAATTGACCTGCCCCGGCCGCTGCTGCGCCGCGCCCTCACGCATCGCAGCTTCGCTTTTGAACACGACGAACCTCATAACGAGCGCCTGGAATTCCTAGGTGACTCCATTTTGGGCCTCATTATCGCGGAGAAAGTTTTTCGGGAATACCCGGACGCCTCCGAAGGTGATATGTCCCAGATGAAAACTTATGCGGTTTCCGAAAAGGCGCTCGCCGATGTGGCGCGACGCATCAACCTGGGCGATTCCCTGCGCCTGGGCCGCGGGGAAGACCGCTCCGGCGGGCGCAATAAGGACTCCATCCTTTCCGATACCGTGGAAGCGCTGATCGCCGCCACCTACCTGGAACACGGGATGGAACCCACTCGCGAAATCGTGGACCGGCTCCTCGATTCCAAGATCAAAGACGCCTCCGTGCTGGGCCCGAACCTCGATTGGCAAACGAGTTTCGAAGAGCTCGCGCACGGCCTGGGTTGGGACGGCACCATGGAGTTTGAACTCAGCTCCACCGGCCCGGACCACGCCCGCGTTTTCACGGCTATTGCGTCGATGGCCGGGCGCGAATGGGGCAGCGGCGAAGGCACCTCGCAAAAGAACGCACGCCACGCCGCCGCGGAAGCCTCCTACCGGATTCTCGCCGATCTGATCGAGAAAGGCGAAGTACAAGCGGTGGCTGAGGATAAGAACGACGACGCAGCTCCCGGCACGGGTGCATCCGCCACCGAGGGCACTGCCGGCGCGGAATCCTAGTAGGTAGGCGTGCCCGAACTTCCCGAAGTTGAATCCATCCGGCGCGGGCTGGCCGAGCACCTGGTCGGCCGGCGCATCCTCGCCGCCCGTGCTTTCGGCACCCGCGTAATCCGCCGCGCCCCGCAGGGCCTGGCCCCGGTGGTGGGCCGCACCGTGCGAGCGGTGGTGCGGCGCGGAAAATTCCTGTGGTGCGATATGGGAGAGGACCTTGCCCTCCTCGCCCACCTGGGCATGTCCGGGCAGTTCCGGGTGGATGAGCCGGGTGGGGAAGAAAGCTCGGCCGGGCAGCGCCGCCACCTGCGGGCCCGTTTCGAACTCGATAATGGCCTGGTTCTTGATTTCGTGGACCAGCGCACCTTCGGCTACCTGGCACCGGTCGCTTTCCAGGCCACCGCTGATGGCCAGCCGGGCGGGGCGGGATCCAAGCGCGCCGTCGTACCCGCGCCCGTGGTGCATATTGCCCGCGATCTTCTTGACCCGTATCTGGACGAAACCGCGCTGCGGGGCGTTCTCGGCACCACGCGGCGCGCGCTCAAACGCGTGCTCCTCGACCAGGAGATTGTTTCCGGAATCGGCAATATTTACGCCGATGAAATGCTCTACCGGGCGCGCATCCACCCGGAGGCGACCGCGCTACCCGAGGCCGCGGCACAGGCACTGCTCAACGCCGGGCGGGAAGTACTGGAGGCCGCGCTGGCGGCCGGCGGAACCTCCTTTGACAGCTTGTATGTGCATGTCAATGGGGAGAGTGGCTATTTTGAGCGGTCCTTGCAGGCCTACGGGCGGGCCGGGCAGCCCTGCGCGCGTTGCGGTGCCCCCTTGCAGAAAATTACCCTCGGGGGCCGTTCCACCACGCTGTGCCCGGTATGTCAAGTCGCTCCGATTGGGTAGAATAAGGGCGGATTATTGACCGATGATGGTGATGCAAAAAGGAGGGCCGGCGCGTGGCACAAAATATTCGCGTCATGATTATTGATGATCATGAAGTGGTACGGCGGGGAATCATTGAGGTGGTTGACCGTTCGGAGGGCCTCGAGGTGGTCGCTGAAGCCGGATGCGTAGAAGAAGCGGTGCGGCGCGGCGGCCTGGTGCTCCCCGATGTGGCGCTGGTGGATCTGCGCCTCCCGGACGGCACCGGAATTGACATTATTAATCAATTCCAGGAGGTCAGCCCGGATACCAAGTGCATCGTCCTCACCTCTTTTGATGACGACGACGCCCTCTCCGAATCCCTCAACGCCGGCGCGAAGGCGTATCTTTTGAAGTCGGTGCGCGGGGCGGAGATCTCGGACAATATCAAGGCCGTGGCCGAAGGGCGCGTTCTGCTCGATGAGCGCACGGTCTCGCGCCGGCGCGCCGATCATGATGACCCCACCGCGGATCTCACCCCTTCGGAACGCAATGTTCTTGAGTTGATCGGGGATGGGCTATCCAACCGGGAAATCGGCGAGCAGCTCGGGGTGGCGGAAAAGACGGTGAAGAACCACATCACCTCGCTGCTGTCCAAGATGGGCCTGCAGCGGCGCACCCAGGTGGCCGCGTGGGTTGCCGGCCAGCGTGCCACCGGTTGGCGTAACCAGTAAGAATGCTTGTTGTGGCGGAGCGGCTGAGCGGCTGTGCAGCTATCCGGTTGAGCCGGCAGCCATAGTGCCCGCCTAGGTGCGTGCGCCTGTCCCCCTCACCTAAGCAGGCGTTTAGCCGTCAATAAGGGCCCGCCAGCGCACCACGGTACCGCGTTCGCTTCCCGGAGCGATGGAGAAGGTGCCGTGGTGGCGCCGGGCCCGGGCGGCCAGATTAGACAGCCCCGAACGCCGGCTCAATTCGCCAATGCCCACGCCGTCATCGGCAACTTCCACGCTAATATCGCGGTCGGTGACGGTGACCGTCACGGTGATGGAATGGGCGTGGGCGTGGCGCACCGCATTGGACAGGCATTCGCGCACCACCGCGATAACGTCGTCGCTAATATCTGAGCCGATAGCATCATCGATTTCGGTGTGGGTGCCGCTATCAATGTCCTCGCCGCGCACGGTAATCCGCAGGCTCGGGGTGAAGCCGAGCTGCGCCGTGACGGAGCTGACCTCGCGGCGCAGGCGTGAAACCACCGGAACAGACGTATCCGGGCCGCGCAGCGAGTAAATAATCTGGCGGATCTGCGCCACGGATTCGTCAATTGACTCGATGGCGTTATCGAGGGAATCGAGCACGTTATCGGCCACCGCATCCTCGGTTGCCAAATCATCACGCAGTGCGGCCAGGCGCATCCCGGAAGCAAATAACTGCTGGATCGCGAAATCGTGCAGATCGCGCGAAATACGGGAGCGTTCTTCCAGCTGGGCCGATTGGGCTTGCACATAGCGGGCATCGGCCAGTTCCAGGGCGAGGGCCGCCTGGTTGGCCACGCTTTCCGCCATCGTCAAATCAACCATGTCGAATTCGGCGCGCCCACGCAACCGGGCCAGGATAATAACGCCGCGTGCGGTATCCCCGCCAGCCATCGGCGCGTAGAGAAGCGGACCAAAACGGTCAAGGGGATTATCGGGGGAGGGAGCCGCGGTGCTCGTATCGATAATGCGCCCGAGCCCGCTTTGGGCCACGGCCCGCGCCCGGGAATCCCGCCCGAAGGTGGTTCCCACCAGGTCCTGCCCGGCGTCCCCCGCCACAAATTCGCAGGCCCAGGTATCGGCCACTGAAGGCAGAATAATGAGGGCCAGGTCGGCATCCGCGACCCGCCGCATTTCGGTGGCGATGAGCTGGAGGGCCTCTTCTTCGTCGCTTCCTTGCAGCAGCGCGATAGTGATGCGCCGCGAGGCGGAAAGCCATTGCGCACGCGAGTTCGATTCTTCGTACAGGCGCGCATTTTCGACGGCGATGGTGGCCGCGCGCGCCAAGAGCGCAATGAGGTTAATATCGGATTCGCTAAAAGCCCCGGGTTTGTTAAAGAAGATGACCCGGGCGAGCACCCGGTTTCCGGTCATGAGGCGGGAGGTGAGGAAATTGGTGATACCCGGGCCGTAGATTCCGTCCTGGTGATTGGCGGCGCTCAGGGGAGTGCTGCCAGCGGCGGGTTCCGGGGTGATGCCGCTCTCATCGTGCACGGCGCTCACCGCTTCGGCGCGATCCCACATCACGGTATCCTCATCGCCCAGGCTAGCTAGGTCCCGATCTAGGCTGGTGGGGGTGAGGCTGGCAGCCGCGGGCAGCGGCTGGCCCAGGGTGACAATGCTCGTCACCTTTTCCGCCGAATTGAAGATGAGAACAGCGGCGCTGGATGCCCCGGTTAGTTTCAATCCGGCGCCGGCCAGATTTTCGAGCACCTGGGTGCGATCCAGGCGCGCGGTCAAGGCCAGCGCATTGAAAATAACCGTTGTGGTATCCAGCATCCTTATTCCTGTTTCGCCGCCCATGCGTATGAGGCGAGCCTTTCGGTGAGCTCCTCGTGGGTGCCGCGCGCGCTCACGTGGGCGATACCGCCCTCATCACGGGTTATCACAATAACCTCGTCGGCCGCATCGAGGGGCGTGAGCCGGTGCGTCACCAAGATAATAGTACGCGGGTCAGCGCTATTCTTACCTGCCCGGAGCAAATCGCGGATAAGCTCATCGGCGGTTTCCGGGTCAAGGTGCTCTCCGGGCTCATCCAGGAGCAAGAACTCCGCGTCGGAGGCCAGTGCGCGGGCAAGGAGCAGGCGCCGTCGTTCTCCACCGGAAATCGTGGCGGCGTCCTCTCCCAGCAGGGTGTGTACCCCGCGCGGAAGCTGGGTGAGCCAGGTGCCCAGGCCAGCTCGCACCAGCAGCTCCACCGCTTCTCTTTCCGTGACCGAAGGGCGGGCCACCCGCAGGTTTTCCAGCACGGTTGTTTCGAAAACGTGCGCGTCTTCCGCAGTGAGGGTGAGGGTGTGGGAGACGGTGCGCCGGTCGAGGGTGGAAACTTCGTGCCCGTCCAGGCGCACCGAGCCGGCGTGCGGGCGCAGCATTCCCGCCAGGGTATAGAGCAGGGTCGATTTCCCGATTCCGGAATGCCCCACGATAGCGATGGAGGAGCCGCGTTCCACGTGCAGCTCGAAAGGTCCGGCCACATCCGGGCCGCCCGGCCACCCGATAATAAGGTCGGTGGCATGCAGGCCGCGTTCCGCAACCGGGGCAGGGGCTTCCGGTTCTTCGCTGCGCTGGGCGCGGTCGAGGAGCTCAAGGATTCGCTGGGCGGCCTTGGCCGAACGCACCAGCTGGATAGCGGCTTCCCCGAGGCCCTGGGTGGCTTCGAAAGCGGCGAGCGGGGTGAGCACACAGACCGCCAGCGCGGTGGCGGAAAGAGTGCCGGCATCCAGGGCGCGGCTCCCGATAAGAATTGCACCCACCACGGCGATGCCCATGGCGAGGGTATCGAGGGCGATGGCGAGGGCCTGGGGGCGGGCCGCGGCATCGCGGTGGCGGAAGATCCGCTGTTCGGTGGCTTCCTGCACCTCCTCCATGGCGCCGACCCGCCCGGCAACCCGCAGCTCCGCGGCGGAATCCAGCATGGTCAGCGCGGTAGCGGAAATCTCGGTTTCGTCACGCACTTGCGCTTCTTCGGCGATGCGCCCACCGCGCATGGCCAGGTAGGGCGCGAGAATCCCGGAAATCAGGAGGCAGCCTGCCAGCAGCAGACCGATGGGCGGGCACAAAATCCCCACGATGAGGCAGGAGACCAGGCAGACGATGCCGGCAACCGCGCCGGGTTGCACCGCTTTGACGACGACGTCGCCAACCGAATCGACATCCCGGCCGGTACGGGCGAGCAGGTCACCGCGCCGTACCGAAGTAACGACGTCGGTGGGGGAATCGGCCAGGGTCGCGTACACGGCAGTACGCAGATTGGACATCCCGTAGAGGGTCACCCGGTGCGAGAAAATTCGGTTAACATAGCGCAGTAATGCCTTGGACACCCCGAAGAAACGCACCGAGGTGGTGGCTACCCCGAGGGCAAGCACCGGTGGCATTTGGGACGCACGGGTAATAAGCCAGGCAGAAACGGCAGCCAGGGCCACCGAGCTGCTCAACCCGGCCGCTCCCGCCGCAACGGAGCCCCAGAATCCGCCTTTATCCACGCGCAACAGGCGCAGGGCACGGATAAGAGCGCGGCGTTCATCTTGAGGGAAAGTACTCACTTGGTCACCTCGGTTGTCTGGGAGTTGGTGGATGCGGTGGCTTGCGTTTGCGCGGCAGTTTGCGTTTGTGCGGCAGTTTGCGTTTGTGCGTGCGCTGCCGCGGGCTCTGGGACCGGCCTCGCGGTGGCGGGAGACGCGGTGGCCGGTTGCGCCGTCGTCGATACAACATCAATAACAGCGTCCGCAAGATCGAGAAGCGCGGTGCGGTGCGCGATCACAATAACCGTGCGGCCCTGCGCGCGTAGATGCGCAACAGATTCGACGACGCGCTTTTCGCTACGGGCATCCAGGTGGGCGGAAGGTTCATCGAGGAGCACCAGCGGGCGCTCGGATACCAGGGCGCGGGTAAGAGCAAGGCGTTGGCGCTGACCAACGGAGAGGCCCACCCCGCCCTGCCCAATAAAGGTATTCCAGCCTTCGGGAAGCTCGGCGATGACCTCATCAAAACCGGCGAGGGCGGCGGCGCGCTCCAGGGCCGGGCCCGGAGTCACCCCGATATTTTCCGCCACGGTTCCCGGCACGATCACCGGGCGTTGGGAAACCCAGGAGACCTGCGCCCACAGGCTTTCTTGGTTGATCTCTTCGAGCGGGGTGGTGCCGATATGCACGGTTCCGCTATCGGGGGTAATGAAGCGGAGGAGCACATTCGCCGTCGTCGTTTTTCCGGAACCGGAAGCCCCGCGCAAAGCCGTGACGCGCCCGGGAAGGATCTGGGCATTCAGATGCGAGGGAGCGATGGTATCGCGGCCCGGCGCGAGCACCGAAAGATCAGAAATAGTGATGGGGGAGGTGGCCAGATCCGGGCAGTCGAGCGTGCCGTTTTCCACGGGCAGGGGCTGTTCTAGCAGGTCGAAAACCTGGGAGGAGGCGGCCACTCCGTTAGAGGAGGCGTGGAATTGGGTGCCCACTTCCCGCAGCGGTTTAAAAACTTCCGGAGTGAGCATAATAATCGTCAGGCCGGTGAAAAGGGAGACGTTTCCGGCCACCATGCGCAGGCCCACCTCCACCGCGACGAGGGCGGTGGAGAGGGTGGCGAGGAATTCCAGAACAGCACCGGAGAGGAAAGCAATATAGAGAGTTTGGAGTGTTTTCTTCGCGTAATCATCCCCGAGGTGCTTGACGCGCCGGGCCGGGCCTTCTTCACGCCCGAGGGCCTTGAGGGTAGAAAGGCCACCCAGGAGATCAAGGAGCTGCTGGCCCAGGCGCTGCATGGAAGCGAGGCGTTCATTGGAGAAAGCCTGGGTCATGCGCCCGATGAGAATCATGAAAATCGGGATGAGGGGGATGCAAGCCACGATGGCGATAGCGCTCACCCAATCGAGGAAAAGAATAACGACCAGCGCGAAGGGCGTGACCGTGCAGGTGAGGATGAGCTGGGGGAGGAATTTGACGAAATAGGGTTCCAGATCGTCCAGCCCGGAGGTCACCAGGGTAACGGTGGTGGAGGTGTTTCCCGCGGCGAGCCAGCGGTCGCCCAGGTCACCGGCGCGGCGTAGTACCCGGGCACGCAGATTGGCGATGGTGCGCAGTGCGGCGCGATGACCGTAGGATTCACGGATATAGATGAGAAGGCTGCGCGCAGTGAAGGCCGCCGCAACCCCGAACACGGGCCAGCCAATATCACGGAAGGTGAGATCGCCGTCCGCCACCGGGGCAACGGAGGCGGCAATAAAGAAGCATTGCGCGAGCACGAGCGCCGTTTCGAGAAAACCAACGCCGCCGAGTAAAGCGACGTAGCGGCGCGCCGTGGGCGCAAATTTCATGAGTCGAGCATCAACGGGCTTCATTCTTCTCCTTGCACTCTGCTTTATCGTAGCCCGCCCGGTATTGCTTACCCGGCGGCCACGCGAATTCGCGAGGCCGCTACGGCGGTTTGAAGAGCGAGTTTCTGAAGGTGGGGGTTTATGAGGGGAGGCCGCGCGCACGGTGCGTGCGCGCGGCCTCCCGATCTCACGTGCTACTTAGCGAACCTCGAACTCGCGGATCTTCTTCGGTTCCAATCCCACGGGTTCCTCGGGGATTTGGCCAGCGTCAATGCGCTTGCGGAACACGGAGTATGCCCACACCGTGTAACCGAGGACAATCGGAACGAAAATGAGTGCCGCAATGGTCATGATGGTTTGCGTCGGCGCGGTGGCCGAAGCCTGCGCGATTGTGAGGGAGTAGGCCTCGTTGATCGACGACTTCATGACGTAGGGGACCATCATCGCGAAGATGGTGGATACCGCCCCGGCAATTGCCGCGAAGTGCAGCCCGAAGGCCAGAATTTCACGGTTGGCCCAGGTGGCTACCACGGTGGCGATGAGAAGCAGCGCGCAGATAGCCAGCGGGATAATCGCCAGCACCTGCGAGCTGTACACGAAGTAGGCCCACAGCGCCCAGACCGCGGTGATCGCCGTGGAGATCACGGTGGTGCGCTTCGCCAGGTTAATGGAGCGCAGCTGGAGTTCACCGGCCGTCTTAATCGAGAGCCACAGCGCGCCGTGGCTGAAGAAGAGCGAGAGGGTCACGAGCCCGCCCAGGATGGTGAAGGGAGTGAGCAGCGAGAAGAACCCGCCGGTCAGGTAGTGGTGGTTATCCGCAAGGGCTTCCCAGGTCACCGCATCGGGTGCCACGGCCACGAACTCACCGGAAGAGTAGTTGCCCACTTCGATCTTCATCCCGGCTACGAGGTTGGCGAAAGCCACCCCGAAGAGGATCGAGACGATCCACGAGACGATGCAATGCAGGGTGTCCCAGGTGTTGCGCCAGCGCTCGGTGCGGATCATCTTGCGCCATTCGAGGGCGCAGATCCGGATAATGAGGCAGACGAGCACCAGGACAAGGGCGATGTACATACCCGAGAACATGGTGGCGTACCATTCCGGGAATGCCGCGAAGGTAGCGCCACCGGCGGTGAGCAGCCACACTTCGTTGCCGTCCCAGTGGGGGCCAATCGAGTTGATCATCGCGCGGCGTTCACGTTCATTGCGCGCAAAGGTCTTGAGGAACATCCCCACGCCGTAGCCGAAGCCCTCCAGAGCGAGGAAACCAATCCACAGGACCGCTACGAGGATGAACCACAGTGTCATCAAAAATGTTTGTTCCATGAGGTCCTCCTAGTAAACGAAATTCGGGGTAGATTTCGCATCGTATTCGACGACCTTCTTGTGGGTATTGATACCCTCGCGCAGGTAGCGACCCAGCAGCCAGACCCACACCACACCCAGTGCCGAGTAGAGCACCGTGAAGATCGTCAGCGAGAAGGCCACGCTGCCACCATTGACGGAATGGGAAACACCCAGATCCGTCATAAGGAGCACGCCGTCGATTTGAGTCGGGTACACGATCCACGGCTGGCGGCCAATTTCGGTCAGGATCCAGCCCGCGGAGTTCGCCACGAATTGCAGCGGAATCATCCACAGCCAGAACTTGCCCCAGCTTTCCGAACGCATAATCCGATCCCCGCGCAGCACCCACAGCCCGAGGGCCGCGATAAGGATGTCCAGCAATCCAACTCCGACCATCACGCGGAAGGAGTAGTAGGAGGCGAGAACATTCGGGGTCACCTGCTGGTTTTCGAACGCGGTATCGAATTTCTCCACGAGTTCCGCATTGACGTTTTCCATCTGGTGGATGCGGTCCCGCACCCGCTCATTAGCTTCGCTAATGGATTCCAGCCGCGATTCGGGGCCGGACCAGTGGTTGGTCATCATGAAGGATTCCAGGCCGGGAATCGGCACGTAAATGGAGGTGGCATCCTCGCAGCTATTGCCCCACATAACGAGGGACAGCTTGGCGTTTTCTTCACCCTGGCACACACCCATCATGGCCGCGGCCTTGGGCGGCTGGATCACGCCGAGGTGCTGGCCCATGTAGTGGCCGGAGAGCGCGGCGATAATCGCGGCAACCAGGGTGACCTTGAGGCCGAGCTTGGCGGTAGGCTTCCAGTATTCGCGCGCCTCGACTTCATTGCCGGAGAGGCGAATAGAGCGGGCCATCCACCAGAACGCGAAGCCGGCCACCACAACGCCCGCCAGTGTAAAGGCGGCGCCCATGGTGTGGAGGAAGGTGAGTACCCAGGTGGTATTGGCGAACAGACCGAGGAAGCCCGCCATGCCGTCCAGTTCCGCGCGCCCGGTTTCCGGGTTGAAGACCGCGCCGTGCGGATCCTGCATGAAGGAGTTCGCGGCCAAAATCCAGGCCGCGGAGATCACGGTACCCATGGAGAAAAGCCAGATGGTCAGGTTGTGCACCTTGGGGGAGAGGCGGCCCTTGCCGAAGATCCACAATCCGAGGAACGTGGACTCCAGGAAGAACGCCAGGAGGGCCTCGAAAGCGAGCGGGGCGCCGAAGATGTCACCGACGAAACGCGAGTACTCCGACCAGTTCAAACCGAACTGGAATTCCTGCACGATACCGGTGGCAACGCCGAGCGCGAAGTTGATGAGCAGGATCTTGCCGAAGAAATCGGTAATCCGCTGCCACTTCGGATCGCCCGTTTTGCGGGCCTTAGTTTGCATATACGCAACGATGACAGACAGGCCAATGGTCAGGGGCACCTGAAGCCAGTGGTAGACGGTTGTAATACCGAACTGCCATCGCGCAAGGGTGATCGGATCCACCTTTTCACCTTTCCGATGTGTAACACGTGTGATCGCGCGTGGAGCGCTGCGGTGGTCCCGTAGCAGCGCGATCATTTTTTCACCCTCGATCCTACTCACCGCAGCGGCAATAAGAGGTATCGAACGCGGGGGACTTTTGTCCGGCGCGGCGCGCATGTGGAATCTGGCACTCAGCTTAGCGACACCTGTCCAAAAATAAGGACGAAAGTCCCGACCGGGCTCATGTGGTGGCAGTTGCGCGCTGAGCTGAGGTGCCGCCTTTGCGGAGAATGCGGGAACCTCCCAGCGCCGGTCGAGGACTCCTCATGTAGAATCGGTACCAGTGTACCGGGCGCTACCGTATCGCCCCGGTGGTTTGAGGCAGTGAAGAACCTGGCCGGCAGATTGTGAGCGCCGGATATGCCCTCGAACGTGGATATGCTTGCGCGGCATTGGCCGCAATGGTGACAGACCCGCACGGGATACGGGGTGCGCGCCTGTCGGGAAGTGTAGACGAATGGCGAAAGAAGCCACCGCGTCGGAGCACGGCACCGTGAGTGCGGCTGCGGCGAGCCCGTTTTTTATTTCGACACCAGAAGAAGAAGTGGTGGACATCCCGCGCTTCCGTATTAATACGGATATTCCGCTCTTCCAGGAACCCGACGCCGCCAACGCCATTCGGGTCACCTACCTCGTTGATGACGATTCTTCCAGCGGCGCAGATTCCGATTCTGGCGATAATTCCTCAACCCGGCGCACCCGCCGGCGCGAACGTGGCGAGCATGATTCATCCGCCCGCACGCCTAGAGTTTCTCAGAACGACGACGCCGCCCCTGAAGAAGGCGAGCACGAAGAAACGGATGATACTTCGGTAGCGCCCACCCGCAGGCGTCGTCGTAGCCTTTCTTCCGATGATGAAGTGGCAGCGCCCCGGGGCTCCACCCGCCTGGCCGCCAAGCGGGCTCGCCGGCGCGAAAACCGCGAGGGGTCGGCGCGCCGGCGCGGTTCCATTACGGAAGTGGAATACCTGGCGCGGCGCGAATCGGTCAAGCGTGACATGATCGTGTGCGAACGCGATGGTCTCAACCAAATCGCGGTGCTCGAAGATGATGTGCTCGTTGAGCATTACGTGGCGCGGCATACCCAGATTTCCATGGTCGGCAATGTGTACCTGGGACGGGTGCAAAATGTGCTGCCCTCGATGGAAGCCGCTTTCGTGGATATCGGTAAGGGGCGCAATGCGGTCCTGTACGCCGGGGAAGTGGATTGGAAAGCCGCCGGCGTTACCGGAAAGAATCGCCGTATTGAGCAGGCCCTGAAATCCGGGGATACCGTGCTGGTGCAGGTCACCAAGGATCCTATTGGCCATAAGGGCGCGCGGCTGACCAGCCAGGTTACCCTGGCCGGGCGGCACCTTGTTCTTGTTCCCGGTGGGGATATGACCGGTATTTCGCGTAAGCTTCCCGATTCGGAACGCTCGCGCCTCAAGAAGCTTCTCAAAGAAATTGTGCCGGAAGATCACGGCGTTATTGTGCGTACCGCCGCCGAAGGTGCGAGCGCTGAACAGCTCCAGAATGACGTGGATCGCCTGACGAAGAGCTGGAAGGAAATCCAGCGCAAGGCCAAGGCGGCGAAAACCGCCCCGCAGGTGCTCAAGAGCGAACCGGAACTGGCCGTGCGGGTGGTACGCGATATCTTCAACGAAGATTTTGATTCTCTGCGTGTCCAGGGTGAGGATGCTTGGGAAACGATTTCCACCTACGTGGAAGAACTGTCCCCTGAACTCATGGATCGGGTGAGCCGCTGGGATGATTCCCGCGATATTTTCGAGGCCTACCGGGTGGAAGAGCAGCTGGCTAAGGCTTTTGATCGCAAGGTGTGGCTGCCCTCGGGTGGCACCCTCGTTATTGACCGCACCGAAGCCATGACGGTGGTGGACGTGAACACCGGGAAGTTCACCGGATCGGGTGGCTCGCTGGAAGAAACGGTTACCCGAAATAATCTGGAAGCGGCCGAAGAAATCGTGCGGCAATTGCGGCTGCGCGATATCGGCGGGATTGTGGTTATTGACTTTATTGATATGGTCCTGGAATCTAACCGTGACCTGGTGCTGCGCCGGCTCATCGAGTGCCTCGGGCGGGATCGCACCCGCCACCAGGTGGCGGAAGTGACATCTCTAGGCCTGGTGCAGATGACCCGCAAGCGCGTGGGGCAGGGCCTCGTGGAAGCCTTCTCTACCGTCTGTGAAGCCTGCGAAGGGCGCGGCTATATTATTCATGATCACCCGGTGGAGGAAAACGAAGAACCCCACGCACCCCGCAAGCGCAAGGCGCGGCGGGAAGCCACCGCGCCGCAGCGCGAGGCGGCGGTGCAGATGATGAATTCCATCGCCGCTGCCGGGCATGCTGATGCCCAGCAGAAAGATAGCCAAGAGAAGGCGGACAACCAGGAGCAAGCGGATAAGCCCGCCGAATCACGGAAATCCGCGAAGCGGGAGAAGTCGGAAAAGCCGGAGAAACCTGAAAAGTCGGAGAAGCCAGACAAGCAGGACAAGCCCGAGAAGCAGCCGGCTACGCGGCGTCGTCGTAGCTCGCGCAGCGCGGCAGCTACCGCGGATACCTCGAGCGCTACCACCAAGGATGCGGCTGTCACGGGCGGTGAACGTACTGCATCTGGTACTGCAACTAACGGAACCGGCACCGCAAGTACGGGCACCGCGCGGAAAACCGGTATGCTCATCTCTTCCGGCGTGGTGAGTCCCACGCACGCGGCCGCTTCGACTAGTGCCCACGCAAAGACGGTGTCGCCGTCGTCCTCTATCCACACCGGATCGAGTGAAGCGGCTAACGGTACGCGCGGGGGTACCAAGCGGCGCGCCGTGATTTCCTCCGGGCCCATCTCCACCGGAACCGGGGCGGGGGTCCTGAGCTTCCCGGCCCAATCCCAAGGGTAAACCGGGGTGGTGGAATGCGCCGCGAACCTAAGGTACGTGGCGCATCCCATAGCGACACGGCCGGTCTCATGCGCAGTCTCACTTGTAAGAAAGCGGGTCCACGCAGTAAAGTAGATGGTCGGTGCTTAGGCACTCAGTCGTTTAAGTGCGCTGTCCAGCGCGAAAAGTAGCCGTAATCAACAGGAGCAAACGTGGTGTACGCGATCGTCAAGGCCGGGGGCCGTCAGGAAAAGGTTTCTGTCGGAACCGTCGTGGTTGTTGACAGGATGGAAGGTGAAGTCGGCGATACCGTCGAACTCGAACCCATCATGCTCGTTGACGGGGATAAGATCACCACGGCTGCCGATGGCATTTCGGCGAAGGTTACCGCGGAAATTGTGCGCGATGAAAAGGGACCGAAGATCTCCATCATCAAGTTCAAGAACAAGACGGGTTACCGGAAGCGCCAGGGGCATCGTCAGCCCCTGACCCGCCTCAAGGTCACCGGCATCCAGTAGGATCTGCCGCGTCAGCAGCTAGTTTTGAGATAGTAAGAAGGTAGACAGATGGCACATAAGAAGGGCGCCTCTTCTTCGCGCAACGGGCGCGACTCCAATGCCCAGCGCCTCGGGGTGAAGCGGTACGGCGGTCAGGTTGTATCCGCCGGTGAGATTCTCGTTCGCCAGCGCGGCACGAAGTTCCATCCGGGCAATAACGTCGGGCGCGGCAAGGATGACACCCTGTTCGCTACCGCAGCCGGAACGGTTCAGTTCGCTACCCGTCGCGACCGCAAGGTCGTTGACGTTGTGGTCCAGGCTTAAGGCGGAGCGGCCCTAGCGCCGCACGCACCTATGATGAGGGGTGGGGGATTCAACCTCCACCCCGTCATTCGTTAACGCGGGCGGAGTGCGGGCGCTCAGCTCTTTGCGGCGCCCCGGCGCCCGGCTGTTTGTTGCGGCACCTCGGCTCGGGGAGCATAGCTTCTCGCACCCGCACCGCGTATCACTACAGAAAAAGGGGAGGGCACACGTGGCCTCGTTCGTCGATAAAGTGACCTTGCACCTGCGCGCCGGCAACGGCGGAAACGGGTGCGTTTCGGTGCGCCGGGAGAAGTATAAGCCTCTCGGGGGGCCCGACGGCGCCAACGGCGGCCACGGGGGCTCCATCATCTTTGAGGTTGATTCCCAAGAATCCACCCTCATGGACTACCACCACACTCCGCACCGCAGCGCCGAAAACGGCCAGCCCGGCGCCGGTGATAACCAACGCGGCAAGAACGGCGCGGACCTGGTACTCAAAGTCCCCGCCGGAACCGTGGTGAAAAACAGCGAAGGTGATGTGCTCGCGGATCTGGTGAATCCCGGGGATTCCTTCGAAGTGGCGCGCGGCGGCGTAGGGGGACTGGGGAATGCTGCCCTGGCCTCCCCGCGGCGCAAGGCCCCCGGCTTCGCCCTGCTCGGGGAAGCCGGTGAGGAACTCGATGTTGTTCTCGAATTGAAATCGGTGGCCGATGTGGCGCTGGTGGGTTTCCCCTCCGCCGGGAAATCCTCCCTTATTGCGGCCATGTCCGCGGCCCGCCCGAAAATCGCCGACTATCCTTTCACCACCCTCGTCCCGAACCTCGGCGTGGTGACCGCCGGGGAAGAACGCTACACCATTGCCGATGTGCCCGGCCTCATTCCCGGGGCTTCGGAAGGGCGCGGGCTCGGCCTGGAGTTCCTCCGCCATATCGAGCGCTGCGCGGTCATTGCTCACGTTATTGATTGCGCCACCCTGGAACCGGGGCGCGATCCGCTCACCGATCTGGACACGCTGGAACACGAACTGGCCCGGTACGCGGCGAATATTCCGCCTACCGAAGGCCAGCTTCCCCTGACCGAGCGCCCGCGGGTGGTTATTCTCAATAAAATCGACGTTCCGGACGCGCGGGAACTCGCCGAATTTGTGACCCCGGAGCTGCGCGAACGCGGCCTGGATGTTTTCGCTATTTCCACTGCCAGCCACGAAGGCCTGCGCGAGCTTTCCTTCTACCTGGCGCGGGTGGTGCGCGAAGAAAAGGCCAATCGTGAGGTTACCGAAACGGTGCGCCCGGTGCTCCATCTCACTCGCGAACGCGATGACCGTTTCACCATCGTCAAGCGGCGCGACGGCATGCAGGAGTTTTGGAATGTACGCGGGCGCCAGCCCGAACGCTGGGTGGGGCAAACGGACTTCGCCAACGATGAAGCGGTCGGCTACCTCGGCGAGCGCCTCCACCGCCTGGGCATCGAAGACGAACTGGCCCGCCTGGGCGCGGTGCCGGGCGATATGGTGGTGATTGGTCCGCCGCAGACCGGCTTCGTTTTCGATTGGGAACCGACCGTTGCCGCCGTCGCCGAAATTTACGGGCCGCGCGGGCGGGATATCCGGGTGGAAGCCGAACGTTCGCGCCCCACCCGCCGCGAAAAGCGCGCCGATTTTTACGAGCGTATGGATGCCAAAGAGGAAGCCCGCCAGGAGTTGCGTTCCGAGCGGGAGGCCGGCATATGGACGGACCCGCAGGCAGGCACCCCGGAAGGGGACTAAACTATCCTGCGGTGTCCCGAAGCATCAGATAAGAAAGAGTGACTCGTGTCCGGTACCTCATCCGCCCCGCTGACCCGGCGTGACTGCCTTGAGAACTCCCGTCGAATAGTCATCAAAGTTGGTTCCTCCTCCTTGACGGGGCCGGACGGTGCCCTGCACCAGGAAACCCTCGATCTTCTTGTTAATACCATCGCGGAGGTGCACGCCCGCGGAGTGGATGTGGTGCTGGTGTCCTCCGGTGCGGTGGCGGCCGGCATCGGCCCGCTCAAATTGGGCCGCCCGCGTTCCCTGCGGGAAAAGCAGGCCGCGGCCATGGTGGGTCAGTCCCGCCTCATGGCCGCTTACGAAGAACGTTTCGAAGCGCACGACATCAGCGTAGGCCAGGTGCTCCTCACCGCCTCCGACGTCACCAACCGGCGCCACTACGCCAATGCGCTCACGGCCATGCGCACGCTCTTGCGTTTACGGGTGGTTCCGATTGTTAATGAGAACGACGCCGTGGCCACCGACGAATTGCGCTTCGGTGACAATGACCGGCTAGCCGCGCTCACCGCCCATCTGGTGGGAGCCGGCACCCTGATATTGCTCACCGACGTGGACGGCCTGTATACCAAACCCCCCAGCGAACCGGGTGCCACCCGCATTGCCGAGGTGACCAGCGAAGATGACCTGGCGGGACTGCGGATTACCGGGCGCGGCTCGGCGGTGGGAACCGGAGGAATGCGCACTAAAGTAGCGGCTGCCGAGTTAGCCACCTCGGGCGGGGTCGGTGTGATTCTCACCCATGTCGATAACGTGCAGCGCGCCGTGGCCGGGGACAACGTGGGAACCTGGTTCGTGCCGAGCACCAGGCACGTATCCGCACGCGGGCGCTGGATGGAATTCGCGGCGCGGGCCCGCGGCCGGGTTACTTTGGACGACGGCGCCGTCGCGGCCATCACCGGCAACCACGCATCCCTGCTCCCGGTGGGAGTCATCGGGATCTCGGGCCGATTCGCCGCCGGGGACATCGTGGAATTATGCGATGGGCACGGCGAGGTTATCGCCCGGGGCCTGAGCGCCTACAGCGTTGAGGAACTCATTGAGCTGGTGGGCAGCACCCGGGCGCGCGGCAAGAAGCCGGTGGTGCACGCGAACGATATCGTGCTGCTGGGTTCGTAGCGGGCTTTTCCTGCCGCGGTGCCTTGCGCAGTGGGCGGGCGTGTTCCGCAATAAGCGTCCATTCGGCAGCGAGCGTGCTTCAATACCGAGCCGGTGGTGCGCGCAACGCGCGGGTAATTCTGTGTTTCGCCTTACTTTACGGACCTGTAACTATGTGGAAGCTGCATAAATTTTCATACGGGGTGCGGCCGGGGATTATTATTTGCGCTGGTCATCAGGTTGTTTGCTCACGATCTTGCGAAATATTGCACCACAGTGACTGAATAGTAATCTGAATAATTGAATAGTGACTTGCGCAAAGAACCCTCGTGTTCGTCTTGCCTATTGGACAATAAAGATCTAGCGTTATCGCAAGTGCTTATATAGCACCCTCGCAATCGCTCGGAACTACCCGAGCCGACGAAGAACGGAGAATTCGATGTCGCAGTTTGTCACGCTCCAGGATGTCACCTCTCGCATGCTTGCCGACTATCGAATTACCAAGGCGCATTGGCGCCGCTGGCATCACCACTTTATGAGCGCGCGCCTTCTTGCGCCGGCCAGTGCCCCCTCTGCCCGTCTTCGTCCTGATAGTGAGTACTAATGACCATCCAATTGACCACCCTGTGCACCACCACGAATGAGGAAGTTTTAAGAGAAACATTTTTAGGAGTCGATCTCTCGGCGCTCGGCGGCGGGGAGAGTCTGTGTGGCGACGGCGCAGCTGCGCGCCCAGCCCACGGGGCTTCCATCGCCCACCTGGCCTCCTGTGCTGATGCGGCCTGGAAAGGCGGACTCGATTTCGTCCAGTTCTCCGGGGAATTTGTGCTTCCCGG
Source organism: Actinotignum vesiculae (assembly GCF_051267215.1). Classification (NCBI taxonomy): domain Bacteria; kingdom Bacillati; phylum Actinomycetota; class Actinomycetes; order Actinomycetales; family Actinomycetaceae; genus Actinotignum; species Actinotignum vesiculae. The sequence goes on from NZ_JBOZGG010000002.1 coordinate 49,603, forward strand.
TTCCCGGGTTGCCTCCGCAATGGAAACAGCGAGTCGCTTAGGGCCGCGCGCCCGCGGTGATATCGCGGTGGAAGTACCTGCTACCTCCCAGGCCTTGCGCGAAGCGGTCGCCAGAACCCAACAAGATACTTCTGATACTCCGGCTCTGGTGAGCTTGCCTATTACTCCGGCTACCGATCTCGCGGCCCTGCGCAGCGACGTGGAAAATGCTATTGCGGCCGGGGTGCGCCTCATGCCGCACGTGCGCGCCGAAGATGTCCCGAATCTGAATCTGCGTGCGATCTGCGGTATTTCCCCGATGATGCGCCTTTCTGCTCCGGATGCGCACCGCGCCCGGGAAGCTCGTTTCGCGTTGCGTACGACAGCGGAGGAATACGATACCGACCTGCAGGTCCTCCTCGATATGACCGTTATTATTTCGGCTACCCGCACCGCGGCCCGCGAGCGCCTCTTCCTGGTCCAAGCCCTGGGCGGTCCAGACTTCTCCCGCAGCGCCCACGTGGTTGGCACCGTATACGACGTTGCGGATACCACCGAATCCTGGCTGGGTATGGGCGCGGCAGATGGCATTATTTACCGGCCCACCTCCATCCGCACCGATTTAGCCTCGCTAGTGCGCGGAGTACTCCCGGTCCTTTTCGGCCGGGCAGAGATTTCCTAAGCTGTACCGAGAGTAGCGGGGCCCTCCGAGAGTAGCGGAGTTTCCCGAACACAACGAAGGGCGAACTGGAATTGACCAGTTCGCCCCTCGTGGCTTGGAGCTTCGCGTGCGTGGCGCTTCATGCCTTGGCCCCGCGCTGGGTGCCTTCCGGCTTAGCGGCCAGCTATCGCGCTTACTCAGCCTGCTTGGCGGATTCCTCGGCTTCGTGAGCGGCAAGACGAGCGCGAATCTCATCCATATCCAGCTCCTTGACCTGCCCGATGAGATCCTCCAGCGGGCCGGCCGGCAGTGCCCCGGCCTGCTCAAAGACGCGGATGCCATCCCGGAAAGCCATAATGGTGGGAATCGCCTGAATCTGGAAGTGTGCGGCGAGCTCCGGGCTATCTTCGGTGCTCACCTTGCCGAAAGTAATATCGGGGTGCTTTTCAGAAGCCTTTTCGTAAATAGGGCTGAAAGCACGGCACGGACCGCACCAGCTCGCCCAGAAATCCAGCAGGACAATGCCTTCATGCACGGTATCGTTGAAGTTTTCCGCGGTGACAGTAACGGTTGCCATGGTTCTCCTCGAGTTAGTGGAAATCTCGCTACCTGCAACGCGCCAAGCGTGAGCGCTATTCCCATGAGATGGACCGAATATATACGAGTGGCCGCGTGCTGTATAAGCGAAGCGGCAGCCTGCCCGTTGAGCCCATCGGCTTTTCCTATTCGGTAACGGGCGCCTTCCTGGCCTAAAGTAGAGACTATGACCGCAACGTTAACCGAGGGCGTGGCTGATGTGGCCCGCCGCGCGCGCCAGGCGGCGCGTTCTTTGCGGGGGGCGCAAACCACGTCAAAAAATGACGCCCTTCGCCGTATCGCCGCGATTTTGCGCAGCGAAACCGCCCGTATTGTGGAGGCGAATGCCCAGGATGTAGCTCGGGAAGAAAGCCGGCTTTCCCCGGGCATGATTGATCGCCTCCTCTTGAACGCCGAGCGCATCGAAGGGATTGCCCAGGCGGTGGAACACGTGGTGGGCTTGGCCGACCCGGTGGGCGAAGTGGTACGTGGTTCGCGCTTAGCTAACGGGATGCGTTTGCGGCAAGTTCGGGTGCCCATGGGCGTGATCGGGATGATTTATGAAGCCCGGCCCAATGTGACGGTCGATGCGGCCACCTTGGCCCTCAAAGCCGGATCCGCGGTGATTTTGCGCGGGGGGAGTGCCGCCATCCGCACCAACGAAGTGTTGGTGGAACTCATGCGCCAGGCGGTGACGGAGGCAGGTTTCCCGGCCGACTGTGTGCAGACCATTGATGCTTTCGGGCGCGCAGGCGCCGTCGAACTGATGAAATTGCGCGGCCTGGTGGATCTTGTTATTCCGCGCGGGGGCGCCGGTCTTATTCAGACGGTCGTGCGCGAATCTCTGGTCCCCGTGATCGAAACCGGGGTGGGCAATAATCACGTGTACGTGGATGCCAGCGCGGATGTGGAGCGGGCTAGCGCCGTCGTCGTTAATTCGAAAACGCATCGGCCGAGCGTCTGCAATGCGGCTGAAACACTTCTAGTCCACGCGGATATCGCACCGGAATTTATGCCGCGGATTCTGCGTGAACTTTATGAGCGCGGCGTGACCTTGCATTGCGATGCGGCCGCGCAGAGTCTTGCGGGGGATATTCCCACGCAGGCTGCAACGGAAGAAGATTGGGAAACGGAATATTTGGCGTTGGAGATGGCCGTCGCGGTGGTGCCTGATCTTGAGGCGGCGCTCGCGCATATTGCTCGCTATTCGAGCGGTCATACCGAAGCTATTGTGGCCGAGGATCAGCGTGCTATTAATCGTTTCACCTCCGAGGTGGATTGCGCCGCGGTCATGGTCAATGCCTCGACGCGCTTCACGGACGGCGGCGAATTCGGGCTCGGCGCGGAAATTGGTATTTCCACCCAAAAACTGCATGCGCGCGGGCCTATGGGTCTGGAAGAAATGACCACGACGACGTGGATTGCAGAGGGCGAGGGGCATGTCCGATAAAGACGAACCGGTGCAAATTCCTTTTGACGAACGCAAGCACCGGCGTCGGCGGATCGGGGTGATGGGCGGAACTTTCGACCCGATTCACCACGGTCACCTGGTGGCAGCCTCGGAAGTGCAGCATCGTTTCGGGCTGGACGAGGTGGTTTTTGTGCCCACCGGCCGCCCCGCTTTCAAGCAGGGGCAGCACGTGAGCCCGGCCGAACACCGCTATCTTATGGCGGTTATCGCTACCGCCTCGAATACTCGCTTTACGGTATCGCGGGTGGATATTGAGCGGCGCGGCCTGACCTACACCGTGGATACCCTGCGGGATTTGCGTGAGGTCTACCCGGATGCGGATCTGTACTTCATTACCGGAGCGGATGTTATTCCGGAGATTTTGCGCTGGAAGAACGCCGAGGAACTGTGGGGGATGGCGCGTTTCATCGGGGTGACGCGCCCCGGGCACAATATTGACGTATCCGCGCTGCCCAAACACGCCGTGGAAATTGTGGAGGTTCCCGCCATGGCGATTTCCTCCACGGATGTGCGCGAGCGGGTGAAGGCCCACGAGCCCATCTGGTATTTGGTGCCCGAAGGCGTGGTGCAGCATATTAGAAAATACAAACTTTATGCCCAGCGCGAGGCACCGGGTAAACTTGACAAAGGACAGTCGTGCCGAGAGGAGAAGAAATGAGCGAGGGCGGGCGGCGCCTCACACGCAGCGAGATGCGCGAGCGCGGACTCCTAAAACCTCTCGAAGAAGGCGAAGCTTCGCCGGTAGAAGAATTGCGGCGCACCCGGGATATTCCGGTGGTGCGGGCAACGCGGCGGCGCGCCATTCTGGCCGAGCGTGCCGAGGCCGTTGAGGCAGCTGGGGCGGCTGAAGTTTCTGAAGCGGCTGAAGTTTCTGAAGCGGCTGAAGGCGCTGAAGTAGCTGAAGTGGTGGCACCGCTGGCAGAAGATGAGGGCGCTCCCACCCAGGCATACGAACCTGTGAACGCGGCGGAGCCCCGCGCGATCCGGGAAGAATCCGCGCCCGCGGGGGAGCGAATCTCCGTTTTTGACCGTTTCGAAGCCGATACCGAGGCAAGTATTGGCGAAGAAGAACACACGCTCATGCCGCCGTTTGCGGCTTCGGCAGCAGCTGCCGCGGCGGCTCCTGCCTCGCAAGTGGCCCCGGAATCGGTATCGGCTTCCGAACCGGCTCCGGAACCGGAAGTAGCAGCGGAGTTTTCCGAAAGCGGCAGCCTGCGCGAACGTTTGCTCGCCCGGACCCAAAGCGATGCTTTGCGTGCCTCGGTTACGGAGCAGGAGCCGGTGCCGGCGGTGGTCGAAAATATCGGGAACGACGCCGCAGCGCCGTTCCCGCCCGCTTCCGTTCCCGCGGCGCAGCCCGACCCGCTCGCGCACGAATATGTAGACGAAGATGAACTGGACGACGAATCCTCCCCGCGCCGCTGGACGATGACCATGCTGCTGCTCATTGTTATTAGCGTGGTGCTCGGTCTGGTTATCGGGTTCTTCTTCCTCCAGCACGGCGCGCAGGCCGCGTCTGTTGATCTTGTGGCATCCAGCATTACCCCCGATATCAAGGAGATCTTGTGACAGCTTCGGACCGCGCGATTGAGCTCGCCCGTATTGGAGCCGCAGCAGCGGCAGAGGTGAAAGCAACATCGATTGAAGCTCTCGACGTTGGTGAGCGTTTCGGCATTTCCGATGTGTTCCTTATTATTTCCGGTGATTCGGAGCCGAAAGTGCGCGCCATCGTGGATCGCGTGGAGGAGAAACTCGACGATGCCGGCGGGCAGCGCTTGCGCCGCGAAGGACTCACCTTCGACCCGCGCTGGGTGCTCCTGGATTACGGCGAACTCATCGTGCATATTCAGCGCGATGAGGACCGTGATGATTACGCCCTCGCGCGCCTGTGGGCCGATTGCCCGCATGTGGATCTCCAGCTAGATGATGAAGCTGTTATTACCGGAGCGCAGGCACCCGCGGTGCCGGAGGGCGCCGAGGAATATGGAGAATTCGGGGACTCTGAGGAACCGGGGAAACCCGGGGACTCTGAGGCGGCCGGTGCCGCTGAGGTAGATGCATGAGTGCAGATCGCATCCTGCTCTGGCGCCACGGCCAAACTGATTACAACCTGGCCTGGCGAATCCAGGGCTCCACAGATATCCCCCTCAATGCGGTAGGCCTGGGCCAGGCACGTTACGTGGCTCCCTATATCGCCGCTGCTGGCCCGGCGCGTTTCGTGGCATCCCCGCTACAGCGCGCCTACGCCACCGCTCTCGAAGCTGCCAAGCTGGTGGGCCTCGAGGTGGCAACCGATGCGCGTCTAGAAGAACGCTGTTTCGGGCTTTTTGAGGGCTTGACCCGCACCGAGATTGCCGAACGCTACCCGCGTGAATTTGCGCAGTGGCGGGCGGGGGAGGAACCCGTAGGTGTCGGCGTGGAAACAAAGGAACACGTGGGCGCACGCGTGGCCGCCGCGATTAGCGAAGCCAGCGCGGATATGGACGGTGGCCTGCTGGTGGTAACCGCGCACGGCGCGGCGATCACCTGCGGACTCGGGGTACTCCTTGGGTGCGGGGCGCAATGGCAAGGCCTGGGCGGCTTGGATAACTGCCACTGGGCCATGCTGCAGCGGCGTAAGAATGCGGAGTCGCAATGGCGCCTTACCGGCTTCAACCGTTTCCTCGCCGATGAGCACGATCCGGTGAAAAACTTTGAGGTCGAAGGGCCGGAAGGCTAAGCACTCACCTGCAAGAATGCGATGCTCGACACAAAATTCGGTTCTGATTTGCCAAGCGTTTCTTCTCCGACTAAAGTTCTATAAGTCGCTTGGGGCTATGGCGCAGTTGGTAGCGCGCTTCCATGGCATGGAAGAGGTCAGGGGTTCGAATCCCCTTAGCTCCACCAGGTTTCATTACACAAGGGTCGCCACAACCCCTCTAAGATTACTAGGTATCTTTTAGGATTGAATGAACTAATTGATAAGTTGAGGGTGGTCACGTGTGGCGGTTGTTCAGTCAGTGTAAAAAGTATCTTGATGCCTATATCCGTCCCCGCCAAAAATTAACTGAGCTCGAGCAACGCATCGATTTACTTGAGACACTACTTTTGCCTAAAACCTATGTAACCGAGAAAAGCCATTATTTAGCCTTACGGGAAAATCGGCGCCTCCTCCTACGTTCGGGGCTTTCGGCTCCGGATATTGGTTGGTTGAAAGAATCCCTCCGAGAGCGGGGCCTGGAACTGCAACGTATGCACGAGGTGCGCGGATATGATGGTTTACTTGAATACATAGCGGTCTATATTGGAACTCGGGGTAACATGCTGAAACCTCTACTCTCCGCGATGCATAACTTGAATGCTTCTGACCGCAGTTTTGATCTTCATATCGAGCGCTTCGCGAGAATTCAACAGAGCACCCTTACTCAGTTCTGTGCAGTTCTCTATAACTTGGGAGTGTTCGAAGCCTACAGCTACGACAACGAAGCAAAGCTAATAACGGTCAGCGTTGCCGCAGACGGCACTTACTACCAATTCTTCAACGGTGGATGGTTCGAAAGGTGGGTAGTTTTCCTCATCAGGGATGTTATTGCTGATATCCGCCAGACAACCGGGGCTCAGATACGTTCCTACCCCAATGTGGAGCTTCGTTTTCCGGATGGTACTATTCGTGAAATTGATTGCCTCATTCTTAGCGAATCGTCCATGTATTGGATCGAGTGTAAGAGCGGGGAGATCGATGCTGGAGTGAAAGCGCTTCGCAAGCTTATTAGTTCATATGGGATTGTCGGTTGTGAATTGCTCCTTATTCTGGGTTCCGACTCGTGGTACAAAGTGCAACGAGTCAGCGAAATGAGCGGGCTTCGTGTATTTGGAGAGCGTAAACTTCGAAAAAATCTGCGAGTTTTCCTAAGCGGGGAAGTAGCTTCTTGTGAGGCACACAGGGATAACGAAAAATGAAGATTCGCCATCAGCTGGGAGTATTAGACGCCTCCGGGCACATCACCTATTGCGAACGCGAATTCGCCCGCCCCACGAATGTTCTTTTCGACGTGGACGGCACCCTCACGGACGCTAGCTCGCGGGTACTCCCGGAAAATATCCGTGCGCTCCAACAGCTCCACGCCGCCGGCATCCCGATTACCCTGGCGACCGGGCGCATCATCGCCGGGGCGGCCGATATCCTCACGGAAGCCGGGGTACCCGGATGGGTGGTAGCCGAAGGCGGATCCATCGTCTGGGACGGGCACGCGGTAGTGCGTCGCCACCCGCTCGGCGCCACCGCCTATGCGCGCGCCATCCGCTTCGCGGAGGACCACCACCTCGGCATAGTCGTCAATGGCAGCGAGAGCGTCGTCGTACAAAGTTTTGGGGAGCCCCTGTATGAGGACGTTATTTGCAATGCGTCCGCGGGGCGGGAACCGCTCCGCGGCGACGTCGCCGGCCTTACGGCCGATACCATCACGAAACTCTCCTTCTCCGGAACCGAAACTGAACTGGACCGGCTTCGTGAGCTCTGGCAGGAGGCGTTTCCCGGGGCGGTGCGCGGGCACGCGAATTTTGTTGATGTGGTGGCTCCCGGGGTGACCAAGTGGGAAGGAATCGAGCTGGCGCTACAGGCGCGCGGGCTGGACGCGGCACACACCTTAGGCGTGGGGGACTCCGCCAATGACATTCCGTGGATGCGTGAAATCGCGCTGAGCTGTGCAATGCCGCAGGCCAGCGCCGAAACTACGGCCGCGGCCCGCTGGATCCTCCCCGCGGGCCCCGTGCCGGTTGCCGATCTGGTTGCCGCGGTGCTGCGGTGATATTTGCTGAGGGTCACTATTTTGCGCGTAAGTGAAGTATTGGAAACTAGCTCACATATCCACTATGTTATGGGGTATGAGTCACAATATTAAAGGAAGTGCGTTACCGCATGTGGTCATCGTCGGCGGTGGCTTTGCCGGTATCCAAGCGGCACGTGGCCTTCGCGAGGCACCCGTGCGGGTAACGCTCATTGATAAGAATCCGTACACCACGTTCAAGCCGCTGCTTTTCCAAGTGGCTTCGGGCGCGCTCAACGCGGGGGATATTACCTACAACCTGCGCGCATTGCGGAGCAAGCAGAAGAATCTGCGTTTCGTGCTCGGGGAGCTCCAGCACGTGGATACGGATAATAAGATCATCGAGCTCGATGACGAGCGCACGATGGCTTATGACTACCTCGTCCTCGCCACCGGTGTGAGCGCTGCTTACTTCGGTATTAAGGGCGCCGCGGAGCACACCTTGCCGATGTACACGCGCGATGAAGCGCTTCAGGTACGCGACCGGCTCTACGGGCTGCTGGATGGCATGGACGCCGCCGAAAATGCCGGGCCTTTCCGGGTGGTTGTGTGCGGGGCGGGCCCCACCGGCGTGGAAACCGCCGGCGCTATTGCCGAATTGCGTAATTTCGATTTCGAGACGCTTTATCCCAGCATCGATACCGAGCAATTTGAGATCATCCTCGTGGATATGGCACCCACGGTTCTCGGGCCTTTCGATGAGAAGAGCCGTAACGCCGCCCACCGCGCTCTCGAAGATCGCGGCGTGAAAGTGCTCCTCAACCAGGCCGTTTCCGCGGTGGAGGACAACCGCATCCTGGTGAAGAACACCAAGACGGAAGAAGAAGAGTGGATTGATGCCTCGCTGATCGTCTGGTCCTCCGGGGTGGGGGTTCCGCCCGAGGTCAAGGAATGGAGCGTGCCGCAAGGTGCGCGCGGGCGCATCCAGGTGAATGAACACTTCCAGGTGGAAGGGGTCGACGGCGTTTTCGCTGCCGGAGACGTTGCTGTGAGCGGCGAACGCGGGCTTCCGCAGCTGGCCCAACCTGCTATCCAGGGTGGGCGGCATATCGCCAAGGTCATTTCCAATAATCTGGCGGGCAGGGAAACCGAGCCTTTCGAGTACTTCGACAAGGGCACCATGGCCACCGTGGGCGTTGGTTTCGCGGTGACCGAAATTCCGCATCTGCCGGCTATTACCGGGAAGTTCTCCTGGCTCATGTGGAATGCCTTGCATATCCAGCAGCTCCAGTCCGGGCGGGAAATGTTCGCGACCTTCGCCAACCTCGCTTCGAAGTACTTCCTCTTCCCGAAGCGGCACGATGTGATCGTGGGGGATATCCACCCCTTCTCGCGGCGGGCGCGCCAAGGTAACGTAAGTGCCTCTCCGAAGCTGGATAGTGAAGAAGTAGAGAAGGTCGGAGCCTAGGGCACTGCGGTAATATCCGCAGTGCGGCGCCGATCCGGAACGTAGCGGGCCGGGGGAGGGCTACCTCAAGATTTTTCTGTCGTAACCTCATGCCATCATTCAGGTATGAATGAGATACTGCCAGAAGATGTCCAGGTAGCCCTATCCCTCGGCCCGCCCTCAGGTCCTGTGCTGGATCTGTCCTATTCGCGGTGGCCGCTACGGATAGCTACGCTTAGTTGGTACCTACCCGCGTCCGGCGGGCAGTGAGATGAATACGCGCGTTTCCACTTTCTTGGTATTTTAAGTGTGAAGTGCCTCGGGTCATGATCGCGTCGTGGCCATCGCTCGTTACGGAAGGAATACTCATGAGCGAACAGAATAACCAGTTCCCTGATAATAACCCCGGTTATGGTCAGCAGAGCCCCCAGCCGGAACAGCAGTCCTACCAGCAGGGATTTGACCAGCAGAATCAGCAGAGCCAGCAGAATCAGGCGCAGGGCCAGCCCTATATCCCCGCTCCGCAGCAGGGCCAGTGGGCACCGTCAGCCTACTCGGCGCCGGGCTACGGCTACCCGCCTCAGCCCCAGCAGCCGCACAACCCTTCCGGTTTCGCGGCGCTGTTCTCCACGAACTTCTCCACTCGGGTAGCGCGTTCTATCGCGCCGATCATCATGATCCTCGCCTTTATCGTGGCCGGCTGCCACGTGCTCGTCTCGCTTTTCGCGATGATTAGCGTTTTCGGTGAATACACTCCCACCACGGTTGCGCTCGCCGGAGTCCTCAGCTTCCTCCTCAGCCTCGTGGTTGCTGTTCTTATTATTGGCGGGGCCCGGTTGCTCTGCGAAGCAGCCATCAAAGACGAACAATAAGCGGGTCTAGCACGTCTGGCCGGGCCGCGGGCTTCTCATCAGCCAGCTGCCCTGCCGTGCGAAACCCACCAGCGGGCTGATACATCGCGATGTATCAGCCCGCTACGTCGTCGTAAGAATGCGTGGGTATCGGACCGGATCTGTGCATCAAGCCGGCCATTATTTCGCATCTGCCCGGCCCATGCACCATACTGTGGCTATGACGTCTTACCGCCTTATTGCTTTTGACCTGGACGATACCCTGGCGCCCTCCAAATCCGCGCTGCCCGAACGCATGGCGCGCGCCCTGCGGGCATTGCTGGATACTTACGAGGTATGCGTGATTTCCGGCGGGCAATTCGGGCAGTTCGAAAGCCAGCTCCTGGAAGGGCTGGACTGCACTCCCGCGGAGCTCGTGCGCCTCCACCTCATGCCCACCTGCGGAACCCGCTACCTTGTTCACGATGCGGGGCAGTGGCGCGATGTGTACGTCCGCAACCTCAGCGCGGAAGAACGCCGGGACGCGGCACTGGCCTTGGAAGAAGAAGCGCGCCGGCTCGGCCTGTGGGAAAGCACCACCTGGGGGGAGATCCTGGAAGACCGCGGCTCCCAAGTCACGTTCTCCGCGCTCGGGCAAAGTGCACCGTTGGAAGCGAAACGCGCCTGGGATCCGAGCGGGGAAAAGAAAAACGCGCTGCGAGAAGCTGTCGCAGCGCGTCTGCCGCACCTGGAAGTGCGCTCGGGCGGTTCAACCTCCGTGGATATTACCCGCAAAGGCGTGGACAAAGCCTACGGAATTGCAGAACTCTCCAAGCAAACCGGCATCCCCATCGCGCAGATGCTTTTTGTGGGGGACCGGCTCGACCCGGCCGGTAATGACTACCCGGTCACCCGGCTCGGTATTGATACCCACGCGGTACGGGACTGGACCGACACCGCCGAATTCATTGAGAACCTGGTGGGGCTGGCCTAAACCGCTGCGCGCGGGCCGCAAGCCTTGCCCGCAACGCGGGTCTAAGCGAGTTCGCCTAGGCGAGGGAACCGAGCTGTTCGGGAACGAAAGCCTCCCAGCCCTGTTCGCGTAGGGCCGCGCGCAATTCCTCCATGGCCGCGTCCAATTCGACTCCGGGCACATCCTTGCGAGCCGAAGCGAAACTGGTGACATTTTCCGAATCCGCGGGAATAACGTGCAGGTGGGTGTGGGGCACGCCCAGACCGGCGATGACCAGCATCGCCCGATCCACCCCGAAAGCCGCGATCTGGGCTTTACCGATCCGCTTGGCAACGATGAAAAGATGCGCCGCCGTGTCATCATCAAGATCGGTGAAGCGATCAATTTCCGCGCGTGGCACAACCAGAACATGCCCGCGGGCATGCGGTTCAAGAGTTGCGAAAGCAACGCACACGTCGTCGGCCCAAACGAAACGACCCGGAATCTCACCGGCAATAATTTTTGAAAAGACGCTCATGGTACCAGTCTAGTCGCCGGCTTTGCTGGCCCGCGGATGCCGGCTGCACGGGCCGCGGCTGCCAGCGCCGCCTTCCCGCTGTGGACGACCTGAGATTTGTCGTAGGAGAGAGCTACAATTGACCGAAGTCGACCGTCGAAAAGGAGTACCCTTGAGCGCTGAGGATATGACCCAGTTCCGCTACACCGCGGAGCTGGCAAATGAGATCGAAGCCCACTGGCAGGAACGCTGGGAAGAGGAAGGTGCCTTCTACGCCGCGAACCCGGTTGGGGATCTCGCGGGTGATACCTCGGCGCCGAAGTTCTTCATCCAGGACATGTTCCCCTATCCTTCCGGGCGCGGCCTGCACGTAGGTCATCCGCTCGGCTATATCGCCACGGATACCGTGGCCCGCTACCACCGCATGAAGGGTGAGAACGTCCTCTACACCATGGGCTACGACGCCTTCGGACTTCCCGCCGAACAATTCGCGGTACAAAACGGCAAGCACCCGGCCATCACCACCGCGGAAAATATTGCCAATATGGCCGCCCAGCTGCACCGCCTCGGGCTCTCCCACGATTCGCGCCGCGTTTTCTCCACTACCGATATTGAGTACGTGAAGTGGACCCAGTGGATTTTCACCAAGGTATTCAATTCCTGGTTTGACCCGGATTACCCGCGCCGGGACGGGCGTGGCAACGGCGCTGCCCGGCCCATCGAGGAACTTGAAGCGAAATTCGCTAGCGGGGAAAAGGCCACTCCGGATGGTCGACCCTGGGAGGAACTCTCCAAGAAAGAAAAGGCGGAGGCGCTCAGTGAATACCGCCTGGTTTATATCAAGGAAGCACCCGTTAATTGGTGCCCGGGCCTGGGAACGGTGCTCGCCAATGAGGAAGTGACCGCGGAAGGGCGCTCCGAACGCGGCAACTTCCCGGTGTTCCGGCGTAATCTCGCCCAGTGGATGATGCGGATTACCGCCTACGCGGATCGCCTCGTCAGCGATCTGGATACCATCGACTGGCCCGATAAAGTGCGAGCCATGCAGCAGAACTGGATCGGGCGCTCCCACGGCGCCACGGTTCGCTTCGAGCTTTCTGACGGCTCCGGGCGGGTTCTGGATGTGTATACCACCCGCCCCGATACCCTCTTCGGGGCTAGCTTTATGGCCGTTGCTCCCGAACACGCCGCCCTGGGCGGGACCGAGCCCGGCGCGGAAGCCGATGCGCAGGCCCTCCAGGTTCCCGATAGCTGGCCGGAAGGCACCCGCGAAGAATGGACCGGCGGATACGCCACCCCGCGCGAAGCGGTAGCGGCCTACCGGGCGCGCGCCGCCGCGAAATCCGATATGGAACGCACCTCGGATACCCACGAAAAGACCGGCGTTTTCTCCGGGCTCTTCGGGATCAACCCGGTCAACGGCGCCAAGGTTCCGGTTTTCGTGGCGGATTACGTGCTGGTCGGTTACGGAACTGGCGCCATTATGGCTGTTCCCGCCCACGATGACCGCGACTGGGCTTTCGCGCGCGAATACAATCTGGACGTTATCCGCACCATCGGCCCGGCGGAGGACCCGTACGGCCCGAACCTGGACGAAGGCGCCTACACCGGGGACGGCATCCTCGTCGATTCCGCCAATGAGGCCATCTCCCTCAACGGCATGAGCAAAACGGAATCCATGGCCGCTATTATCGCCTGGCTGGAAGAACGCGGCGCCGGAACCGCAACCGTCACCTACCGCCTGCACGATTGGCTCTTCTCGCGCCAGCGCTACTGGGGTGAACCCTTCCCGATCGTCTGGGATGAGGAGGGGATTGCGCACGCGCTACCCGAATCGATGCTCCCCTTGGAGCTGCCCGAAATGGAAGACTTCTCGCCAGCGTCTTATGATGCCGACGACGCACATTCGGCTCCCCAACCCCCGCTGGAACGCAATCCGGAATGGGTGAATGTCGAGCTTGACCTGGGGGACGGGCTCAAGAAGTACCGCCGCGAAACCAATACCATGCCGCAGTGGGCTGGCTCGTGCTGGTACGAATTGCGCTATGTGGATCCCACCAATGCCGATAGCTTCTGCGCCCCGGAAAATGAAGCCTACTGGATGGGCCCGCGGCCCGAGTCCGGTAACACCTCCGGAGGGGTGGATTTGTATGTGGGCGGCGTCGAACATGCTGTGCTCCACCTGCTGTACGCGCGTTTCTGGCACAAGGTCCTCTTTGATCTGGGTTATGTTTCTTCCTCCGAGCCGTTCCACAAGCTCTTCAACCAGGGCTACGTACAGGCCTATGCCTATACCGATTCCCGCGGGGCCTATGTGCCGGCCGATGAGGTAGAAGAACGCGAAGAAAATGGGGAAGCGGTCTTCTACTACCAGGGGGAGAAAGTCAATCGGGAATACGGGAAGATGGGCAAATCCCTCAAGAACATCATCACGCCCGATGATATGGCCGACCAGTACGGTGCGGATACCTTCCGTGTTTACGAAATGTCCATGGGGCCCCTCGATGTTTCCCGCCCCTGGGATACCCGCGCGGTGGTGGGTTCGCAGCGCTTCCTCCAGCGGCTGTGGCGCAATATCGTTGATGAACGCACCGGTGAGGTGACGGTCAGCGATACGGCTCCCGATGCCGAAACCGCGAAGCTGTTGGCCCGTACCATTGCCGGAGTCGCGGACGATTACGACCATATGCGTATCAATACCGCGATTTCCAAGCTCATCGTGCTCAATAACCACCTCACTGGGCTGGATGCGGTGCCGCGGGAAGCCACCTGCGCTATCGTGGCGATGGTGGCCCCGGTGGCTCCCCATATTGCCGAAGAACTCTGGTCGCGTTTGGGCCAGCCCGGCCTGGTGGCGCGCGCTGCTTTCCCGCAGGTCAGCGATGCTTCGCTGCTGGTGGATGACACCGTGACCTGCGTGGTGCAGGTGAAGGGTAAAGTCCGGGCCCGCCTGGAGGTACCCCAGGATATTTCCGATGCGGATCTGACCGCTCGGGCCCTGGCGGAGGAACGGGTGCAGTCCTTCCTGGACGGCGAACCGCGCAAGATTATCGTGCGGGCACCCGGACTCATTAATATCGTTCCGTAAAGCGGATACTGGTTTGGGCGCGGGGCCGGGTTCAGACCCAGAATCCGGCACCGCACCCGGAACCCAGCTCAAGCTCAGAACTCGGGCACCAATCCAAGGGAAGGAACCCGCGGGAGTAAGGAGGACATCGTGGCACGTATGCGCATCACGACGCACGACTTTGACGGTAAACCGGCATGGCTTCTCAGCGCGCCCGGCGGAGCCAGTGCCCTCGTGGCGGCGCGCGGTGCCACCCTTCTCTCCTGGAGTCCCGATGGTGAAGTGTTTTCCGGCTACCGCAGCGCCGCCGAATTGGAGGAAGCAGCCGGCGGGCGCGGGCTTATTGAGGCACCCTGGGTGGGGCCGCTCGCCGGTGGGCGCTACACCTGGGATGGGCAAAGCTACCAGCTGGAGGGGGATACCAGCGGGCGCTGCCTGCGCGTCCACAATTGCGAATTCCAGCGGGAACGCTCCGCGGATGCCCTTATTTTGCGGGCGGAACTTCCCGCGGTCACCGGGTACCCCTGGCCGGTGGGCTTGCAAGTGGTGTACGCGCTGGGGGATTCCAGCGCGGGCACCCATAATCTTTCCGTCAGTGTGGAAGTAACGAACCGCGGTGAAAGCTGCGCCCCGGTGGCGCTTGCGTGGAACGGGTACATGCGTTTCCCGCAGCTCGCCTCCATTTCAAAAATGTCGGCAACGGTCAGTGCGCGCACCAAAATCGCCGCCGACGCCCAAGGAATCCCGGCCCCCGGAGATGCCGCGCTCACCGGGGTGAGCACCCCGGTCGAATGGCCGGTGCTCGGAGCTAGCCGGATCGACTCCACCTTTACCTCGCTCGTACCCACCAGCGACGGCATCGTGGCAACCGTCCTCACCGATCCGGCCCGCGAACGCGATATTATCCTCGCTCAGGAACCCAGCGAAGCACCGTACGTGCGGCTGTGGACCGGGGATACGCTGGAGCGCGGCGCGCGGGAAGCCCTCCTGGTGGCCCCGGCGTCCGCCCTTCCCAATGCTTTTAATCGCTCGGATCAGGTAGGGCGGGTGGCCCTCGCCCCGGGCCAGTCCCGCAGCCTTACCGTCACCATCAGCTATCCGGCCGGCGCTAGCGGCGCCGCCCGAAAATCGAATTAATAATCGAGCGGCCCAGTGACCGCCCGGCGCTGCGCACCACCGAATCGATGGCGGCATCACGGCGCCGCGCCTGGCGCGCAGCCTCCTTCTCCGCATTCCGCTGGGCCCGCTGAGCGGCCCGCTCGGCTTCCCGTTCCGCGGCGGCCAGCTTTTTCTCCGCCTCGCGGGCGGCTTTCTTCGCCGCGGCCTCCTCGGCCCTCCGCTGCTCTTCCGCTTCTTTCGCTGCCGCTGCCGCGGCTTCCAGCTGCGCGCGCCGCTCGGCAACCGCGCGGGCCGCGCCCTCGCTCGCGGCTTCCCCGGAAAGAGGAGCAGGCCGGGGTGTTGCTCCGAGGGCGGTGCGCAAGGCAGCCGGGCTGGCCGGGCCCATGACGGAGCGCGGCGCCCATAGCCGAGTAGGGGCCACAGCCGTAGGGGCGCCGTCGTCGGCCAAACCCGTGACCACAGCCTCACCGGTCCCCAACGCGGGCAGCACGGCCGCAATATCCAGGGGCGAGAAGGGGAAAGTTTTTGCCGTTTCCTTGAGGACCTTGACATCCTTGGGGGTGTGGGCGCGCAGGGCGTGGTGAATCCGGGTGCCCAGCTGCGCGAGCACCGATTCGGGAATATCCTGCGGAGTCTGGGTGACGAAGAAAACACCCATGCCCTTGGAACGGATGAGGCGCACCACCCGGGTCACCTCGTCCACGAAATTCCGGGACGCACCCGAGAACAGCAAATGCGCTTCATCGAAGAAAAACACCAGGCGGGGCAGGGGAGTATCGCCCACCTCGGGCAGATCAGAAAAGAGCCGGCTGAGCACCCACATCGTGAACGTGGAGAAAAGTTCGGGCATATCGCGCACGTCCGGTAGCTCAAGGGCGGAAATAACACCGCGCTCGCCTTCGTGGGCAATGAGTTCGCTCGGGCTAAAGGAGGGACGCTGGAAAAACACATCGCCACCCTGCGCGGCCAGGGCAGATACCTCGCGCAAAATCACGCCGGCGGTCGCGGTGGACACCCCGCCGATACCGGAAAGCTCCGCCTTCCCGTCCGTGGTCAAATAATGGAGCACCTCGCGCAGATCCTCCAGGGTGTACAGGCGCAGATTCTCCTGCTCCGCCCACGCGAAAACCAAGGCCAGCGCCGATTCCTGGGTGTCATTCAGTTTCAGGGCCCGCGCCAGTAGTAGCGCACCGAAATCCTCCACCGTGGAACGCAGCGGCACCCCGGTCGTTTCGGTGAGGGAATACAGATGCAGCGGGAACGAGGCCCCCGCCCAATTCTGCCCCAAGGCCCGGGTGCGCGCCGTGAGCTTATCGGAAGCCGAGCCTGCCTCGCACAGGCCGGAAAGATCGCCCTTAATGTCGGTAAGGAAAACGGCCACGCCGGCCGCGCTCAGCTGTTCAGCCAGCAGCTGGAGGGTACGAGTTTTCCCGGTGCCGGTCGCCCCGCACACCAGCCCGTGCCGATTGAAACTCGCGAAAGGCAGCCGCACCAGCACATCGGGCCGCGGATTCCCGGCCGGGTCCAGGTAGGCGCCTAGGGTGAGAGCCGGGCCGGATACCTGATAGCTGCGCGCCACCTCGTTCGCGTAATCGTCATTATTGGGTTGCGGGGAGTGTTCCGGGGAGTCTTTCGGCGACGACGCCGCCGGCTGCACGGGTGGGTGCGTTTCTGCCGCGGTGGTGGATGTGGCGGCGAGGGCGGCATCGAGGCGAGCCTGGGCGAGTTCGGCTTCCGCGCGGGCAGCTTTGGCAGCGGCTTCGGCCGCCTCGGCGCGCAAGCGGGCAATATCGGTGTCGTTCATACCAATATTGTAGAGCGGCGATGCCTGGAACTATCCACAGCTGGCCAAACGTCGGCGTTATCCCCACGTGTGCCGGGGCGCCGGCGCCGGGTGCGCGCGGGCGCGCATGATAGGCCCATGACTACCTCATTACCGCACCCAGCCCCGCGCCTCAGCCTGCCCCGCACCGATCCGATACCGGAGGCAGGCCTGGATCCGAGTGCGGGTGGACCGCCGGGTAGAAGTCGGGGTGGGCCGCCGGGCCGGAGCGCGGTACGGGATTTCGCGGCTCTTGCCCTCGGGGCTGGTACCGGTGAAGATATCGCCGTGCTCACCACGCCCGCG
Organism: Actinotignum vesiculae; assembly: GCF_051267215.1. Taxonomy (NCBI): domain Bacteria; kingdom Bacillati; phylum Actinomycetota; class Actinomycetes; order Actinomycetales; family Actinomycetaceae; genus Actinotignum; species Actinotignum vesiculae. The sequence goes on from NZ_JBOZGG010000002.1 coordinate 67,095, forward strand.
CAAGCATCGCGATGGCGCTGGTCTCCCCGAACACTTGGCGCTTTCGCCATTGCTCTGTTGGGTGGGCTCCTCATACTTGGAGTGCTGGCCTGGCTCGGGCGCGGGGGCGGCGCGGCCTCCGCTAGCCCCGCCGCGGTACCACCGAGGAGCAGCGTGGCCGGCCCGGTCTCCAGCACCGAAGGCCCGGCCGTGGTTTCCTCCGGCCCACCAGCTACTCCGGGTGCATCTCAAGGCGAAGCGGCGCGCGGCGAATCTGGTCCGGCCACCCCCACCGCGGGCGAATCCAGTCCCACAACTATCGTCGCCTATATTTCCGGTGAGGTGGCAACCCCGGGTGTATATAGCGCTCCCGGTGGAGCCCGGGTGAACGACCTGGTGGAATTAGCCGGCGGACTCACCCCGAATGCGGATGGTGCCGCGATCAATCTTGCCGAACCCGTAACAGATGGTTCCCATATCCACATACCCGCACCCGGTGAGGCACCGCGAGCGCTGTCCGGTTCGGGAGGCAGCACGAACCCGGGTGGGAGCGGTGGCAGCAAAGGCGGAAAGAATGGCGGCGCTGGAGGTGGAGGCAGCGGGGCCGCTGGTGGGGGATCCGGGAAAAGCAATCCCGGTGCCCTCATTAACCTCAATACTGCCTCGGCTAGTGACTTGGAAACCCTGCCCGGGGTAGGCCCGGCCACCGCCCTGGATATCCTCACCTGGAGGGAAAGTAACGGTCCTTTCACGTCTCCGGAGGATCTCCTCGAGGTCCCCGGTATTGGGCCAGCTAAATTCACGAAGCTATCCGCCTTGGTGACAGTATGACCGGCGTTCGCGCCCGCGCCCGCACTCGTACCTGCACCCGTACTCGTACCTGCACCCATACTCGTAGCAGCCAGCGCGACTCGGTATCCGTGAAAACGGGCCACGGCCAAGATATGCGCCTTCTTCCACCGGCCGGTGCAGCTCTGGGCGGGGCGTGGGCGGCTCTGAATGGGCACGCGCAGCTCGCATTCCTCGGCGCTGCTCTGTGCCTCGCGGCAGCCTGGGCGGTAGCCGGCCATGCCCGTTCCCATCCGCAGCTGCGCGGGAAGGCAAGCGGGGTGGTCTTGAGCATCCTCGCGGTGGCGTGCACGGCGAGCGCTGCCAGTATCGCCGGGCTGCTCGCCCTCTCCGCGGCACATATCCCAGCGGTCCAGGCAAGCGTGGAACTGGAAGCCGCTATCGCGACCCGCCCGGAGCCCTCCACCACGCCGTGGGGAGAAGAAAAATGCACCGCGCTCCTGCGCCCTCGCACAATCACCACCGCGGGCGCTAGCGGGGTGCGACTCGATGCCGGCCCGCGTGCGCGTATCCGCGCGGAGCTTCCCTGCACCGCACTGGCCGGCCAATACGTGATGGGCCACGGCCGGCTCACCGCGGTGGAAGGGCGGCGCGAAAGCGCCCGCTGGTCCGGGCCCGCACTCCAGCTAAGTGGAAGCGGCGCACTCAGCGCGCGCGTCGTCCATCGCATCGATACTGCGCTCGCCGCGCTGCTGTCTTCCCGCCCCGAACACGCCCGCGGCCTCATTCCCGGGGTAGCGCTAGGCGACGATACCCGGGTATCACCAGAACTTGAAGAAGCCATGCGCACAACTGCCCTCACCCACCTCATTGCGGTATCAGGGGCCCATGTTTCGCTCGTCCTCGGCATCATTATTATGGCGGTCGGCCGGGCCCGGCCGCTGCGCACTGCCCTTGCCGGAGCCGTTGGTTTAGGCGGACTGGTGATTCTGGTGGGCCCCGCACCCTCAGTTATCCGCGCGGCCCTCATGGGCCTGGTGGTTCTGGCCGCACTCGGAATGAACCGCCGTAGCCAAGCTATCAATGCCCTGAGCTGTGCGAGCATCGCGGCTGCCCTTATTGATCCCTGGCTCGCAACCGGCTACGGTTTCCTGCTCTCCGCCAGCGCCACCCTCGGAATTATCTGCGGGGGATACCGACTCACCGACTACCTCACCCGGTTCTTCCCGGCCACCCTGGCCCGGGTCATAGCTATTCCTCTGGTAGCCCAACTATCTTGCCTACCCGTACTCCTCCTCTTTACCGAAGCCGGGTCGCTATGGGCGGTCCCCGCCAATGCCCTCGTGGCACCCGTGGTCGCACCGCTGACCATTTTCGGACTCGTCGGCGCCCTCACGGCCCCGCTATTCCCCATGCTCGCCAGTCTCGCCATCTCCGGTGCCGCTTTATCAACGTGGTGGATTGACCAGATAGCCCGCCTGCTTGCCTCCCTACCCGGCTCGGGAATTCCCCTCGTTCTTGCCGGCATCGGTCATATATGCGCGGTTCTGGCGCTCCTGGTGGTACCCCGCCTGAGCGCGGCCATTATTCTTGTGGGAGCACTCGCGGCTCTCGGGTTATCACGCTGGCCCGGGAACGCCGCCATTCCTCCCAACTGGACGGCGGTGCAATGCGATGTGGGCCAGGGATCAGCTTTCCTCTACCGGGTGCGCGGATACACAGTCATGATCGACGTGGGGCCGCAAACCCCAGCCGCTGCCCGCTGCTTGGCAGATGCCCAGGTGAATCATCTTGACCTGCTCATCCTCTCCCATTTCCACTCCGACCACGTAGAAGGATTACGTGACGTTCTCACATCCACCACGATCAGCGCGGCATGGATATCACCAAATTCCGCCCCGAAGCCCCAGTCCCGCACCGCCCTGGAACTGCTCGAATCGCACTCCATTCCGGTTAGTGTGGTAGCCGCAGGAACAACACTGCGGGTAGATAATGTGCCCATTGCTCGGATTCTCAGCCCGCGGCCGGGTGCGCGTAGCATTCCCGAGGAAGCTAATGCCGATTCCCTCGTGGTTCTCCTTGATGCCGAGGGAGTAGATAGCGCGCGCCGGGCGGGTAGTGACAGCTCGGCCGGCGGCACTAGCTCACCCAACGGCACTACCCAGGCCGCCCAGCGCATTGTGGTTCTCGGGGATGCGACTGCCCCGGCCCAAGAACGCCTCGTGGGCGCGGTTGGGCCGGTTGATATCGCCGTCGTCGCCCATCACGGAAGCGCGGACCAATCCGAGCGCCTCGCCCGTGAACTTGACCCCGCAATTGCCCTCATATCCGTAGGCGAGAACAGTTACGGGCACCCCTCCGCGCGCGTCTACGAACTCTATGCCAGCGCGCGCATCTATCCGACCCTCACCTGCGGGGCAATAGCGTGGGCAGACGGCGAGTTGGTATCGAAGTGCGCGGAACCGGTGCGGCCACCTGCCGTCCAGCAGGTGAGTTACGACATGAGAGAATGGAACCATGGCAGCCAAAGAACACACGGTCGGGTACGACGCCCTCCGCTTAGAACCGGTCATCCTCATTATTGGTGCAGAGCCAGTGCTGGCCGAACGCGCCTGGGCCCGGCTCGTGCGCCTCGCTCGCCAAGCACATCCCGAGGTGCAGGTCGTGCGCCTAGACGCCGCGTCCTACGAGCGCGGCTCCCTCGCCCTCCACACCTCACCTTCACTTTTCGGGGATCACCGCATCGTCGTCGTGACCGGCGCCGAACATATGAACGACGCGTTCCTCGCGGAAATGCTCGCCTATCTTCCGCAACCCAACGCGGATATCCCCGTGATTATCCAACACGGGGGAGGCACTCGCGGCAAAAAACTCCTCGACGCCATCGCTGCGGGTGGCTGGCAAGTAGCCCGCATCGAAAAAATCAAACGCGATGATGATAAAGCGCGTTTGGTGACGGCGGATGTGCGAGCCGCCGGGCGCAAAATCACGGACGGCGCGGTGCGGGCCCTCGTTGATGCACTCGGCCAGGATCTGCGTGAACTCCTCAGCGCTACCGCCCAGCTCCTCGCCGATGTGGAGGGGATGATCACCGAAGATCATATTCGCGATTTCTACGCCGGGCGCAATGAAGCAACCCCCTTTGAGATCGCGGACGCGGCCTTGGCCGGGCGCACCGGCCAAGCTTTAGCGCTGGCCCGCCACGCTTTCACCACCCGGGTCAATCCCGTCCCTATCGTGGCCGCGCTCGCGGCGAAACTGCGCCAGCTCGCTATCGTCCAGGCGCCGGGAATCAGCCAGAAGGAATTGAAAATGGCGCCCTGGCAAGCCCAACGGGCTCGGCGGGAAGCGCGCGGATGGAGCGATGCCGGGCTCGGGCAAGCCATCCGAGCCGTGGCGCTCGCCGATGAACAGGTCAAGGGTGCCTCCCGCGATCCGCAGTACGCCGTAGAACACGCGATTATTGCTATCGGGCGGGCGCGGCGCAGCAGGTAGTATCCGGCCGCGGTCGATAGGCCGCGGTACGTCCAGTAGCGCCCGGCGCAGCAGGTAGGATCTATCCGGCGTGGTCGATAGGCCGGGCCGCAGTCTCACACTTTCCCGCACGCTCAGGCCCTTTCGGGAAACGTGGAATAATAAGGGTTGTCCCGCGGCGGCGCGACAATGGCGTATCTGGAGCGCCGCCCACGCAGAACGCAGCACGGCAGTGCTGTACTGAGGAGCACTTTATGCTTGTTGGAATACCTAAAAGTACCCGCCCGGGTGACCCCCTGGTGGCGGGCACCCCCGATACCGTGGCCAAGCTCATCGCTTTGGGCTACGAGGTCGCGGTGGAAACGGGGGCGGGGGAGGCCTCGTCCTACCCCGATAGCCAGTACGAAAGCGCGGGCGCACGCCTCGTCTCCGCACAAGAAGCCTGGGCCGCGGATATCGTTTTAGCCACCGACGCCCCGGATATCAGCTACCTTGACCGCATGAGCCGCGGCGCCACCCTCATTGCGCGCATGAACCCGGCCGGCTCACCCGAACTTATCGAGGAACTTTCGCGCCGCGGACTCACGGCCCTGGCGCTTGACGCAATTCCGCGTATTTCCCGCGCCCAGTCCATGGACGTACGGTCCTCCATGGCTAATATTTCCGGCTACCGGGCCGTGATCGAAGCAGCCTCCCACTTCGGGCGGCTTTTCACCGGCCAGGTCACCGCCGCCGGTAAAGTTCCCCCGGCCACCGTGTACGTTATCGGAGCGGGCGTTGCCGGGCTCGCCGCGGTCGGCACCGCCAATTCCATGGGCGCAATCGTTAAAGCAACGGACGTGCGTGCTGATGTGGCCGAACAGGTCCAGTCCATGGGCGCCGAATTCGTGGAGATCCCGGTGCGCCAGGAATCCGCGGACGGTTACGCCCGCGAAATGACCGCGGATCAGGCCAATGCCGCCGGGGTTGTCTACGCCCGGGAAGCCGCCGCCGCGGATATTGTTATTACGACGGCGCTCATCCCCGGCAAGCCGGCCCCGCTCCTTTTGGACTCTGAGGCAGTGGCAGCCATGAAACCCGGCAGCGTCATCGTGGATTTGGCGGCGGCCAACGGCGGAAACGTTGCCGGCACCCGCCCGGGAGAAATCGTCCACACCGCCAACGGCGTCACGATTATCGGCTACGAAGATCTCGCCTTGCGCCTGCCCGGCCAAGCCTCCCAGCTTTTCGGGCAGAACCTCGTCAATTTCCTCAAACTCACCACGCCGCAGAAGGATGGCCAGCTGGTCCTGGATACCGAGGATGATATTGTGCGTGGCATTCTGGTCACCCTCGGGGGAGCGGTGGCCTGGCCGCCCCCGCCCATCAAGGTCTCGGCCGCCCCGGCCGCGCCCCCGGCACCTCCCGCACCCCCGGCTGCGCCCGAACCGGCCCGCCCCAGCGCCGTGCGCTACCTGTGGGCCGGCCTGGCAGCGGCGGTAGCGCTGTGGATTCTCTTCACGGCCCCGCCGAGCATGACCTCGCATTTCATCGTGTTCATGCTGGCCTGCGTGGTGGGCTTCTACGTCATCACCTCGGTGACGCACGCGCTGCACACCCCGCTCATGTCCGTGACGAACGCGATCTCCGGAATCATCGTGGTGGGGGCAATCCTCCAGCTCGGTTCCGGGCATATAGCCGTGACCATCCTTGCCGCCATCGCCCTCACCATCGCATCCATCAATATTTTCGGTGGATTCCTGGTGACCGCGCGCATGCTGTCTATGTTCAAGAGGAGCTAAGCCGTGCTCACCACTATTAACGACGTCGTAACCCTCGCCGCCCCGAGCCTGGGCGGTCTCAAGGTCGCTGCTAGCGTGCAAACCGTCGCCTACCTGGTGGCGGCCCTGCTCTTCATCCTCGCCCTAGCCGGGCTTTCCAAACAGGAAACTGCGGCGAAAGGCAATATTCTGGGCGCCATCGGAATGCTGCTGGCCCTTGTTGCCACGATTATCGCGGTCCTCGCTTACCCCACGGAATCTTCTTCCGTTGTTATTGTGCTGGTGCTCGTGATTGCTCTCGTGGTGGGCGGCGGCATTGGGATCTGGCGGGCCCGCACCGTAGAAATGACGGGCATGCCCGAACTCATCGCCCTGCTGCATTCCTTCGTGGGCGCAGCAGCGGTGCTGGTGGGCTACAACTCCTTCCTCCAGCAACCCGGGGAAGATTTCTCCCCCACAAACGCCTTCCATATGGGCGAAGTGGGCTTGGCGGTGTTCATCGGTGCGATCACCTTCACCGGCTCGGTATGCGCCTACCTGAAACTCGCGGGGAAGATCCCCGGCAAGCCGCTGGTGCTTCCGGCCCGTAATCTTCTCAATCTGCTCGCGATCCTGGCGTGCCTGGGGCTTATTATTTGGTTCGCCTGGACCCGCGGGGTGGGGGCCGGCCTCATTCCCCTCATCCTCATCACGATTATTGCGCTGCTGCTCGGGGCACATATGGTGCTCGCGATTGGCGGTGGCGATATGCCCGTCGTCGTATCTATGCTCAATTCCTACTCGGGTTGGGCGGCAGCGATGGCCGGCTTCACCCTCGGCAATGACCTCCTTATCATTACCGGAGCGCTGGTGGGGTCCTCGGGCGCGTACCTCTCCTACATCATGTGCAAGGCCATGAACCGTTCCTTCATTTCCGTGATCCTCGGCGGTTTTGGGTCCGACGGCGCAGTTACCGGAGAGGCGCGTGACTATGGCAGCCACACGGAAACCACCGCGGCGGAGGTGGCCCAAGAACTCGCGGACGCTAGCTCGGTGATTATTGCCCCCGGTTACGGTATGGCCGTGGCCCAGGCCCAATATCCGGTGGCGGAGCTGACGAAGAAGCTGCGCGATAACGGAACCGAGGTGCGTTTCGCTATCCATCCGGTGGCCGGGCGCCTGCCCGGGCATATGAACGTGCTGCTGGCCGAAGCGAAAGTCCCCTATGACATCGTGGAGGAAATGGACGATATTAACGATTCCTTCGCTGATACCGATGTCGTGCTGGTTATCGGGGCGAATGATACTGTCAATCCTTCGGCTTCCGAGCCCGGTTCGCCCATCGCGGGTATGCCGGTGCTGCATGTGTGGGATGCCAAGAAGGTGATCGTATTCAAGCGATCCATGGGCAATGCCGGCTATGCCGGAGTGCAAAACCCGCTGTTCTTTAATGAGAATACCGATATGCTGCTCGGCGATGCCAAGGCATCCGTGGATGCCATCAACGCGGCTTTCCCCGGTTAAGGTAGCCCGCTCCTGCGCCCAATCCCGGGCGCGGCCGGGGCGTGCTGCACAACTATAACCGCTTAGAGAATCCCTCAGCTAGCGCAGGTGGCCGGAACCTGAAAGGTGTTCCGGCCACCTGCGCTACGTGTATATCGTGGAAATACCGAAATACATGAACAAAAATTCCACATATGAGACGGGAATCACGTTATAATAAAGGTGTCAATTATCGTGGAATGAAGAAGAAAGGAGGAAGAAATATGCGTTCAAAAAGGTATTTCTATTTCTCGCAACTTGCATTCGGAGCTACTTTGGGAGGCTGCATTGCGAACATATTGACAGATAACCGTTGGTACGATTTCACTCTTATCCCCGCCCTTGTCACTCTTGCGTTACTCGGCCTTGCGCTGTGGCATCGGTACCGTGAAAACGAAGTACGCGCTACACTGCGCCGTTTGGAAGCGGAACGCGCGCGCGAGGAAGAAGAGTGCGGAGAGCTCGGGTTGCTGGGTGAGTGTCCACCCAGGTATTTTATGAAAACATCAATCGTCCGTGCAATGAAATTTAAGGAGGAGGTATGCGCTCGAAGAGATATTTCATATGGGCAAGTTCGTGGCTCGGCGCAACGCTGGGTGTCGCGATAATGGGTTTAGTGAAAGATAACCGCTGGCACGATTCCGCTCTTATCCTCGGCCTTGTTACGTTTGGGCTATTTGGCCTTGCGCTGTGGCAGCGGCACCGTGAAAACGAAGTACGCGCTACGCTGCGCCGTTTGGAAATGGAACGCCGCGGTTTGGAAGCGGAACGCGAGGGCGAGCACGAAGGAGAAGAATGAGAAAATTCGCGCCGGATGCGAACGGATATGAAAAGCGGCTGGAACGCCTAGGTTCCAGCCGCTTTTCTCTAAGCATCAGCGCGGTAGAGATAACAGATACAACCGCGCCGGGGGCCGGCCTGCATGGCCGGAGCACAGCCTACTTAGCCAGTGCGTTCACGCGCTTAGCAAGCTTCGACTTGCGGTTCGCTGCCTGGTTGCGGTGAATAACACCCTTGGACACAGCCTTGTCCAGCTTGCGGGAGGCCGCGGCCAGGAGGGTTTCCGCCTCTTCGGCATTGCCGGCTTCCACGGCAAGGCGAGTCTTACGGATGTAGGTCTTCAGTTCCGACTTAACGGCCTGGTTGCGAAGGCGACGCTTCTCGTTCGTCAGAACGCGCTTCTTCTGCTGCTTGATATTAGCCAATGAAATATCTCTTTCGGTCAATCGCTAGGCGATAGATGAATATGGTCGGAGAGGGAAGCGTTCCTCGTAGGACTGCGGGCGTGGGGCACCCGTGGTTGTTACGAAAGAACAAGGACTTGCCACCCGACCGGTGAAAGTCCATCTCCAAACACTACCAGAATCAGGCGGTTTCGCGCGAGGCCCCGGTGTGAATCCCCTCTCCCGCGCGCTTGTCCAGTAGCGTATTCAGGAACGTGGTGACAGCCGGAAGATTCGCGATGCGGCGCAGGGTGACCGTGGCACCTGACGTCGTCGTCACAAGAAGGGAACCGGAGGTGCCGGTACCTGAAGGTTGCGCATCCACCCGTGCCACCGCGGCGAGCGGAAGATCGTGCCCGAGCTTCGTGAACACCCCGCGCCGAGTAATAATCCGGCGGTTGGTAATACTCACCGTGCTCATATACCACTGCAGCCACGGCCATCCGGCAATCGCAATAAGCGCGCCCGCCCCGACCGCCACCACCAGACACCCGGCCAGCGGCTGCCACCGAGCCGGCAGCGCTACCACCCCGAGCACCGCCAGGAACACCACCGCCGCGGCACCGAGCGCCCGCGGCAGCAAATGCCGGGCATCGGGGTGCATATGGACAAGGAGTTCTTCGCCGGTTCCGAGTAGTTTTTGCGACAGAGGCATACTAACCATCGTGCCACAAAGAAAACGCGGGCGTGTGAGGCGGCCGATAGCGTGGGGGAGAGAAACGCGAAGCTACGCGTTACGGTACGACGCCGCGCCTAGCTGCCAGCGCTGCGCATTCCTCAGTTATCCAAGCCGTAGCCACGCGCGGCCAGCTCCAAGCACGCCAGTGATTCGTCATGCGAGGTAGCCTGCACTGAAATCATGAGCTCATCGGCCTGCGCATCGCTGGCGAACTTTCGCAGATATTCACCCACCTCGGCCGCGTTCCCCACCGCGGTGTAGCGCAGCATATCGAGGATTTGGCGAGCCTGCGCGCTGTCCATCACCGCATCAAGATCCGCATCGGAGATATCGCGGCCCGGCGCCCCGCGCAGCAACATATTCCGGACCCGGGCCCGCTTGACCCGCTCAAATTCGCGGGCGGCTGCCTCCGAAGTTTCTGCCGCTGTTACATTCACCGCCGCAATAACATAGGGCTCGGCCAGTTCTTCCGAGGGCTGGAAATTCTCCCGGTAGTGGGCAATTGCCTCGTGGAGCAGGCGCGGAGCGAAATGGGAAGCGAAAGAATAGGGCAGGCCCAGCTGCGCGGCCAGATCCGCCCCGAAAAGCGAAGAACCCAGAATAATGAGGGGCACGTGGGTGCCCTGGCCCGGATAGGCCGCCACCCCCGGCACTCGGGAGGTATCCCCGAGGAATCCCTGGAGTTCCACCACATCACGCGGGAAGTTCTCATAGGCGCTGGCATCGCGGCGCAGCGCGTAGAGGGTACGGCTATCGGTGCCCGGGGCCCGCCCGAGTCCTAAATCAATACGCCCCGGATACATGTCCGCCAACGCCCCGAATTGTTCAGCAATGACGAGCGGGGAATGGTTGGGGAGCATCACCCCGCCCGCGCCCAGCCGAATCTGGGAGGTATGCGAGGCAACGTAGCCGATGATAATCGCGGGGGAGGAGGAGATCACCGTGGGCATATTGTGATGCTCGGTGTACCACACCCGGGTGTAGCCGGCGGCTTCGGCGCGCTTAGCAAGATCGACGCAGCGATGCAGGGCCGCGGCCGGAGCTTCGCCGTCGTACCGCGTAGCGAAATCTAACACTGACAAAGGAACATTCATGGCAAACTCCCGTGACCGATATATCCATATCCATTATGGTCCAAGGACTATACTTGAGCAGAGTTTATTGTGAAGGAGAGACGTGCCTATTTCTTCCGCTGAGGAATCGCGCGCCATTATTCCGGGCGCGACGGCGCCCGAGCGTATCCGAAATTTTTGCATTATTGCGCATATTGATCACGGAAAGTCCACGCTAGCTGACCGGATGCTCCAGCTCACCGGGATTGTGGAGCAGCGTGAAATGCGTGATCAATACCTGGACCGGATGGATATTGAGCGTGAGCGCGGCATCACCATCAAATCGCAGGCCGTGCGTTTGCCGTGGTCGGTGGAGGGGAAAGCCTACGCTCTCAATATGATCGACACCCCGGGCCACGTGGACTTTTCTTATGAGGTCAATCGTTCGCTGGCGGCCTGCGAAGGTGCGGTGCTGCTCGTGGATGCCACCCAGGGAATCGAAGCGCAAACCCTGGCCAATTTGTATATGGCCATGGAAAACGATCTCACGATTATTCCCGTCCTTAATAAAATCGATTTGCCTTCCGCGCAACCGGAAAAAATCGCCGAAGAAGTGGCCTCGCTCCTGGGTGTGGAACCGGAAGACTGCCTGGCAGTCTCCGGGAAAACGGGGGAGGGTGTGCCCGAGCTGCTCGACCGGATCGTCGCGGAGGTTCCCGCGCCGTCGGGGCGCCCGGACGGCCCGGCTCGCGCCATGATTTTCGATTCTGTTTACGATATTTATCGCGGGGTCGTCACCTATGTGCGTGTGGTTGATGGTGAGCTGACCACCCGTTCGAAGGTGCGCACCATGGCCACCCGCACCGAACACGAACTCCTGGAACTGGGCGTGATTTCCCCCGAACCCACGCCCACTACCGCGCTGGGCGCCGGGGAGGTCGGCTACCTCATCACCGGCGTGAAGGATGTGCGCCAAACCCGCGTGGGGGATACCGTGACCGGCGCTCGAGAAAGCGCCACCGAAGCCCTGCCCGGCTACCTCGATCCGAAACCGATGGTGTACTCCGGGATCTACCCGATGGATGGCTCCGATTTCCCGAACCTGCGCGAGGCCCTGGAAAAACTCAAGCTCAATGATGCTTCGCTGGTTTACGAACCGGAAAGCTCGGTGGCCCTCGGTTTCGGGTTCCGCTGTGGCTTCCTCGGTCTGCTCCACCTGGAGATTATTCGCGAACGCCTCGAGCGGGAATTCGACCTCGATATTATTGCCACCGCGCCCTCGGTGATCTACCGGGTCATCACGGATGCCGGTGAAGAACTCACGGTTACGAATCCTTCGGAATTCCCGGAAGGGAAAATTCGCGAGATTTACGAGCCGACCGTGCGCGCCACTATCCTGGCTCCTTCCGATTACGTGGGCTCCATTATGGAGCTGTGCCAGGAACGGCGCGGGGCGCTCCAGGGCATGGATTACCTCACCGCCGAACGGGTGGAGATTCACTACGTGCTGCCGCTGGCGGAGATCGTGACCGATTTCTTTGACCAGCTCAAATCGCGCACGAAGGGCTACGCTTCCCTCGATTACGATATTGCCGGTGAACAGCCCTCCGATCTGGTCAAGGTGGATGTGCTGCTCAATCACGAACAGGTCGATGCTTTCTCCGCCATCGTCCACAAGGACAAGGCCTACTCTTACGGCAATGAGATGACGAAGAAACTCAAGACCCTCATCCCGCGCCAGCAATTCGAAATTCCGGTGCAGGCCGCGGTGGGTTCGCGCATTATTGCCCGCGAAACCATCAAGGCGCTGCGTAAGGACGTGCTTTCCAAGTGCTACGGCGGCGACGTCTCGCGTAAACGCAAGCTGCTGGAGAAGCAGAAGGAAGGTAAGAAGCGCATGAAATCCATCGGGCGCGTGGACGTGCCCCAGGAAGCTTTCGTGGCGGCTCTCACCTCCGAAGCACCCACGGGGAAGTAGATATGTCCGAGCGTCCCGAAGATTTACGCGCGGCTCACCCGGATGCCGCGCCGCAGCAGCACGACGGCGCAGCCGGGCCCTCCGCACCCGAGCGCTCCCAATGGCGCATCCGCTCCTTCTCCTTGCGCGGTTCGCGCCTGGGTGCGCGCCACGAAGAAACGGTGGCTCGCCACCCCGAACTTTTTGTGCCGCTGGCACCCGGCCCCCAGGCCACCACGGTAGCCCTGGATTCGCGTTGTGACCTCGGGGAAGTTTTCGGCCGCGAGGCGCCGCTCGCCGTGGAAATCGGCCCCGGTTCGGGCGAGCACGGTGTTTCATTCGCCCAGCGCCATCCCGAATATAATGTGCTGCTCGTGGAAGCCTGGGCTCCCGGCGCGGCGCGCTGCGTCGCCAGTATTCTGCGCGCGGGCATTGAGAATGTGCGGGTGCTGGAGGCCGACGCCGCCCAAGCGCTCCCCGTCCTCTTTGGGCTGGAATGCGCGGGCCTGGCGCGCGGGGAAGACGTGACTGCTTGCGGGCCGGCGCGCAGTGCCACCCATCCGAATGCTGCGAATCCGCGTGCCGAGCAGGTGTGGACTTTCTTCCCCGATCCCTGGCGTAAAGCCCGCCACCATAAGCGCCGCCTGGTTGCTGCGCCTTTTGCCACGGTGGTGGCCGGAATGCTCCGGGAGGGGGGCGCCTGGCGGCTGGCCACGGATTGGGATAATTACGCGTGGCAGATGCGCGACGTCGTCGAATCATCCCCGTATTTCACGAATCCGCACGCCGGTGAACGCCCGGACCCCGCGGATCCCACCCCGGAACGCGGCGGTTTCGCGCCGCGCTGGGAGGAACGCGTGCTCACCCGTTTCGAGGAACGCGGCATCGCGGCCGGGCGCACCATCCATGATATTCTCGCGCTGCGCACCGCGCTGGAACCCGCGGCGCCCGAGCATACCGGTACCGCAGCACCCGCGGATACCGATACCGCGGCGCGAGCCTAGGCTCCGATGGCGTCCCTCCCGCACGGCGAGCCGGCCCCGGCCTCCGGCGCGCTCCCGAACCCGGATGTGAGCGCCGGTTTTTCCGCCTACGTTCATATTCCTTTTTGCACAGTGCGCTGCGGCTATTGCGATTTCAACACCTATACCAAGCCGAGCTTCGGGCCGGGCGCGGGCCGCGATGATTTCCCGGCGTCCCTCGCCCGGGAGATTGTGCTCTCGCACGAGGTCCTCGATACCGGCACCAACCGCGGCGCGCTGCGGACGGTTTTCTTCGGGGGCGGTACTCCCACGCTGCTGGACGCCGGGCAGCTCGTCGCGGTGCTCGCGGAGCTGGAGCGCGCTTTCGGCCTGGCCGAGGGCGCCGAAATCACCACGGAATGCAATCCGGAATCCGTGGACCGCGCGGCTCTCGCCACCCTGCGGGCCGGCGGTTTCACCCGCATCTCCTTCGGGATGCAATCGGCCGTGCCCGAGGTGCTGCGCACTCTTGACCGCCAACACAGCCCTGGCCAGGTCGAACGCGTGACTGGCTGGGCCCGCGAACTGGGCCTGGAGTATTCCCTCGATCTTATTTACGGGGCGCCCGGGGAAACGATGGAGCAGTGGCGCACCTCGCTCGCGGCCGCCCTTGCCCTCGAACCCGCGCATATCAGCGCCTACGGGCTCATGGTGGAACCGGGCACCAAAATGGGGATGCAGGCCCGCCGCGGCCTCATTAGCCTCCCCGATCCGGACGAACTCGCCGATAAATACGAGGTCGCCGACGATATCCTCTCCGCGGCCGGCTACCGCTGGTACGAGATTTCGAATTGGGCCCGCCCCGGCCACGAATGCCGCCACAATTGCTATTACTGGGAGAACGCGAATTGGTGGGGGTACGGCCCCGGTGCCCACTCGCATATTAACGGGGTCCGGTTCTGGAACGTCAAACACCCACGTGCTTATGCGGATCGAGTCTGGGCGCGCGGAATAGGGAACGACGACGGCGCCGCCGCGCTCCGCGCGCCGGGCGAGGCGGCCGCGAGCCGGCCGGCCATTGTTTCGCCGGCCTTGGAGCGGGAAATTCTCAGCCCGGCCGAACAACGCGAAGAAAAAATCATGCTCGGTATTCGGATGAGCCGCGGAATTGATATTCCCGCCGGCGTGGATGCCGCGGTAGTGGAGGGCCTGGTTCGGGACGGTTTAGTTGAGGCAGAAAGCGCCCGCGCCGGGCGTCTTGTTCTGACCCGGCGCGGACGGCTCCTGGCTGATACCGTGACCCGGGCGCTCTGGTAGCGCGGGGTCTGGTTATTTCTGAACGTGCCGGGCGCTAACGCCCGGTGTAACCGGCATCCACGGCGATCACGGTGCTCGTCACGTAAGAAGCCGCATCGGAAAGCAACCACAGGGCCGGTTGCGCGATTTCGCGCGGGCTACCAAAACGATTGAGCAAGGAAATCATGGGTGCGTATTCCTCGCCGCTCGTACCCAGGGCTTCGAGTGCATCGTGCAGCATGGGAGTATCAATTGCGCCCGGGGCAATAGCATTGACGCGGATATTATGTGGCCCGTTCTCCACTGCTGCCACCTTGGTTAGGCCAATCACTCCGTGCTTGGCGGAAACATAGGCGGGGTTAAAGGGTTGGGGCCGAATTCCGGAAACCGAAGCGGTATTGACGATGGCACCTCCATCGCCTTGCGCGAGGAACTGCTTAATTTCGTACTTCATGCACAGCGCCACACCCTTGAGATCGACTTTCATGAGCTTATCCCAGTAGTCTTCATCGAATTCCGAGGTGAGCGCATTATCGGGGGCCGCCGCGGCATTATTGAAAGCACCATCCAAGCGCCCGTAGGTTTCTACCGCGGTAGCAACCATCTTTTGGACAGATTCGGAATCAGAAACATCGGTACGCACCGCAATAGCTTCGCCACCGGCCTTCTTGATGGTAGCGACAGTTTCTTCAGCGCCTTCCAGATTGTAGTCAGCGACGATGACCTTGGCGCCGGCTTCAGCAAAAAGAATCGATGCTTCGCGCCCGAGTCCGGAGGCTCCGCCCGTGACAATAACGCTCTTATCGGCAAGAACCGGGAAAGTGGTGACATTGTTACCCCGCATAGCTACTCCTTCGTGGTAGGGGACCATAGTCGCAATCTATCGAAGGGGCGCCGCGAAGGTCGTTCGTCGGGGAAGTTTTACGCTACGGGCCTACGCCGGATGCGCAGCGAGGGGCGCTTGATGCCGAGCCGGTAGCGGCGCTTCGGGGCCCGCCCGATGAGGAAAATTCCGAGCAGCATAATAATCGCGCCTAGCCATTGCAGGGCGGAGAGTCGTTCACCCACAAGAACCGCGGAAAAAACAATGGCGCTCAGCGGCTGAATCAAAATAAGGGTGGCGGCCACAGAAGGATTGACCAGCGGCATACTCGCCTGGCAGAACAACCACCCCAGCACCTGGCTGGATAGCGCAATAAGAATCATCCAGCCCCAGGAACTCGCCGACAGCGCGAGGGTGAGGGGCCCGTGAGTGGCAATGAGCAGCGGGGTGGACACCACCGTGGTAACCAGGCACACAATCGCCATGGCGGTGCCCTGGTGATGCGGCGAATTGGTGCGCCCCGTGAGGACTACATAAACGGTGTAGGTCAGACCCGCGAGCGCGGAGAGGATAATGCCACGTACCAGGTCAGATCCGCCTGCGCCGTCGAGAATACCGGAAAGCAAGAAAATCCCGCCGAGGGAAAAAGGTGCGGCTACGAAAAACATCCACGGCACCCGGTTGCGGAAGAACAGCCACGCGACCAAAGGTACCGCGAGGGCCTGCACGTAATTGACCACCACGGCGGAAACCGAGGGGCCGGCCAGTAGCACGGAGGGCGTCCACAGGGCCATATCCACCCCGAAGCACACCCCGCACACCGCGTAGAGTAGCAGATCAGCGCGCCGCATCGGCCCGTACTGGCGCCATTCGTGAACCACCATGGGCAGCAGGGCAAGGAAAGCTAAGCCGAAGCGGAAGAACACAATCGTGGTGGCGTTTTCTCCCGATAGCGTGATGAAGGGAGAAACAAGTCCCACGAGAACTGAAGCGACGGCGAGGGTGCCGCGCGGGGACGCAACAGCGATTTTGTCCACGAGGGAGCGGCGCTGGAGGGCCACGTGATCACAACTCCTGATAGGGGTGAAGAAGAACCGAAACAACGAGGGCAGCGGCTCCGGCCGGGGCCGGATAAGCGCACGCAGCAAGGATATACCCTGAGGGCATCGGGATTGTAGCTCGGTTCGCGTGGCGAAGCCGGCGGACGCGTGAGCTGCGGTGATGGCGCTCAGATAACGGCTACTACCGCGTTCCGGCGGCGGTGACGAAATCGATGAGTTCTTCCATGCGGCCCAGCAGTGCGGGCTCAATATCTTTATAGGAGTGCACGCAGGAGAGGATGTGGGCCCAGGCCCGGCCAATATCCTCGGCCGTTTCGTGCGGCCAGCCGAGCCGGCGCAGGGTACCCACTTTAATATCTTCCCCGCGCGGTACCTCCGGCCAGGCCCGCAAGCCGATCACAGCCGGTTTAATGGCCTGCCACACATCAATATAGGGATGGCCGAGCACCAGCACGCCCGGGCCGGCCACCCGCGCCGCGATCCGCGATTCTTTAGAGCCGGGTACCAGGTGATCAACCAGCGCGCCCAGGCGATGCTCATCATCGGGGGCAGTTTCCCGCACCACCGCTTCCAAATTATCGACCCCGAGTAATTCCTCGACCACCACACCTTCGAGGGCCAGATCCTCACCCCAGATCTTGGCTACCAGTTCGGCGTCGTGCTTACCTTCCACCCATATACGCGAGGCACGTGCGACGCGCGCCCGTGCTTTCACGTGAAAAGAACCGGAGGCGGTGAGGAGCCGGCCGCGCGGTGCCTCCACGCGTGGGGCGGTGATCTCCACCGGCTCGCCGTCGATCCAATAGCCTTTGCCCAGCGGGAAGGAACGGCGCACCCCGCCGCGGCCCTCCAGTTCCATCTGCCAGCGCCCGGCCACTTTCCCCACCGAGAGCACTTCGCCCACAAAGCCGGAAGCCACGTCTTCAATAAGGAGGCCGGGTGCCGCCGGGACGGGGCGGGAGGGGCGGCGGTGGTCGTGCGGGTCGTGGGCGAGCACGTCGTCGCCGTAGCGATCAGGCATTCCGGTAGCAGAGAACATCACGCTCTAAGGGTATGCGCTCAGGGTCCGCCCCGCGTAGAATTAGCACTCGAAGGTGTAGAGTGCTGAGCGGGCTCAAGATAACTCAAGGTAACACCAAGAGCATCTCGGTGGTTCCACGGCGCAGGGAGGAAGGATACCGGTGGCGGCAGAAGATCGGCGCGGGCGCGTTCTTGAGGCGATTGTGCGCGATTACGTCACCACCCGCGAACCGGTGGGATCCAAGGCCCTCGTGGAACGCTACGCGCTGGGAGTTTCCCCGGCCACCGTTCGCAATGATATGGCGGTTCTGGAAGAAGCCGGGCTGCTCACCCACCCGCATACTTCGGCCGGGCGTATCCCCACCGATGCCGGCTACCGGGCTTTCGTGGATTCCCTCACCACCGTTAAACCGCTCTCCCGGGCGGAACGGCGCGCCATTAGCCAAATCTTGGATGCCGCGGTGGACCTGGACGATGTGCTGGAGCGCGCGGCCCGCCTGCTTTCCCATCTCACCCAGCAGGTCGCGGTTATCCAATACCCGGCCCTCGATAAAGCGGTGCTGCGCCACCTGGAACTCATTTGGCTCGGCGCTACCCGGATTCTCCTCGTGGTTATTACCAGCGCGGGGCGGGTAGAACAGCGCGTGATCGCGGTGCCTCCGCACCTGGAGGGCCTGGATGTGGACGCGGTGAGCCGGGAAGTCACCACCCGCTGCAACGGCCAGCCGCTCACCACCGCGGTGGCAGTCCTCGCGGAGATTGCCGAGCGCAGTGAACCGGAAGCTGC
The DNA here is from genome assembly GCF_051267215.1 of Actinotignum vesiculae. Lineage (NCBI taxonomy): Bacteria > Bacillati > Actinomycetota > Actinomycetes > Actinomycetales > Actinomycetaceae > Actinotignum > Actinotignum vesiculae. The sequence continues at coordinate 85,478 of NZ_JBOZGG010000002.1, forward strand.
CGCAGCCCTGCGCGATATTGCGGCAGCGCTCACCACCGCGGTGCATACCGGCGCGGAGGACCGCCTCACCATGGCCGGCACCGCCAATCTCTCGCGCCACTCGGTAGATTTCCTCCACTCGATTTCCCCGGTGCTGGATGCCCTGGAGGAACAGGTGGTGCTGCTGCGCCTCCTCGCCGCGATGGAAACTGATGTGGCGGTATCCATCGGCGTGGAAAATGACCATGAAAACCTGAGCGAGACCTCGGTGGTCTCCTCAAGTTACGAAGTAGCCGGGCATGAAGTGGCCCGGGTAGGCGTCGTCGGCCCTACCCGAATGGACTATCCCGGGAATATCGCGGCGGTGCGTGCCGTTGCCCACTATCTATCCGGTATTCTGTCCGGGCAGTCGTAGTGGCAGGCGTAGTGATGATCGCAGTGGTAGGGAACGGAACTATCGCAGCGTAGCGCGCGGCGCCGGGCGCGGTCACTCGGAGTCAAGCACGCCGGCGCGCGGGCAGGGCGCAGAAAAGAACAAAGACGGGAGAAATGTGGCTGATTTTTACGAAACCCTCGGGGTGGAACGCGATGCGAGCCAAGAAGAAATCCGCAAAGCGTACCTGCGCCTCTCGCGCAAATTACACCCGGATCACGCCGGTCCGGAAGCCGCCGAACGCTATAAGGAAGTCAACGAAGCGTATACGGTGCTCTCCAACCCGGATTCGCGCCGCCAATATGACCTGGGCGGACGCGGCGGGGGAGCCGGAGCGGCCGGTTTCGGTTTCGATATGAACGATATTTTCTCCACCTTCTTCGGGGGTGGGGGAATGCGCGCCGGCGGCCCGGCCCCGCGCGGGGAACGCGGGCGCGATGCCCTCCTCGGTTTGAGCATCGAACTGTCCGATGTGGTCTTCGGAGCCCAGCGCCAGGTGAGCGACTCCTTCTTCACCGTCTGCCCCACCTGCGCGGGCAGCGGCTGCGCGGCCGGATCCCAGCCGGTCACCTGCGGGGCCTGCCAGGGCCAGGGGATGGTCCAGCAGGTCACGAATTCCCTCTTTGGCCAGATGGTCACCCAGGTGCCCTGCCATACCTGCGAAGGCCACGGCACCGTTATCGCCGATCCCTGCCGCCCCTGCCACGGCACCGGTCGCATCCGCCAAGAAAAAACCCTCACCGTGGAGATCCCGGCCGGCATCGAGAACGGTATGCGCATCCGCCTGCGCGGCCAGGGCGATGCCGGAACCTTCGGCGCCCCGGCCGGCGATATCTTCGTGGAAATCCGGGTGGAAGAACACCCCATTTTCCAGCGCGTGGGCGATGAACTCCTCGGCGAAGTCCAGGTACCCATGACCTTCGCGGCCCTGGGCGGTAGCGTCACCATACCCACCCTGGATGGGGACCGCGAGCTGGAGATTCCCGCCGGGACCTCCTCCGGCGTGGTCCTCACCCTCAAGGGTCTGGGCGTGGCGCGGCTGCGCGGCAAGGGCCGCGGGGATATGCGGATCACCGTCGCGGTGAAAACCCCCACCGACCTGGATGAACGCCAACGCGAACTTCTGCGCGAACTGGCCGACTTACGCGGGGAAAGCGTGCAGGACGCCCAGCTTGCTGAGCAGGGCAAATCGTTCTTCGATAAATTGCGCGAAAGGTTGAGTTCGCTGTGACGCTCCCGCTTTTCTTCGCCGACTTCCCCGCCACCCGGCCCGGGGGCGGAGCCGGCGTCGCCCTGAGCGTGGGCCAGGAACTGAGCCTCAGCGGTGACGAAGCCCGCCACGCTGGCGTCATGCGTATCCGGGTAGGGGAGGAGATCCTCATCTCCGATGGGGAGGGCCGGCGGGCCCGCTGCACGGTGAGCGCCGTCGCTAAAAATGAGGTGCGCGCCCGCGTGGAGGAAGCGAGCGCGGAGCCGAAACCGGCCGGGCCGATCACCCTGGTCCAGGCCCTCGCCAAAGGCGGCCGCGACGAACAGGCCGTGGAAACCTGCACCGAATACGGGGTGTGGGATATCCTCCCGTGGGAAGCGGCCCGCTGCGTCGCCTCCTGGAAAAACAAAGAGGAGAAGGGCCGGGCCCGCTGGCAGGCAACGGCACGCGCCGCCGCGAAACAATCGCGGCGCAGCTATATTCCGCGCATCCGTTCCTTAAGTACGACGGCGCAGCTACCCCAGGCCCTCACCGGGAGCACCGTGCTGCTCTGCCACGAGGAAGCCGAACTGACCCTGGCCGAGGCGGTGGCCCGCGGAAAAGTGAGTACCGCGCACATAGCCGGCCCCGTGGCTGTCATTATCGGCCCGGAAGGCGGTATCGCACCGGAAGAAATGGAGATCTTGCAGGCAGCGGGGGCCATCCCGGTGCTGCTGGGAGCGCATGTGCTGCGCAGCGCCTCCGCCGGGGCCTACGCTTTGGCAAGTATCGCCACCGTGCGCGCGCTGAGCACGCTACTATAGGACGTAATGACGCACACAGAAAACAGCCAGCGCACCATTGTGGTGCCGGACCGGGTTTCCATGATTCATTTGCTCGGGCATCGTGATGACGTGCTGCGAACCCTGGAAGAACGGCTGGCCCCCACCACCATTCACGTGCTCGGCCACCGGATCACTCTGACGGGCCCGGCCGCGGAACTCGATCTTGCCGAATCGCTCATCGGGGAATTAATCGACGTCGTCGCCGAAGGTGAAATCCTCACCCGGGACGCGGTTGCCCGCGCCGTTGATATTGCGCGCGCCGGCGTGGCGCATCCCACCACGCTGCTGCACACCGATATTTTATCGAACCGCGGTAAAACGATCCGGCCCAAAAGCCTGGGGCAAAAAGCCTACGTGGACGCCATCGACGCCCACGATATTACCTTCGGGATCGGCCCGGCCGGCACCGGGAAAACCTATTTGGCCATGGCCAAAGCGGTGGTGGCCCTCAATGACGGGCAGGTCAAACGTATTATTTTGACGCGCCCGGCGGTGGAAGCCGGAGAATCCCTCGGCTTCCTGCCCGGATCTCTCACCGATAAAATCGACCCGTACCTGCGCCCGCTTTACGACGCCATGTATGACATGCTCGACGCGGATTCCATCCCGAAACTCATGGCGGCCGGCACCATTGAGGTGGCGCCGCTGGCCTATATGCGCGGGCGCACCCTCAACGATGCCTTCGTGATTTTGGACGAGGCGCAGAACACCACACCCGAACAAATGAAAATGTTCCTCACCCGGCTCGGCTTCAACTCTAAAATGGTGGTGACAGGCGATATCACCCAGGTTGATCTCGGGGCGAATAAAGTGTCCGGATTGCAGGTGGTGCGCCGGATTCTGCGCGATGTTCCGGGGATTCATTTCTCGGAGCTCAGCTCGGCGGACGTGGTGCGCCACCGCTTAGTTGCCGAAATTATTGATGCCTATGCCCGCTGGGATTCCCGGCAGCGTTAGCTCGGGGCGATAGGCGTGAGTAGCGGCGCGTAGTGCGGCGTACGCTGCGGCGTGCGTTGCGGTAGGGCAGTTTCGGGAGAAGCTAGGGAACGGTTGTCAGGAAAGACCACATGATAGAAGTAAATGACGAATCGAGTTTTAGTCCGGCTCCGGATCTGGAAGAGATCTCGGAGCTAGCCACCTACGTCCTCGATAAGATGCGGGTGCATTCTATGGCGGATCTGTCCATCGTGCTCCTCGATGAGGATGCCATGGCGGATCTCCACGTCACGTGGATGGATCTGGAAGGGCCCACGGACGTGATGTCCTTCCCCATGGATGAGGTGCGCCCGGCCCCGCCCGGCGAAGAACCGCGCCCGGGAATGCTCGGAGATATTGCGGTATGCCCGCAGGTTGCCAGCCGCCAAGCCCACGCCATGGGGCACTCCACCGCGGAAGAAATTCTGCTCCTCGTGACCCACGGGATTCTGCATCTGCTCGGCTACGATCACGCAACCCCGGAAGAAAAAGACACCATGTTCGCTCTGCAACGCCAACTCCTCCTCGTGTTCCTGTCCGAACGCGGGGGAGGCGATCCGCGCCCCACGGAGGTGTAAGAAAGGATGGATCACTTACCCGTGGCAGCGGGAACGCTGCCCTCCGCCCCGTTTTATATAGCCGCCGGACTGTGCCTCGTGCTTTCCTTGTGGTGCACGGTAGTGGGCGCGGCCCTCGGGCGCATGACCCGCACCGAAGCCGCGGAAATGTACGCACATAAGGAACGCGGTTCGGCGCGCGTGGTGGCCATTATGGCCCGCCGCCCGGCCGCCTCCATGGGCATCGCCGTGGTGCGTGCCCTCCTCATGGCCAGCTACGGAATCTGCTTCACTTTCGCCCTGGGCACGGATGTGGCGGCCTGGTGGCAGATCTTCCCCATTTTCTTCGGCGTGACGGTCCTGGCCCTCCTCGCTTTCGCCTTCTTCAACCCCCTGAGTTTCGGGGTGGAACGCCACCAGCGGGTGCTACGCAAAGCCACCTGGTGGCTTTCCCCACTCACCTGGCTGCTCTCGCTGCTCATCCGGGAACGCGAATTCTCACCCGAGGAAGCCGAACAGCGCCAAGAAGACCAGCTCGCCGTCATGGTGGAACGCGTGGCGGAATCCGAAGCCCTGGACGATGCCGAACGCGATATTCTGCAATCGCTTTTCGATATGGGTAATACCCTGGTGCGTGAGGTCATGGTGCCGCGTACCGATATGATCGCGGTGGAGGCGGATGAAACCCTGGACCGCGCCATTTCCCTCTTCACCCGCTCCGGTTTCTCGCGGGTGCCGGTCTACCGGGAATCCATTGATGATGTGATCGGCGTGCTCTACCTCAAAGACGTAATCCGGCGGGTGCACCGGCGCCACCAGCACGATGACCTGCGGGTAGCCGATCTGGTACGCGAACCGGTTTTCGTTCCGGAAACTAAGATTATTGACACCCTCATGCGGGAAATGCAGGCCGACCAGGTCCATATTGCCCTCGTTGTGGATGAATACGGCGGAATTGCCGGCCTGGTCACCATCGAGGACCTCGTGGAAGAACTCGTGGGCGAAATTTCCGATGAGCACGACCGGGCCCTCCCGGCCGTGGAAGAACTCGAAGCGGGAAGCTTCCGAATCCCGGCGCGCATGCCCATTGACGATCTGGGTGACCTCTTCGGAATCGAATTGGAGGACGACGACGTAGATACCGCCGGCGGCCTCTTCGCCAAGAGCATCGGGCGGGTCCCCATCCGTGGTGCCGAAACAACCGTGGCCGGAATCCACATGGTGGCCGACCCCTTCGAAGGGCGCCGGCGCCGGTTATCGACTATTATCGTTGCGCGCGAAGAAACCGAAGATGAGGGCGAGGACTAGAACACAATGACGGTGGAGAACACAGAATTTCGGGCCGGGTTCGCCTCGGTGGTGGGCCGCCCGAACGCCGGGAAATCAACCCTCACCAATGCGATGGTGGGGAAAAAGGTCGCCATTACCAGCGCCCGCCCGGAAACCACCCGGCGTATTATCCGCGCCATTGTGACCCGGGATGCCGGCCAGGTGATCCTTGTGGATACCCCGGGAATGCACCGCCCGCGCACCCTGCTGGGCGAACGCCTGGGCGATATGGTGCGCGATTCCATCGCCGATGTGGACACCATCATTATGTGCCTGCCCGCCAATGAAAAACTCGGGCCGGGTGATAAATACCTCCTCGATCTTGCGGTGCGCGCGAAAGTTCCCATGATCGCCGCGATTACCAAAACTGATCTGGTTACCCGCGAAGTCCTCGCGGAAAAAACTGTGGCCGTGGCGGCTTTCCACGATTTCGTCGAGATCGTGCCGGTGAGCGCAGCCACGATGGACCAGGTGGAACTCCTCACCGAGCAGATTATTAAGCAACTGCCCGTTTCCCCGCCGCTGTATCCGCTGGATGCCATCACCGACGAAACGGAAGAAACCCTCATCGCGGAACTGATCCGCGAAGCCGGCCTGGAAAAAATGCGCGAAGAACTCCCGCATTCCCTCGCGGTCACCATCGACGACATTATTGAGGACACCGCACCCAACGGGGGCCCGTTGGTGCGCATCCATGCTTCGCTGCACGTGGAACGCGATTCCCAGAAGGGGATTGTTATTGGACGCGGGGGAGCGCGCCTGCGCCAGATCGGGCGCGATGCCCGCAAAGCGATTAAGGCGTTGCTGGGCACGCCGGTCTACCTTGATTTGCACGTGAAGGTCTCCAAAGACTGGCAGCGCGACCCGAAAATGCTGGATCGACTCGGGTTCTGATACGTGCGCCTGACTGATCTTCCCTACACCCCGCCTACCGATAATCCGCCGCCGGGGCGCACCCTGGTGCCGGCTAGCCACCTGGAGAGCGCGGAACGCACCGCGCGCCGGGGCTGGCGGCGCTGGCTGCCCACCCATAAACGCTTCGTCACCTGGCTGATTGTGGTGTTGGCCGCCGGGCTCATCGGGAGCGCCTTCGGCCCGGGCTGGAATCCGCAGCCCATGACCGCGGCGATTGCCCCGCAAACCCCGGATACCACCATTTCCACCGGGGTCCCCACCGCGCGGCTGGGAACCTACCAGGTGGCCAGTAGCACCGTCACGATCACCTTGCGCGATGGCACCCTGATTCCCGCCGTCGTCAAACGCCCGGTGGGCGCGGCTTCGGTGGTGCCCGGGATGCTTTTTATCCACGGCACCGGCACCTCTTCCGCGCGCGATTTCGGGCGGGAAACCGAAGCGATTGCCTCCACCGGGATTATTACGGTGGTTCCGGAAAAACGGGTGGCGAACTATACGACGACGCATCGCGATTACCTCCAGCTCGCCGCGGATTTTGAGGATGTGTACCGGGAGATGCTCTCCTGGGAGGATGTTGATGCGCGCCACTCGGGCCTCTACGCCGTATCCGAAGGCTGCTTCGTGGCCCCGATTGTGGCCACCAGCGCGAAGGCGGTCAATTACGTGGCCCTCATCAGCGCGCCGGTGCTCCCGATCCGCCAGCAGGGGGCCTACGCGGCGGACGCCTACCTGCGCGAAATTCACGCCCCGGCCCGGCTGCGCGCCGCCATCCCGAAACTCATCGGCCAGGATTTTGGCCCCGATACCTTCCGCTATATCGATTTCGATGCGGCCCCCTACGAGAAGCAGATGACCATGCCGGTCCTCATGCTCTACGGCACGGCCGATAATTCCATGCCGACCATCCAGGGCCCGCAGATGATGGCCCGCTACCTGGAAGAGGCCGGCAATAGCGCGCTCACGGTGCGCTATTACAAGGACGCCGACCACGGCCTCCAGATCAACCGCAGCAAGCTTTCACGCGCGGCCATGCAAGATACTGCGGATTGGGTCAATGGTTTACCCTTTACGGCGACGGCGCAACTGCGGGTGGCCGGTGACCAACCACGGCAGGCCTTCGTGGCCCCCACCCTCGCGGCCGGCGGGTGGTTCACCGCCCAAACAGCGCTCTATATTGCGCTAGGAGGCGTGGCCCTCCTGGCGGTGAGCATCGTGCTGGTGGCGGTGTGTTGGATTCCGGTGCGCGGGCATCGCCTCTCGAATTTCTCCGGATCGGGGGCAGCTCTCAATCTCGCTTCCCTCTCGGTGGTGGGTGCCTGGGCGGTCTTCCTTGTGTATTTGGTGGCCGTTGCCCATATCGCGCTCACCTATTCCCATAATCTGCTGATCGTGCAGGGCGGTTTCGCCCTTGTTCACCTGGCGGCGCTAGGTGCGGCGTGGATGCACGTGCGGGCCGCGTTCCGCAGCTGGAATGCCCGGCCCGGCATGGGGCGTATCGCGCGGGTTACCACGCTGCTCACTTTGTGTGCCCAAGCGGTGCTGCTCATGAGCTTGGGATACTGGAATGCTTTCCCGGCGGTCCTGTAAGTCTCACATCGCGGACAAATCTGTGCATATTCAGCTAGCTGAGGGGTTAGAGTTATGCCTATGGGTACCTCTCGCCTTCTCCTTATGAGCCGCCGCGAGCTTATTCGGCTCCTCGCGGCGGGTTAAGCTGCGCCGTCGTTCTTAAAATTGACCGCCACACAAAAAATAAAAGGTGACCACCCCATGAAAACTTCCGGATACACGCACCGTCAGCGCCCCTCGGGTATGCCCTTCTACAAGTATCGGCCCTTCCTGGATACAAATCCGATTGCACTGCCGGATCGTACCTGGCCCAATAATCGTATTACCAAGGCGCCGCGCTGGCTCTCCACCGATCTGCGCGACGGCAACCAGGCCCTTATCGAACCGATGGATATGATCCGCAAACGGCGGATTTTTGATCTGCTCGTCAAGATTGGCGTGAAGGAAATTGAGATCGGTTTCCCGGCGGCCTCCCAAACCGATTGGGATTTTGTGCGCTCCCTGGCGGAAGACGGCGCGGTGCCTGACGACGTGACCGTCTCGGTTCTCACCCAGTCGCGCCCCGAACTTATTCACCGCACCATCGATGCGCTGGCCGGATTCCCGCGCGCCACCGTGCACCTGTACAACGCCACCTCGCCGGTTTTCCGCGATGTGGTTTTCGGCTCCTCCAAGGAAGCCATCCGCGAACTGGCCATGGCCGGAACCCGGGAAATCGTGGCATACGCCGAAAAGGTACTTCCGGACGATCTTATTTTCGGCTTCGAATATTCCCCGGAAATCTTCGTGGATACTGAAATTGATTACGCTCTTGAGGTGTGCTCATCGGTCATGGATGTGTGGCAACCGGATGCCGAGCGCGAAATTATTATTAATCTTCCCACCACGGTGGAACGCGCCACCCCGAACGTCTACGCCGATCAAATCGAATACTTCTCCCGCCATATCCCCAAGCGCGAATACGTAGCGCTTTCCGCGCATAACCACAATGATCGCGGCACCGGGGTGGCCACCACCGAATTGGCGATGCTCGCCGGTATTGACCGGGTGGAAGGCTGCCTCTTCGGGCAGGGGGAGCGCACCGGAAACGTTGACCTTATTACGGTGGCCATGAATCTTTATTCGCAGGGAATTGATCCGGAGCTGGATCTTTCCGATATTGATGCCATTGTGGATGTGTGCGAAGAATGCACCGGGATTGAGGTGGGCCCGCGGGTGCCCTACGCCGGTTCGCTTGTCTACACCTCGTTCTCCGGCTCCCATCAGGACGCCATTAAGAAGGGGATGCAACGCCGGGCCGCGGATCTGGCCGCAGCCGGGGGAGACGAGCGGCAGGTTCCCTGGGCCTTGCCCTATCTGCCCATTGACCCCAAGGATGTGGGGCGTACCTACGATGCCATCGTGCGGGTTAATTCCCAGTCCGGCAAAGGCGGGGTTGCCTACCTCATGCAAACCACCCGCAACCTGGACCTGCCCCGGCGCATGCAAATCGAACTCTCCCGCATCGTGCAAACCTGGACGGAGCGCACCGGCGAAGAAGTCAGCGCGGATACCCTGTGGGATATTTTCGTGGACGAATACCTCCCGCTCTCGCAAGGATACGGGGAGCAGGAGCCGGCGGGCGCTGCGGCGGTGAAGCCGGCGGGTGCAACGAGCGCAGCGGGTTCGGCCGGCGCGGCGGGCGCTGCGGCCTCGCAGAACGCACCTGGCGCGCCGGGTACGACCAGCACCCCGTGGGGCCGCTACCGTTTGCGCGCCCTGGAATTCACCAATAACAGCGGCGGGGTGACCGATATTAGCGCCGTCGTAGAAACCCAGGCGGACGGCGTGCAGCACAGCCTGCACGGCAGCGGTAACGGACCTATCCACGCTTTCGTCAATGCCATGGAACAGCTGGGCGAACATATCCACGTGCTCGACTATGCCGAACACACCCTGAGCGAGGGTACGGATGCTTCGGCGGCCGCCTATGTGGAATGCGAGATTGATGACCAGGTGCTGTGGGGCTGCGGTATTCACACCTCCACGACACGCGCCGGCCTCAAGGCGATTATCTCGGCTGTCAATCGCGCGCACCGCTAAACTGGGAGCCAGTGAAACTCTATCGGGATGAAGGAATAGTCCTGCGCACGCAGGACCTGGGGGAAGCGGACCGCATCGTCACCCTGCTGGCACGCGCGCACGGTTTGGTGCGCTGCGTGGCCAAAGGGGTGCGCCGCACCCGCTCCCGATTCGGGGCGCGCCTGGAGCCGTTCACCTACGTGGATGTGCAGCTCTACCGGGGGCGCAGCCTCGATATTGTCACGGAAGTGGCCACCCTCAATCCTTTCGGGCGGGCTATCGCGCCCGATTTTGAAGCCTACGCGGCCGCGAGCACCATGGTGGAAGTCGCGGAAAAACTCGGGGCGGAAGGCGAACCGGATAGGACCCACTACCGCCTTCTCCTGGGCGCCCTCAATTCCCTGGCTGCCCGCCAGCACGCCCCCTATCCAATTATGGATTCCTACCTGCTGCGCGCCATGGCGGTATCCGGGTGGGGCCTGGCGGTGACCTCCTGCGCGCTCTGCGGCAGCGGGGATGATCTCACCGCCTTCCATGTGCAAGCCGGCGGCCTGGTGTGCCGGCGTTGTGCCCCGCGCGGGGCCGCCTATCCGGGCGAAGATACCCGCAGGCTCCTCGCGGCCCTGGCGCGCGGAGATTGGGAAGTTATTGACGCGCTGGCCGGCAGCGCCGGGGAAACCGCACACGGATATATTTCCGCGTATGTGCAATGGTATTTGGAACGCAAGGTACGTTCCTTGCAGATCGTGAGGTCGGCATCATGACAGACGAGCACCCGAATCGAGCGCAGCTGGACCACCTCCCTCACCTGGAGCGCCCCACCCCGGCCCACCGGCCCGGCATCACGCCCCCGCCACTGGGGCAGGTGCCCGAGCACGTAGCCATCGTGATGGACGGCAACGGGCGCTGGGCGAATGCCCGCGGGCTGGCGCGAACCGAAGGCCATAAAGCCGGCGAGCGTTCCCTCATGGACGTGGTGGCCGGCGCCCTGGAAGTGGGAATCGCAGAGCTCTCCGTCTACGCTTTTTCTACCGAAAACTGGCGGCGTTCGCCTTCCGAGGTGCGTTTCCTCATGGGATTTTCCCGCGATATTATCCGCGCCAACCGCGACCAGCTCCACGAATGGGGAGTGCGAGTTCAGTGGGTGGGCCGCGAGGGCCGGCTGTGGCGCTCGGTGCTGCGTGAAATTCGCGCCGCGGAAGAACTGACCGCGGGAAATACCCGGATGGTCCTCAATCTGTGCATTAACTACGGCGGGCGCGCGGAAATCGTGGATGCGGTGCGCGCGGTGGCCGAGCGGGTGGCCCGCGGGGAACTCAAAGCCGAGCGCATTAGCGAAGCAACTCTGACCGCCCAGCTCTACGCCCCCCGCATGCGCGACGTCGATCTCCTTATCCGTACCGGCGGGGAATACCGCACCTCCAATTTCCTCATGTGGGAAAGCGCCTACGCGGAACTGTATTTTTCCCCGCTGCCCTGGCCGGAATTCGAGCGTCGTGCCCTGTGGGAAGCCTGCGCCGCCTACGGGCAGCGCGAAAGGCGATTCGGCGGCGCCGTCGACAAAATTGCGCCGGAAGGCGCGGCCTCATCACGCTAGACTGGACTAAGCGCGCCCGCCGCACGGCCGCGGCGCCACGCATCAAGCACGCATAAGGAGCGGATATGACCACCCACGATCCCTACGCCGGAGTGCCGGCCGGAAGCGTTGATCTTCACCTCACCTCCGATGATTTCGCGAACGGGGAAGCCCTGCCCGAAAGCGCAACCGGCACCGGCACCACCCCGGGCGGCGCGGACCGCAATCCGCAACTGGGCTGGGATATCCCGCCGGAGGGCACGGTGAGCTTGCTCGTCTCCTGCTATGACCCGGATGCTCCCACCCCGTCCGGTTACTGGCATTGGACGGTTGCGAATCTGCCCGCCGATACCGCCGAAATTGCGGCCGGCCGCTCTGATGACCTTCCGGCACCCGCCCTCACTTTGAAGAACGACGGCGGAACCCCGAGCTTCCAGGGCGCCGCCCCGCCGGCCGGCCACGGCCCGCACCGCTATATTTTCGCGGTGCTCGCCCTCGATACCGTACTGGATATCGATGCAGAAACCCGGCCCGCGGTGGCGTATTTCCTGGCGCGCGAACACGTGCTCGGCCGCGGCCTGCTCACCGGCACCTGGGAAAATAACTAATAACGAAGCGCAAGGGGAGGATAACTCGATGACTGACGTGCGCACCTACGCGGTACTCACACCTTTTGATAGCGCGGATGCCCTCGCGGCGCTCTGCGCGCTGCACGGCCTGGACGTGCAGGTGGTGGCCACGGATTCCGGGGCGCTGGTGTACCGCCAGCTGGAAACGCCCGTCTACGATGAATGGGATATCCGCAATATCACCGGCCCGGATCCCGATGAGGAACCCGCCTCCCTTTCCGACGACGCGCCCGCGGTGGCCGGAATGCTCTCCCGTCTCAGCCCCTACGGTTCCATTCTTATTGACGTCAATCTGGATAAAGAATCTACCGGTTTTGAACCGGGCGTATCCGGGATGGTGCGCGCGCGGCGTTTCTTCGCTGGCAAGGCCGATGAGGAAATCGCTTCCGGTTTGCTGCTCAACTCCCTGGATCCCATCGTGGAGGAGCTCCTGCTGGGGGAGCGCTCCATTACCGACTGTGAGACCTGGGATTCTGCGCAGCTCACGCAGGCAGATATTGAGAAGATTCTGCGCAAAGTAGCGCGGGGCGAAGATGGTAATGAGGATTCCGCGGGGGATCGCGATGAGCTGTGAGCTGCTCGTTGCGGTAGATATTCGGGCGGGGCGTTCCGCGCGGCTGGGCAGCGGCCCGGAAGCGTGGAGTGACCCGGCCGCGGCTATCGCGGATTTCCGGGCGGCCGGGGCGCAGTGGATTCACCTGGTGGATCTCGACCTTGTATACGGCACCGGGGATAATTTCTCCCTGCTGGAGCGCCTCATGGAGAGCAGCCCGATGCGCTGGGAGCTTTCCGGGGGAATCGACACCCCGGAGGTGCTCGACCGTGCCCTCGCTACCCGCGCAGAACGCATTAACCTCGCGACCACCGCCCTGCGGGATCGCGCGTGGGTGGCGCGGGTACTGGCGCAGCACGCGGACCGGGTTGCCGTATGTCTTGATGTCGACGGCGCCCGGGTGGTTGCGCGCGGTGCCGGTACCGATGTTGGGGAGTTGCGTGAGGTTATAGATTTTCTCGACGACGCCGGTGCGCGCCGCTATATCGTCACGGATCGAACCCGAGATGGCGCCCTCGCCGGGGCTAATCTTGAGTTACTCCAGCGGGTCGCGGAGCTGAGCCAAGCGCATATCACCGCCTCGGGCGGTATGGCGACGCTTGCCGATCTGCGCGGCGTTCGGGAGCTGAGCGAGCGCGATGCGAGCGCGGATGGTCATTCGCTCGGCCGCGTGGACTCCGTCATTATTGGCAAAGCCTTCTACGAAGGCAACTTCACCGTTGCCCAAGCCCTCGAGGAGCTTGCCTGAGCGGTGAGTTCCGTGGCTGCGGGGCGTGGCTGCGCCGTTGCATGTGGGGAGAATAACCCGCGGTGTTATCCGTAACTCATGCCGATGTGCTAAACTAGTACGGTCAATCCGGCATTCTGCCGGAACGCAAGTGGAGAAATCCCACCTAGCCGCCCGCCCGGGCCGCTGTTTCGAAAAGAAATTTTCGGAAAAGGAAGGACCGGGTCATATTCAAAGGGTAGCGGGTTCGTAACATGGCCGTTTGGCGTGCCGTGTCACCTCGGGAGTACTCCGTGCGTTGTCCACGTTGAGGAACAGAGGAACTGCAATTAACAACGAACCGCGTGTAAATGATCGCATCCACGTCCCTAAGGTGCGCCTTGTTGGCCCCAGCGGTGAACAGGTTGGTGTGGTGCGCACGGAAGATGCGCTCCGCCTGGCCGTTGAGGCGAACCTTGACCTGGTGGAAGTTGCTCCGAATTCCAATCCGCCGGTCGCGCGCCTCATGGACTACGGGAAATACAAGTACGAATCCGCCCAGAAAGCTCGGGAAGCTCGTCGTAACCAGGCCAATACTCAGATCAAATCCATCCGGATTGGGCTGAAGATTGACGGTAATGACTACAACACCAAGAAGTCGCAGGCGGAACGTTTCCTGAACGCCGGGGATAAGGTCAAATTCGATCTTCGTTTCCGCGGCCGTGAACAATCCCGCCCGGAAATGGGTGTGCGCCTGCTCTCCGGCCTGGCTGAAGAACTCGCGGAAATTTCCACCGTGGAAGCAGCACCTCGCGCTGACGGACGCAATATGTCCATGGTTCTTGCGCCCACGCGGCGGAAGTCCGAAGCGAAGTCCGATCAGCGGCGTCGTCGTGAAGCTGAACGCGAGAACCGGCGCGCGAAAGCCGCCAAACGCGCGGCCGAACGCAACGCAAAAACCTCCGAAACGGATAACAACGCAGCCGCAACCGAATAAGTTGCCTTGTGAAAGCGCGCCCGCGGGCGCGAAAGATCTGGTAGATCAAATGTGCCCCCGGGGCACGAGTGAGGATGAACAATGCCCAAGATGAAGACGCACTCCGGTGCGAAGAAGCGTTTCCGCGTGACGGGAAGCGGCAAGCTCATGCGCGAACAGCGCAATAAGCGCCACCTGCTGGAGCACAAGAGCTCCACCCGGAAGCGTCGGCTCTCGCGCGACCAGGTTGTGGACAAGTCCAACCTTCGCGAAGTTAACCGTCTGCTCGGCCGCTAGATTCGTCCGACGAAAAGTTTTGTAAAAGGAGAAAAACATGGCACGCGTCAAGCGCTCCGTTAACGCCAAGAAGAAGCGTCGCACTACCCTCGATCGGGCGTCCGGCTACCGCGGGCAGCGGTCCCGCCTCTACCGCAAGGCCAAGGAACAGGTCACCCATTCCTTCGTCTACAACTACCGCGACCGCAAAAAGCGGAAGAACGACTTCCGCAAGCTGTGGATCACCCGCATCAACGCGGCCGTGCGCGCCGAAGGCATGACCTACAACCGCTTCATCCAGGGCCTGGGCCTGGCCGGAATTGAAGTTGATCGCCGTCAGCTCGCTGAAATGGCCGTCAATGATCCCACCGGTTTCACCGCGGTGGTCAATGCTGCCAAGGCTGCGCTTCCGGAAGACGTGAACGCACCCAAGGTTGCCTAAGCTTTTTCAAGCGTGATGCATCAGCGGCCCGAGTGACGATACCTCGTTACTCGGGCCGCTGCGTTTAGACTACAATCATGAAACTTTTCGCCCACCGCGGCCTGTCCGCCGACGCCCCCGAAAACACCATGGCTGCATTCCGGGCCGCCTACCAGGCAGGATTCACCTGGATCGAAACGGATGTGGATATCACCGCGGATGGCACCCTCCCGCTGTGCCACGACGCCACCCTGGAGCGCACCACCACCGGCCACGGGCGCGTCGATGAACTCCGCGCCCAGGACCTGGAAACGCTGGACGCCGGCTCCTGGTTCAGCCCCGGCTTCGCGGGAGAAAAAATCCCCACCCTCGGGCAGCTCGTCGATTTTGCCCTAGAGACTGGGATGGGCATCAATATCGAAATGAAACCCTGCGCGCAGGGCGGCGAGCAGGCTCGCGCCCTGGTTCGTGCGGTGGCGCAACAAGCCCGGCGGCTCGGCCCCGAGCGGGCGCTCGTCTCCTCTTTCTCCCACCTGCAACTGGCCGAATTCGCGCGCCACGCCCCGGAAATCCCACGCGGAGCGCTATTCGAGCGCGCGACCTTCGGGCCGGATTGGCGCACCGTCCTTGACCTCACCGATGCGCGTTACCTGCATGTGAGTGACGACGCCGTGACCGCGGCCGTGGTGGCGCAGGCCCGCGCGGCGGGCCGAGACGTGCACGTCTACACAGTTAACAACCCCGAACGTGCCCGGCAACTAGAACGCTGGGGCGTGGCCGGCATCTTTACCGACGGCTTCGTGCGGCCCTAGCGGCTCCCGACAACCCACAACCTGCAACCTACAACCTACAACTTGCCGCCTACACCTACCCCTACAGAAAAAGAAACAACCCGTGAAAAGCACACCCGCATCGCATACCCAACTCACCCGCGCCGCCCGCCTGCACCGCCCCCAGCAGCGCGAACGTTTCCGGCAAACCCTGGTGGAAGGTCCCGGGGCCGTTCAAGAACTCCTCGCGCACCGCGCGAATCTGGTTCGCGACGTTTACTATACGAAAGCGAGCCTCATTTCCAACCCGGAGCTCGGTGACCTCATCAAAAATGCCGGCGTCTACCACCACCCGCTCAACGCCGATGAGATACAGGCCCTCTCCGAAGATGCGCGCGGCGTTGTGGCCGTTATCGATATTCCGGAAACTCCCGCGCTCACCCCCACGGTCAAGGAAGCAAAGCTGGTGCTGGCCACCGCGAATATTCAAGACCCCGGTAATGTGGGGGCCATTATTCGGGCCGCGGATGTGGCCGGATGCGATGCGGTGCTCCTCGGGCGCGGCAGCGTGGAACTGTGGTCCCCGAAAGTTATTCGCTCCTCGGCCGGCTCCATTTTCCACCTCCCGGTTCTCGATTCCATTAACGTCAGCAAGCTCGACGGTGTGCTTGAGCGCGCGGGCATCAGCTTCCTAGCGGCCACCGGCGAGGGGGAGTGGGACTTGGCCACCCTGGTGGCCTCGGCGAACGACGCCGCCTACCTCGGGCAACCACCCCTCGGCCCGGATCTCACCCGGCCGGTGTGCTGGCTGCTGGGCAATGAAGCGCACGGCTTCGCGGATGTGGATGCCAATGTGGATGCGACCGTCGCCATCCCTATCTACGGGAAAGCCGAATCCTGCAATGTTGCTATGGCCGCCGCGATCCTTTCCAGTACGACGGCGATGATCCAGCACCGCCCCTAAATAAATACACAGGGTAAGCCACGCGGGCGGCGAAGAATCTTCTTCGCCGCCCGCTGCGGGGCACCCGCTGCCGGGTAACCCATCGCTACTGAGGTGGATATATCAGTACTGGGTGGATGTACCGATAATGGTGGATTTACTTGTTATCGGAGAGGTTGTCCTTGACGTCCTCGAACTTTTCCTTAGCGGCATCACCGGCATCGGAAGCGGCATCCTTGACCTTTTCGCCAGCATCCTTTGCCTTGTCACCGGCATCGGAGGCCTTCTCCTCAGCCTTATCGCCGTGGTCCTTGTCCGTGAGTTCGTCCTTGACTTCCTCGAACTTTTCCTTCGCAGCATCGCCCAGCTGGCCCGCCTTATCGGCGGCCTTCTGGCCGAATTCCTTGGCCCGATCAAAAGCCTCGGTTGCGCCTTCCTTAATCTTGTCCACAAATTCGTTCGCCATGGCGACTCCTTTCCATTGATTAATGAAACAAGTCGATCATAGCAAAGTGGCGGCCGTCACTTCACATTAAGGTAGTTAAACACTTGGCCGTGCGCGAACGTATCGCGCACGGCCAAATTCTCAGTCCCGGGTAGTTCGTTACGGAGCCGCACTCCAGTTCCAGAGCGGTACTCCGGTCACCGACGAGTACCCGTTACGTGGGCGTGTTTCCTTACTTCGCGGTGGTCCCGCTCAGCTTGGAGGTATCCACCCGGAAGGCCCGAGCCGGAATCGTGGTCACGAGGGCTTCGGATACCTCGAGGGCTTCATCAAGCTCCAGGCGATGTTCGGCCACCATCCGTGCCAGGTAAACCGAGTCCATCCGGCGGGCGACGTCGTGCCGTGCAGGAATGGAAGCGAAGGCGCGGGTATCGTCGATCATCCCGGAGGTCTTGTAGAAGGTGCCGTAAGGGGTGACCTGTTCGCGGTAGCGCAAGATTGCATCGGGCTCATCGATGAACCACCACGGGGCGCCCACGTACACGCTCGGGTAGTATCCGGCCAGCGGGGCCAGTTCGCGCTGGTAGACATCCTGATCGATGGTGAAGAAAACAACCTGGAAGTTCGGGTTGTCTCCGTATTCGGAAAGCATGGGCTGCACGTTATTCGTGAATTCCACAGCCATGGGCACATCGCCCCCGACATCCGCACCCAGGCGCTCGAAGGCCGCCTGGTGATGGTTGCGGTACACGGCCGGGTGGAAGGTCATGACCAGGCCGTCCTCGCAGGCCAGGCGCGCCTGGTCGTTGAGCATATGCCGGCGCAGGGCTGCGCCATCTTCTGGCGAAATCTTGCCGGCCAGGGCCAGCTTGTAGAGTTCGGCCGCCCGCGCTTCGGGCAGGCGTGCCGTACCCGGATCGCGATGCGAGTGATCGGAGGATACCGCGCCCATCTCCTTGAAGAAGAGGCGGCGCTTGCGCATGGCTTCCACGTAGCCTTCGTAGGTGGACACATCCTGATCGGCTGCCTGGCCGAGCGCCTCCACATTGGCCTTGAAGTCCGGGGTGGCCGGTTCGAGGTACTTATCGGGGCGGAAGGTAGGCGGAATATAGCCTTCCCAAGTGGGATCATCCAGGAGCTGCTTGTGGTAGCGCAGGTCCGAAACCGGATCATCGGTGGTGGCCATCATTGCCAGGTTGAAACGCTTGTACAGCGAGCGGGGGAGGAATTCTTCCGTCTTGAGGAGGGCGTTGATGTGATCGTAGATCTCATCGGCCGTTTCTTCGGAGGGGCGCACATGCACATCGAAGACGTCCACGAATTCGGATTCAAACCAGCCCTGCACCGCGGTACCGCGCAAAGTCCACCAGTTCTTGCAGAACAGGCGCCAGGCCGCGCGGGACTTTTCGGGGGAGAGCGGGCTTCCTACCGGCACACCCAGATCGGCCAGATCCACCCGGCCCACCGCGTGCAGGAGGCGGTTGGTGTAGTGATCCGGGGTGAGGAGCATGCTCGTGGGATCGGTGAAGGGAGTATTGAGAGCGAGCCATTCGGGGGGAACATGGCCGTGCGGGGAAATAATGGGATGCTTCTTGGTGACCTCGAAAATTTCGCGCGCCAGTTTCCGCTGCGTCGGATCTGCCGGGAAAAGCCGGTCCGGGTTGAGAGTGAGGGGCGTCGACATTGAATCCTCCTATTTTTGAGCCGGGCGCGGGGCTTTCCCTCGCCTCGGCTTGCTTCTTTTAAGGTACTCCACCCCGCCCGGGGGCACGCGGGCACGGAGACCGGGTGCGTAGCCAACGGCGACGACGCCGCGGCCCGCTCTCTCACTTTACGCGAAAACATGCGGTTTTCGGGAGAGTATTTGAGAGCTAGAAACGGGAATTTCTAAATGTGAAAAATGTCATGGTGGTGGCGAAAGGGTGCGCGTCAGCGCCGTCGTCGTGCTAAAAACCGCGAGAATCCGCGGTTTTCAGAGAATCTCCCCGGCGGCACGTTCCTCGTCCACGATACGAACGGGGGAGCTAGGTAACTGCTGGAAAGCCGCGGAAACTTATAAGCTTTTGATGCGAAAGAGCGGTAGTGATAGCTTCGCGGCAGTGTAGCGCGGTAACAGCTCGCGCGGGCACGGAAGCCGAGCGTGAGCGCGGTAAGAGTCGATGGCGAACCACAACCGTTCCTCCTTTCACAGAAAGACAAAAGAAAATGGGAACACACAATAGCGGCGCCCTCGACGCCGATAAGCGTGGCGAGCTGGAGAAACTCTCCAAGCTGCGCGTGTACACCGCCAAGCCGATCACCATTGGTCGCGGTATTTGTTTCGGGCTGGTGGACCTCATGGGTGGTGGGTGGAATACCATCATCTCCGGTCTGCTGCTCTACTTCTTCACGAACTACGGCGGGGTGACGGCTACCCAGGGCGGCCTCATCCTCGGTGTGGCTCGTATCGTGGACGCCGTTATCTCGGTGTTTATCGGCCCGCTGACGGACGGTTTCTACCGCACGAAGCTGGGGCGGCGTTTCGGCCGGCGCCACTTCTTCCTTATGATTGGCGCGCCTCTGCTGCTCCTCATCTTCCCGCTGCTGTGGATTCCCTTCGGCGGATTCTGGTACTACCTCGTTATCTACCTGCTGATCGAGGTTATTATCGCGATCATCCTCATTCCGTGGGAAACCCTGCCTACCGAAATGACCCGCAAGTACGAGGAACGCACCACGCTCTCCTCGATGCGTATGTTCTGCTCGGCCACCGGCACCTTCGTGGTGTTCTTCATCCCGGCGCTGGTGCGCGGCAACGTCTCCAACCCCTGGGCCTACCTCGGAATTGGCGGTGCCTTCGCGGTGCTCTTCGCTATCGGCGTGTTCACCACCTACGCCACCACCTGGGAGCGCCCGCTCACCCCGGAATTCGTGGCCGAACTCGATGCCATGCCGAAGATGAACGGTTTCCAGATGCTCAAGCACACCGCGGTGGAATTCACCTCGGTATTCCGCAACTCTTCGTACAACAAGCACCTGACGGTCTACCTCTTCTCCTTCACCGGGAAGGATGTCTACGCTTCGGCGCTGACCTTCTTCGCGGTCTACGCGGTGGGGATGAGCGAATCCCAGGGCTTCTGGCTGCAGGCCGTGTCCATCGTGGGTATCCCCATGACGATTTGGGCCATGTTCCTCATGCTCTCGCACGGGCCGCGCTTCCTGTGGGCCTTCTCCTTCACCCTGATCCTCGCCTCGCTGGCGGGTGTGGGCGCGATCTACCTCATCGGGCCGGAAAGCAACGCCTTCATCTACCTGCTGGCCACCGCGGTGATCTACCAGTGCGGGCGTGCGCTGCTCGAATACACCCCGTGGAATGTGTACCCCTTCATCCCGGACGTTGATTACATCATGACCCGCGAAGATCGCGCCGGCATCTACGCCGCCGTCATGACCTTCGGGCGTAAGTCCACCGGTGCGCTGGGAACCTTCCTCGTGGGCTGGTTCATGGACCTGGGCGGCTTCGTCAATCCGCTGGAAAAGGGCACGAACCTCGCGGCCTCCGGCTACACCCCGCTGCACGAAGGTGCTTGCAAGGTGGATGCCTCCGGTGCGCTGGAAAGCTCCTGCCAGGTGGTTCAGTCCGCCGGTGCTTCCCATATGATCGCCTTCGTGACGGTCATCCTTCCCGCGATCCTCATCGGGGTGGCGCTGCTGGTGTCCCGCTTTGTGAAGCTGGATAAGCACACCCACGCCATCCTCATGGATGAGATTCACCGCCTGGAAGCGGGCGGGGCGAAGGAAGATGCCACTCCCGAAGCTCGCAAGGTTGCCGAAGACCTTACCGGGCATTCCTGGGATGAGCTCTGGCCTGAGGTTCCCCTCAGCCAGCGCTAAATTCTAGGAACGACGCCGGCGCCGCGTACCGCGGCGCAAGCGAGCTACCAGTAACCTCACAGCGGGGCCGAGTCCATCTCGGCCCCGCTGTTACGCACTTTCGGCGAGTTTGACTAGAATTGACATGGTTAACTACAAGAAAGGCAGCTATGTCCTCACAGCTCAGTCCCCTGGACGAAGCGGGAGTGCAGGCGGCCGTCGCGCAGGCATGTAGCGCTTTTGCGGCGGCCACCACCCTCGAGGAGTTGAAAGCCGCGCGGTTGGCGCACAGCGGTGATAACGCTCCGATCACTCACGCGAATATGCAGATCCGGAACCTCGCCAAAGAAGAAAAGCCCATCGCCGGCAAACTTCTGGGCGCGGCCCGCAAGGAAATCCAGGCGGCCCTCGCCAGCGCCACCGCTCGTATCGAGGAAGCGGAAGCGGCCGCGGCCCTGGCCACCGAAACGGTGGATGTCACGGTGCCGACCAACCGCTCTCCGCGCGGGGCACGCCACCCGCTCACGGTTCTCAGTGAGGACATTGCTGATTTCTTTATTGCCATGGGCTGGGAGATCGCCGAAGGCCCCGAAGTGGAGCA
Source organism: Actinotignum vesiculae (assembly GCF_051267215.1). Lineage (NCBI taxonomy): Bacteria > Bacillati > Actinomycetota > Actinomycetes > Actinomycetales > Actinomycetaceae > Actinotignum > Actinotignum vesiculae. The sequence goes on from NZ_JBOZGG010000002.1 coordinate 107,078, forward strand.
CGAGTGGTTCAACTTCGACTCCCTGAATTTCGGGCCTGACCACCCGGCACGCCAGATGCAAGATACCTTCTACGTATCGGGCGTCGTCGGCCCTGATGGTGCGGTCACCGAGGAACGCAACCTGGTGCTGCGCACCCACACTTCGCCCGTGCAATCCCACGCGCTGCTGCGCCGCGGTGCCCCGCTCTACATCGCCTGCCCGGGCAAGGTATTCCGCACCGACGCGCTGGATGCCACCCACACCCCGGTATTCCATCAGGTGGAAGGCTTGGCAGTGGATAAGGGCCTGACCATGGCCCATCTCAAGGGCACCCTGGATCATTTCGCCCGCCACATGTTCGGGCCGGAAGCGAAGGCGCGGCTGCGGCCCTCCTTCTTCCCCTTCACCGAACCGAGTGCGGAAATGGACCTGTGGTTCCCGCAGAAGAAGGGCGGCCCGGGCTGGATCGAATGGGGCGGTTGCGGCATGGTCAATCCGGAAGTGCTGCGCAATAACGGCATTGACCCGGATGTTTATACCGGCTTCGCCTTCGGAATGGGCCTGGAGCGCACCCTAATGCTGCGTAATTCCATCGCTGATATGCGTGACATGGTGGAAGGCGATGTGCGCTTCTCCATGCAATTCGGAACCACCGGGAGGGGAAACTAATGCCACTGATTCCGCAGGAATGGCTGGGCTCACACGTGGAGCTGCCCGAGGATCTCAGCCCCGCGCAGCTGGCTGCCGCGCTGGTAAAAGTCGGCCTGGAAGAAGAAACAATCCACCCCGGCGCGGTCACCGGCCCGCTGGTCTTCGGCCGGGTGCTCAGCCGCGAACCGAAGAAACAAAGCAACGGGAAGATCATTAACTACTGCCGTGTGGACGTAGGTCAGTACAACGACGAACCCGGAACGGGGCGGGAGCCTTCCGAACTGCCCTCGCGCGGCATTATTTGCGGTGCCCATAATTTCGAGGAGGGCGATACCGTGGTGGTGTCCCTCCCCGGCGCCGTGCTGCCGGGCGGTTTTGAGATCGCGGCCCGCAAAACTTACGGCCATATTTCCGACGGCATGATGTGTTCGGAACGCGAACTCGGGCTCTCGGATGAAAGCGAGGGCATTATTGTTCTCGACGACGCAGCCGCGGCCAGTGTGGAACTCGGCAGTGATGCCAGGCAATTCCTGGGCCTGCCCGGGGAAACCCTGGAAATTAACGTGACCCCGGATCGTGGGTACTGCTTCTCCATGCGCGGGGTAGCCCGCGAATACCACCACTCCACCGGGGCTCGTTTCACCGATCCGGGCCTGGCGGACGCTCCGCTCCCGGAGGCCACCTCCTCCGGGTTCCCGGTACGGGTGGAAGATAACGCGCCGATTCACGGCCAGCCCGGATGCGATCTGTTTGTCACCCGGGTGGTGCGCGGGGTAGATCCGGCGGCGCCCTCCCCGGCCTGGATGGCACGCCGCCTCCAGCAAGCCGGCCAGCGGTCCATCTCCCTGGCGGTGGATGCCACCAATTACGTGATGCTGGACCTGGGCCAACCCTTGCACGCCTACGATCTGAATAAGATCCGCGGCGGTGGGCTGGTGGTGCGCCGGGCCAAGGCCGGCGAAAAACTCACCACCCTTGATGATGTGGAACGTACCCTCGATCCGGAAGATCTTCTTATTACCGATAATGGGGGAGAGCGCGTGCTCGGCCTGGCCGGCGTGATGGGCGGAGCCGATACTGAGATCACCGCGGAAACCAGCAATGTGCTGGTGGAAGCAGCGCATTTCGATGCGGTATCAGTGGCGCGCAGCGCCCGGCGCCATAAGCTCCCCACCGAAGCCTCCAAGCGTTTCGAACGCGGGGTGGATCCCGCGGTAGCGGCAGTGGCCGCGCAGCGCGTCGTCGACCTTTTGGTGGAATACGGCGGGGGAGAAGCAACCGATGAGGTCTTTGTGTACGGGCAGGTACACCAGTTGCCCGCGCTCGCTTTCCCGGTTGCGGATGTGGAACGCCTGACCTCGTTGCAGCTGAGCGAGGATCGTATTGCGGAGATCCTCACGGATATCGGTTGCACCGTGGAACGCGGCGGCGCGGTGTGGAGCGTGCAACCTCCCACCTGGCGTCCGGATTTGGTGGGCTCGGCTCACCTGGTGGAGGAAATCGCGCGCCTGGAAGGCTATGATGCGATTCCCACCGCGGTTCCCACAGCTCCGGCCGGGCGGGGGCTGAGCCCCGCGCAGCGCCAGCGCCGCGATATTGCGCGCACCCTGGCGGAAACCGGGTGGGTGCAGGTGCTGACCTATCCCTTTATTCCGGCCGCGCGTTTCGATGAGCTCGGCTACGCCGCTGATGATGAGCGGCGCACCGCTATCGCGCTGGCCAATCCGCTGCAGGATGAGGCCAATCTGCTGCGCACCTCCCTGCTCGATACCCTCATTCCGGTGGCCTCGCTCAATGTCAAGCGCGGTAATCCGGCGGTGGCGGTCTTTGAGATGGGCACGGTGAGCCGGCCGGCCGGTATCAGTCCGGCCCCGATTCCGGTGGCGGGCCAGCGCCCTTCCGAGGAAGAGATTGCCGCCCTCCACGCTGCTATCCCCGCCCAACCCCATCACGTGGCCGGGGTGGCCTGCGGGCCGCGTACCGCAGCTCGGGCCGGTTACCCGGTAGAAACCTGGGATTGGCGGGATGCGGTAGAAGCCGGGCGGCGCGCTGCCGGTATGCTCGCTGAGGTTTCGGTGCGTGCCGCGAACCAGGCACCCTGGCACCCGGGGCGCTGCGCGGCCATCCTGGCCGGAGACCGCGTTGTTGGCTACGCCGGGGAACTCGCGCCGGCGGTGTGCAAGGCCTTGGATATTCCGGCGCGCTCGGTCGCTTTCGAGGTGAATACCGACGCCGCGCTTCCGGAAAACGTGGAACCCGCCGCGGTCAAGCCGGTGTGGACCAGCCCGGTCGCCAAGGAAGATCTTGCCTTTATTGTTGATGCCGATGTGATCGCCGGTGATGTGCGGGCCGCCATCGTGGCCGCCGCGGGGGAGGCCCTCGAAGACATCGAGCTTTTCGATGTGTTCACGGGTGATCCCGTTCCAGAAGGGAAGAAGTCGCTGGCATTCGCGCTGCGCTTCCGCACCGATCACACCCTGACCGCTGAAGAAACTGCCCAGGTACGCCACCGGGTGGCACGCCGGATGCGCAAGGACTTCGGCGCGGAGCTGAGGGCCTAATGGCGCAGCAGGAGGTGGAGCGCGTGGATACGGGCGAGCAGGTGACCGGGCAGCAGGTTACCGAACCGCAAGTAACTGCGCAGCAGGAATCGGAAGGACTCGCACCGGCCCGCCGGATTCTCATTACCGGGGCTTCCCGGGGCGTGGGCAAGGAGCTCGCTATTGGTTTAGCGGCGCCCGGACGTACCCTCATTTTGCTGGCGACCAAGCTCTCCAATTTGGATGGTACCGCCACCGAATGCGAGATCCGGGGTGCCCAGGTTATTACCCTCGGGTGTGACCTGGCGAAAGAATCCTCGATCCGAGAGATGTTGCGTATCCTCCTCGAGGAAGGCGCCCCCGATATGGTGCTCAATTCCGCCGGGGTATACGGGGAAGAAGAACTTCCCTGGGATACCAGCCTGGAGGATTTCCAGCGCACCATCGCGATTAACGTGGAAGCCCCGTTCCAGCTGGCCCAAACTTTGGTGCCTATTATGCTGGAGCGTGGCGGCGGGAGAATCCTGGATCTATCCGCTACCGCGGCATCCCACGATTCTGCGGACGCGGTCTCCTATTACACCTCGAAAACGGCGCTATTGCGGCTGGCCGCATCCTTGCATTTGGCCGGTTACCAGCGCGGTTTGCGGGTGCTTTCCCTCAATCCCGGCGCGGTGAAAACCGATATGACGGCATCCATGAAACGTTATCGAGACCGCACCGAATGGGTACCGCTCGGCGAATCCGTGGCTATTGCCCAGGCTTTCGCAGCCGGCGAGCTCGATGGGCTCTCGGGCACCCAGGTGCGGGCCGGGACCGATTCCCTGGAGAAGCTCCGCGAACTCTCCGCGCGCGGGGTGTCCGGGCGAGCGCGCCGCCTGCGGCTCACCGGATGGGATGCCTAAAACCGGGCGCGCATAATCAGCACCCATAAGCGGCGTGCATAAGCACAGCGGACTAAGGGAGGGAGCCTCCTGCATGGAGACTCCCTCCCTTACTCATCTGCTATTTATCTGCGGCAGAGACTTATCTGCTACCGACCCCGCGTCATCGACTCATCTGCGGCACAGACTGGCGACACACAAAGTGCGCGCGAGGAACACGATCAGCAATTAATTATGTGCCGAGACTCGCATCCTGTGCCGGCAGCCAGCCCAATGATTACTGGGTATTAGCCCCGAACTTTTCGCCGCAGACCTTGGCTGCTTCGCCCATAATCGCTTGGTCTTCCTGCGAGAGCAAAAGGATCTGCGCGGCGATATTACGCTGGCCCTGCTCAGATAGGCCACGGCTAAGCCCCTCATCGACCGTGCACTCCACAAGCTTGGGGAGCATGGCCTTTTGAGCTTCCGGGATATCCTGCGTGTTCTTGAGCAGCTCGGACGTAGCGGCAAGCATGCCGGCGCTCACCTCATCGCGGGTAGGAGCCGGGCCGTCCGTTGCAATAGCTGCCGGACCCTTATCGGTGATCGGCGCGGAAGGCTGAGCGGGACTCGCATCTGCTGCCGAAGGAACTGCCGGCACCGAGGCGGCCGCCGACGTTTCCGCAGCTGGCGAAGCCGATTCCGACTTAGTGCTATTACCCGAGCAGGCAGCCAGGTTCACCGCGAGACAGGCCACAGCCGCTACACCAAAAAGTTTACGCATCTTCACTCATTTCCATGCGGAATAAAACAAGTAGATACTATCAGCTACGCGGCTTTCGCCCGCGGGGCGCCCACGTGAAATCCACCGCCTCGCTCAGCCCCGGGAGTTGCGCAACCCCGCGGGAGTCGCGCAATCCCACGAGTGTCGCGCAACTTCGCGGATGCTTGCATGAAGATACGTTACGAGCTGGGCCGTCTCCCCGTTGGGCAGGGGATGACCCGGTGGCTCTTCCCGATGAGTATTACCCCTGGGGCTGCCCGGCGAGCTTCGTGGCGCAGTTCTCCGTTACCTTTTGGAGGATATCGTTGTCTTCTTTAGAGACTTCATCGAATTTCTTTACGTCACCGTTGGCAATAATCCTGAGGCCCTCCACGGAGACACCTTGTTCGATAGCACCATCGGCCATACACTCGACGAAGCCGGTAAGAATGGATTCGTGAAGTCCGGCTGGGAGCTTGTTACCCGCCTCCTCAATAGCGGAATTGAATCCCTTGTTAAGTCCGGCCACAACCTCATCACGCGAGGGGGCGGCATCCTTTCCGGAACCGTTCGAGCAGGCCGTCAGAGTGAATGCGGTGCAGATAGCTGCAAGACCGGCAACAAGTTTACGCATGGAATTCTCCTCGGAAGCGTGGCGATGGATGAAAGATTATCCACCCATTGCCACTCTACCGGGACATGGTTACCAGCGCGTGAACACCGGGAAGCGCAAACTATGAACGCCGCCACCCGCGCCCACCGCGGCGCTCCCCGCGATCATGCCGGTCATGGCGCCGATCCGAGCGGCGCTCAGAACGGTAATCCGAACCGTAATCGCCATCATCGCCACGGTTGAAAGAACCGCGGCCGCGCCCGCGCCGGTCTCCGCGTGCGCCCCGATCCGAACGCCCCGCGCGATCCGAACGGCTGTGGCCGCCGCGGCGGGCGGCGGGAGCGCCGCTGTCTTCAGAAATCCGCAGGGCACGCCCGGAAACCTGCGCTTCGGAGATACGCCGGCGGGCTTCCGGAGAAAGCGGCACCCCAATTTCCACCAGGGAGAAGGTGGGGTAAATATCGATATGGCCCAGGTCCGAGCCGCGCAGCCCACCTTCGTGGGTGAGCGCGCCAACAATCGCGCCCGGACGCACCCGGTCCTTGTGCCCCACCTCAATGCGGTAGCGCTTCCCGCCCTTGAATTCGCGAGCCTCGCGGCGCTTCTTCTTGAAGGAATCGCGGCTGTCCTCCCCGGTAAAGCTTTCCTCTTCATCCGCGGAAGGCCCGGGATCGCGCACGCCCAAGGCCAGCAGCGCCACGATAATATCCTCGAGGCTCATCGGTGCGGGAGCCTCGGTCGCGGCCTCGTTTTCTGCACCGGTTTCCGTTTCAACATCGGTACTGTTTCCGGTACCGGTTTCGTTCTCGAAGTCTTCCGTAGTATCGGTAACGACGGCGCCTTCCGAGTCAGCCGGAACCGAGCTTGCTGCCTCAGCAACGCCCTGGTCAAGCGGGAGGGTAGCGGGGGAGGCTGCGGCGTCGTCGTTCTTATTCTGCTGCGCCTCCTGCTGGGCGGCCAGGAATTGCTCGAGGACCTCGCGGTAGACGCCCAGGCGCCCGGCGTCGAAACGGGTGCGGGCCTGCTCCATGAGTTTGGCGGCACGCAGTTTCGAGACTTCCGCCGGGGTGGGAAGATCGATTTCTTCCATCTGCGATTTGGTGGTTTTCGCGATGCGGCGCAGGCGCGGCAGTTCCTTCGGCGTCACGAAAGTGAGCGAGCGGCCCTCGCGCCCGGCGCGGCCGGTGCGGCCGATGCGGTGCACGTAAGTATCGGCTTCACGCGGCACATCAAAATTGACGACCAGCCCAATGCGTTCCACGTCCAGGCCGCGCGCGGCCACGTCGGTGGCAATCAGAACATCCAGGGTTCCGTCGCGCAGGCGCGAGACCAGGCGTTCGCGATCCTTTTGGGCGACGTCGCCCGAAAGCGCCGCGGTGGCCACCCCGCGGGTACCCAGCTCAATCGCCAAGTCCTCCGCGGTGGCGCGCGTGCGCACGAATACAAGGGCGGCGTCGGCTTCAGAAACCGCGAGCACCCGGGCGAGGGCACCCACCTTGCGGCGGGCCGGAACCACCGCGAATTCCTGGGTAATATTCGCAACCGTGGAGGCCGGCGGCGTGACGGTAATTTCCTCCGGGTCGTTCAGGTGAGAATCGGCCACGCGGCGAATCGCCGGGGGCATGGTGGCGGAGAAAAGCGCCGATACGCGCTCGGCGGGCAGGTCAGAGGCGATCTTTTCCACGTCCTCCGCGAAGCCCATGCGCAGCATTTCGTCCGCTTCGTCTAAAACGAAGTAAGAAACGTGATCGAGCACGAGCGCGCCGCGATCAATGAGATCCATAATGCGCCCGGGCGTGCCCACCACCACATGCACGCCGTTTTCGAGGGCGCGCAGCTGCGGGGGATAGGGAGAACCGCCGTACACGGCCAGCACGTTGGTATCTGTGCCGCGCGCGAATGATTCAATGGCATCCGCGCCCTGGAGCGCGAGTTCGCGGGTGGGTGCGAGTACCAGAGCTTGAACGACGGCGCTGCTAGTATCCACCTGTTCCAGAAGCGGCAAACCGAAAGCGGCAGTTTTCCCCGTTCCTGTTTGGGCGACGCCGATAACATCCCGCCCGCTGAGCAGCAGCGGAATGGCCTGCTCCTGGATCGGGGAGGGGTGTTCAAAACCGAGAGCATGAATAGCGGTGAGCGTTTCCTCGGAAAGACCGAGGTCAGCGAAAGTCGCCGGGGTGGCGGTGGAGGAAGAATCAGACGGCGTATTTTCGCCGAGATGTTCAGACATGAATTCCTAACATAGGCACAGGGGGCGCAAACGCGCCGCTACCAGTTTACTCCGGGGTGCAAGCCCGGTGCTGGATATATGCGGTGAGCTTGCCCTCTGTTCACGCGGCGCTGGAATCTTCGCTGAGCATATCCGAGCCGCTCAGCTTTTCCCCGCCCGGACCCACGCCGCTCAGGCGCTGCGATTCGGCAAGATTTTCCGCGGCCTCGCTACCCGCCGGTGGCACAATACGGCTGGCCACCACCGCGCCGGCAATGGTCAGCGCAATGGACACCGCGATGCCGGCCATCAGCGCAATATCCTGCGGCGGGGTGAGCACCGAATAAATAATTCCAATAATTGCGGCAACGAGCGAGGTTCCCATGGAATCGGCCACCTGGAGCGCCGAAGAAGTGCGGCCCTGGCCCTCTTGGGAGGTGCAGGCGAGCGCGTGCACGCTCAGCGCCGGGAACGCGAAGCCGCATCCAATACCCGCGATGGCCCACCCGATAATAACGAGGCTTCCGGGCAAAGCGTGATGCGAGCCAGCCAGCACCAGGGCAAGGCCGATTGCATCGCCAATTGAGCCCCATAGCGGCAGGCGTAGGCGCAGCGCGGCATTGGTGATCCGCCCCGAGAAATACGATCCCACCGCCCAGGTAATCGAACCGACCGACAAAATAAGACCAGCTTCCACCGGGCTCCACCCGTGCACATCCTGGAGCAGGAGCGGTAGAAACATCTCAATTGCCGTGAAGGTACCGAGGAGAACGCGGGTGGCAATAGTTGCGGGCAGCCCGCGCACCCCGCGGAAAGTCCCGCGCGGGAAAAGCGGACGAGCGCAGAAAAGTAAAGCGAATCCGCACACCCCGATAATGGCGAAGGTGTGCGCACTATGCTCCGTTGCCCCGCTCATAATCTGCAGGCAAGCCACCAGGGCTCCGGTCCCGAAGGCCGGAATGACCATGGTGCGAATATTCATCGGTTTCTTGACGCGATCAATATCCGGGATTTTATTCATCCCAATGAAGAAGAAGGGCCCGATGAGCAGGATGGTGGCCGGCACAAAACCGAAAATCCACCGCCAGGACATCGCCTCAACAATAATTCCGGCGAGCAGGGGGCCGAAAAGCGAGGGGAGGACCCAGGCCGCGGCGAAAGCGGTGAAAAATCCGGGGCGACGACGCGGCTGCACGCTATTGCCCACGATGGTGTAGAAGGGCACAATAATGAGGCCCCCGCCCAGGCCTTGGATAGCGCGGCCGGCCACGAAAATTTCCATGCTGGGGGAGACGGTACAGATCGTGAGCCCCACGGTGAGAAGCACGACGCCGGTGTACAGGCAAGAATGCGGGCCTTTGGAATCGGACCATTCCCCGGCGAGCGCCGTCGTCATTAACTGGGCCGCAAGTACCACGCCGAGCGCGAGGGCGTAAAGGTTCTGCCCGTCAAAAGCACGCGCCACGGTAGGCATGGCCGTGGTGACCGCCATGCTCTCAAAAGCAACGAGCGAAATAAAGCCAACGGAAAAAATACGGAAAAGGCGTTCGCGCTCCGGAGATAGATACCTGCTCATTAGATCCATTAGACCAGCGAAAGGGGGCAGAAAGGAAGAGGCGGAGCCCGGTATATGCGGTGGTGTGTGCCACCGTGGGGCCGTGTGGTGCGGCGGCGGAACGCAACGGGACGCATCGGCGAGCGGCCGGAGCGTAACTTTTGCCCGGAGCGTGCCGCGGGTTCTACCATGGAGCCGGTGCTTGCTCGTCTCGCAAGCACCTTAGGACGGCCCGTCTAGCCGTTTCCCACGATAGGAAGAGTGACAAAAGCGTGTTACGTACTCGTTATGCCGGCTCGCTGCGAGCAAGTGATATTGACAGCGAAGTGACGCTGACCGGGTGGGTGGATCGCCGCCGTGACCACGGGGGTATCGCCTTCATTGATCTGCGTGATGCCTCGGGTATCGCCCAGGTGACCGTCCGTGAAGAAATTGCGCACGAGTTGCGTAACGAATTCTGCATTAAGGTGACCGGGATCGTGCGCGAACGCCCGGAAGGCAATGCGAATGCTGCCCTGGCCACCGGGGAGATCGAGGTGGAGGCCACGGACGTTGAGGTCCTCAGCCCCGCCGAAGCCCTGCCCTTCCAGGTATCCGATCACGCCGAAGGGGCCGGCAAGGTCTCCGAAGATATTCGCCTCAAGTACCGCTACCTGGATTTGCGCCGCTCCTACGAACAGAAGGCCCTGCGGCTGCGCGCCAAGGTGAACCAGGCGGCCCGGCGGGTACTCGACGGCCACGATTTCGTGGAGATTGAAACCCCGACCCTCACCCGCTCCACCCCGGAAGGCGCCCGCGATTTTATTGTTCCGGCGCGCCTCAACCCGGGAACCTGGTACGCCCTGCCGCAGTCCCCGCAGCTTTTCAAGCAGCTGCTCATGGTGGGCGGGATGGAACGCTACTACCAGATCGCCCGCTGCTACCGCGATGAGGATTTCCGCGCGGATCGCCAGCCGGAGTTCACCCAGCTGGACGTGGAAATGAGCTTCGTTGATCAAGATGACGTTATCGCGGTGGCCGAAGAAGTGCTGCGCGAAATCTGGAAGCTCATCGGCTACGACCTGTCCACCCCGATTCCGCGGATGACCTTTAAGGACGCCATGGAAAAGTACGGTTCGGATAAACCGGACCTGCGTTTCGGGCTGGAACTCATCGACCTGACCGAGTACTTCAAGGACACCACCTTCCGGGTCTTCCAGAATCCCTATGTTGGTGCGGTGGTGATGCCCGGCGGGGCTTCCCAGCCGCGGCGCACTTTCGATAAGTGGCAGGAATGGGCGAAGGCGCGCGGTGCGCACGGCCTGGCCTACGTCACCATCGCGGAGGATGGCACCCTGGGTGGCCCGGTGGCCAAGAATATCACCGACGCGGAACGTGCTGGCCTGGCCGAAGCCACCGGCGCGAAGCCCGGGGATTGCATCTTCTTCGCCGCGGGTGAGCCGACCTTCTCCCGCGAACTGCTGGGTGCGGCCCGCTTGGAAATTGGCCAGCGGGTCGGCCTTATTGACGAGGATGCCTGGGCTTTTGTGTGGGTGGTGGATGCCCCCATGTTCAAGCCGGCTTCCCAGGCCGCCGCGGAAGGCGATGTGGCCCTCGGTTCGCGCTGGACCGCCGTCCATCACGCTTTCACCGCTCCCAAGCCCGAACACCTCGATACCTTCGATACCGATCCGGCCGGCGCGCTGACGAATGCTTATGACATCGTCTGCAACGGCAACGAGATCGGCGGCGGTTCCATCCGTATCCATCGCCGCGATATCCAGGAACGCGTCTTCAAGGTCATGGGTATCGATAAGGAAGCCGCCGAGGAGAAATTCGGTTTCCTCCTCGAAGCTTTCAAATTCGGTGCGCCCCCGCACGGCGGGATTGCTTTCGGCTGGGATCGCATTGTGTCCCTGCTGGTCAAGGCACCCTCGATCCGCGACGTTATCGCCTTCCCGAAGATCGGCAACGGCTGGGATCCCCTCACCGATGCTCCCGCGGAAATTACCGCGCAGCAGCGTAAGGAAGCCGGTGTGGATGCCACTCCGAAGGCCCGCTCTGGCGCGGTGGATGCCGCAACCGGGGCGCCCCTCGCGGAGGAAACGCCGGCGGTCGGTGATACTGCCGGGGCGGCTGCCGGAAAGTAGCGGCCCGCGGTTGCCGGGAAGTAGCTGGCAAGTTGCTGGAAAGTAGCGGCTCAGCGGCCTAGCTGCCGCGTAGGCGGTGGCCTGTAGTCGGCAGCCGCGAAGAAGCTAGCGATATGCAGGAAAGACGCCGAGCGTACTCAGATGCGCTCGGCATCTTTCACACCCGCGAGCAAGCGCGGATCAAGCGCGGTGGCCGGCCCGGTGAGCACCGATAGCTGCCCGTTTGGTTCGAGGATGACAGCTGCGACGTCGTCCACACACGCAACGCCGCGCAAACGCACGGCCATCATGATTTCTTCCGTGGTGGTCGAATGCCGGCGCGCCGCGGGCGTGAGTTCCCCGCGCGCCCAAATAACGACGGGCCGCGCGTGCACCCAGGCCTCCCCGCGGTGGGAGAGCGCGATAAAGCGCAGCAATGCTTGCATGCAGAACAGGGTGAGAAGGGCGACGACGCCCCCGGCCAGGGTGGGAGTATGCCCGAGGGTGACGCGCCCCGCGATCGCCCCAATAACGACGACGGCCGCCATATCCGAGGTGGATAGCCGGCTCACGACATTCTGCCCCAGAGCCCGCAAAATCACCACGAGGAAAAGGTAGATGAGGCAGGTGGCCACGGCGATGGCGCCCGCCTGCAACCAGGTGATGCCCAGTAGCTCGGCCAGATTCAGGTGATTGATCTCAGACATGCCTCCATTATGGCGTGGCGTGCCCGCCGCGTGGCGCCGATGCCGCGGTGTTCGCGCTTGCGGTGGCATCGGTGGCGTTGGCGGTGGTGGTGCTGGCGTTTTGCGATGTAGCGCCCGCGGGGAGCGCTACCGGCGCACTGTCCGTGGCGGTTGCCGGCTCGTGGTGTTCGAGGGTGCGGTGCCCACCTTCGGACACCCCGAAACGCTGGTAGATGCGCGAAAGCCAGCGCGGCGCCCACCAATTCCACTTGCCTAGAACCGTCATGGTGGCCGGAACCAGGAGGATACGGCTGAGGCTGGTATCCGCAATCACGGTGATGGCCAGCAGCACGCCCACTTCCTTGATCGCTAGCATCTGCCCGAAGCAGAAGCCCACGAAAACCGCCACGATAATCGCGGCTGCGGAGGTAATAATCCGCCCGGAACGCTGCAAGCCCAAGGAAACCGCCCGATCATTCGATTCCCCGGCATCCCAATATTCCTTCATGCGCGCCACCAGGAATACCTCGTAGTCCATGGAGAGCCCGAAGCCGAAGGCCAGGCCACAGGCCACCACCACCGCCGTGAGTCCATCGGTTTCCGGCAAGCCCAGCAGGCCGTTATCGAAGAGGAAAGCGGTGAGCCCGAGGGAGGCCACCAGGGAGAGCGAATTAATAATGATCGCCTTGAGGGGGATCAGCACCGAGCCGGTCATGAGGAAGAGCAAGATGAGCACGGCGAGTAGCACCACCGCGAAAGCGATGGGTGCACCCTCGCGCAGCACCTGATTGAAATCAATCTGGATGGCCGCGCTGCCGCCCACCAGGATCTCCGTATTCGCGGCGCTTTCCGCGTGGGCGCGAATATCGCGAACGGTAGTACTGGCCTGGGCGGAGGTGGGATCCCCACCGCTGACAAATACCCCGAGGTTATGCCAGCCGTTATCCATCTTCGTGGATTCCCCAACCTTGGATACCGCCGGCAGCCCGGCGATCCACTCCGATTGCTCGCGCAGGGAGGCGGCGTCGCCCTTTACCAGGACCGTAATGGCCGGCTGGCTCAAATCCGGGTAATCGCGTTTGAGAATTTCCTGGGTGGTGCCCGGCGAGGAGCTCACCGGAATATATTCGCTGGTATCCGTACGTAAAGTGGTGTCCTTAATAGGAATAATCATGACCACGAGGATGGCCGTCACCACGGCCATAATCACCCACGGGCGGCGCTGCACCCAGCCGGCAATCCGCGAGAACACCCCGTGATCGGTATGGGTATCACCCACCGCGCGCATGAGGTGCCCCAGCCCGGGAATTTTCGCGAGCACCGAAGGCTGAGCCAGCCGCGGCCCGGCGATGCGCAAAAGGGCGGGCACCAAACTCACCGCGGAAATAACCGCGAGCAGCACGACGACGAAACCGCCCATGGCAATAACCCGAATAATACGGGAATTGAAGGCGAGCAGCCCGGCAATGGCAAAAGCAATGGTGACGGCGGAGAAGATCACGGTGCGCCCGGCGGTGCGGACCGTGGTGGCCAGCGCCCTTTCCATAATGACGGCCAGGTCTTTCTTCTCCGGGCGGGCGCCCGGTCCGTAGCGTTTCTCAATACCGCGGGTGATTTCTTCCCGGTAGCGGGAAACCACCAGCAGGCCGTAATCGATGGAGAGCGCCAAGCCGATAATGGAAACCACATTGAGCACGAAGGAATCCACATCCGCCACGAAGGTGAGGAGCCAAATACCGCCCAGGGTAATAATGATGGCCACAATAGCCCCGGCCAGCGGCATGAGGGCGGTGAGGACCCCGCCGAAGACCAACACCATGAGGATCAGGGCCACGGGCAGGCCAATGGCTTCCCCGCGCACCAGATCGTGGCGGGCCACATCGTTAATAGCGGTCATCGCGGCGTTCGCAGAGGTGGCATCCACCTGGACAGAGTGAGCGGCCGCGAAAGAATCAAGCGCCTGCTGGACTTCGGCCTCGGTGGCTTCGCTCTTCGCATCCGAGGTGAAGGTGATGACGAGGGCGAAGCCGTCCGCGGCGCGCAAACCGGCCGTTTCCTCGCTCGCCTGGGTGCGGGCTTGCGCTATGCCTTCTTCACGCGCGGAAGCGATGACTTCTTCCTCACTGGGTTGGCCCGCCTGGGCCGCGGCTGCCGCGGCGCTCGCCTCCTGGGTGGCGCGGGCCTGGGCTGCCTCGCGCGGCATGCCGGCGCGCATGAGCTGCCCGGTAGCCGCCTCAATCTGGGTGGCGAGTTGCTGCTGGGCTGCGGCGGCGGCCTTCTGGTATTCCGCGCGCGCTTTCTCCTCCGCCTGGGCTGCGCCTTCCGCTTCGGCTTCCCGCACGAGGGAGGGCGAGCTCACCGCGCTGGCAACACCCGGGATTTTCGCGATGTTTTCACTGAGATCAGCAATATCAGCGGTGAGTTCCTGCGGTTCGGTGGCGCCGTGGATCACGGCCACCATGCGGTAATCGCCCTGGGAATCGGTGAGTTCCAGGACGCGGGCGGATTCCGTTCCGGTGGTGAGGCCCTGGGTGGAGGACATGCGGGAGAACAGGCCTCCCTGACCGAAACCTGACAGTGCGGCGATACCGGCAACAACGGCGCACAATATCCAGGTGATGATGACTCTCCACGGGTGGCGAATAGAGGCACGCGCTAACAACTCTGTCATGCCTCTATTATCGCTCATTTTCCCGAAAAATAGCGGTTTTTAAGCCATCTTTGAACGCTTGACCTGGAGCTTTCGCGTACGCTGCCCGTACCCGCCACCTGTACCCGCCGCCCGTACCCGGTGCGCGGCCCGCGCGCGCCGGGTCGCCGGGCACCGTGCTGGGTGGCTCGCCTACCCCGCGCGTGCGCCCAAGCGCCGAGCTCGTAGACTGGGAGGGTGGATCTCTTCGAAAGTAGCCAAGTTGATGCCCGCGGGGTGCCCGATTCCGATACCGGCCCGCTGGCGGTGCGGATGCGCCCGCGCACGGCCGCCGAGGTGGTAGGTCAGGATGAGGTGCTCGCTCGCGGTGCGCCCTTGCGCCGCCTCATTGACGCGGAGGCCGGGTCTGCGCCGTCGTCGGTATTTTTGTGGGGACCACCCGGGGTGGGGAAAACAACTCTCGCGTACCTCATTGCCCGGTCCGGGCAGCGCGATTTTATTGAGCTCTCCGCGGTGAGCGCCGGGGTGAAAGACGTGCGTGCCGCGGTGGAGAGCGCGCGGCGCAAGCTGGTGAGTAGCGGCACCGAAACGGTGCTCTTTATTGACGAAGTGCACCGCTTCTCGAAAACACAGCAGGATGCGCTGCTACCGGCCGTCGAAAACGGGTGGGTGATCCTGGTGGCCGCGACCACCGAAAATCCGGCTTTTTCCGTGGTGGCGCCGCTACTCTCACGCTCGCTTCTCGTCACGCTACGCGGTTTGAACGACGACGATATCCGCGCCATCATCAATCGGGCCCTCACCAGTGAGCGCGGGCTGGGCGGGGCATATACCCTGGACGAGGATGCGGAATTTAACCTGGTGCGCCTGGCCGGGGCGGACGGGCGGCGCAGCCTGACCCTCCTGGAAGCCGCGGTGGACGGGGCGCGCGCCCGCGGGGAGCACCGGGTGAGCGTGGAGGATGTGGCGCGGGCCGCCGATGGCGCCACCGTGCGCTACGACCGCGATGGTGACGAGCACTACCAGGTGATTTCCGCCTTTATCAAATCGATCCGCGGCTCGGATGTGGATGCGGCGATGCATTATCTGGCGCGCATGCTGGAAGCGGGGGAGGACCCGCGGTTTATCGCGCGCCGCCTTATGATTTCCGCGGCCGAAGATGTGGGGATGGCCGATCCTTCCGCACTGCAAACCGCCACCGCGGCGGCCCAGGCCGTGGCGCTGGTGGGGATGCCCGAAGCGCGGATTATTCTGGCGGAAGCCGTGGTTCACCTGGCCACCGCCCCGAAATCCAACCGGGCCTACCGCGCGATTAATGCCGCGATTGCCGATGTGCGGGCCGGGAAAAGCGCCCCGGTGCCCCTGCCGCTGCGCAATGCTTCCTTCAAGGGAGCTGCCGAACGCGGCTACGGGGAGGGCTACCGCTATGCCCATGATTACGAGGAAGGTATCGCTCCCATGCAATTTATGCCGGAGGGTCTGGAGGGCACCCGGTATTACGAACCGACCACCCGCGGTTACGAGGCGAATATCACCCCGCGTCTGGCCCGTAACCGCGAGGTGCTGGGCCGGGAGAACTGATACACTAGTTCGGTTGCTTTGCGAGAAGTAACACCTGGGGTCTTAGCCGATTGTGTTGGCCCCGAACCGGCGCCGCTCGGCGCTGGAACGTACATCTACAGGAGATTATTCATGGCAGGAAATCGTTCTCGTAAGGCCGTGCGTCAGTCGCGCGCCCTGGGCATCGCCCTCACCCCGAAGGCTGAGCGCTATATGCAGCGCCGCCCCTACCGTCCCGGTGAGCACGGCCGCGGCCGCACCAAGGATTCCGACTACTCGGTCCGCCTCAAGGAAAAGCAGCGCCTGCGCGCCCAGTACGGCATCCGCGAAGCGCAGATGCGCCGCGTGTGGGAAGAAGCGCGCCGCCAGGATGGTCTGGCCGGTGAAAACCTCGTGGAGCTGCTGGAAATGCGCCTGGATGCCCTGGTGCTGCGCGCCGGCTTCGCGCGTACCATCGCCCAGGCTCGCCAGGTTGTGGGCCACTCCCACGTGATGGTGGACGGCAAGATCGTCAACCTCCCCTCCTACCGCGTGACCCCGGGCCAGGTTGTGCAGGTCAAGCCGAAGTCGCAGGCCTCCCCGCAGTTCCTCGTGGCCGCGCAGGGCGCGCACCGCGATGTGCTCCCCGCGGTTCCCGAATATCTTGATGTTGACCTGGAGAAGCTGAAGTTCACTCTGGTGCGCCGCCCGCGCCGCGTAGAAGTTCCGGTCCAGGCTGATGTCCAGATGATCGTCGAATACTACTCCCGCTAAATCAGTGGGACGTCAGGAAGGGTGCACCCGCAAAGGTGTGCCCTTTCTTTATTTCATAGCTTGGTAGCTATGTGACAGCGATGCCCGCCGCTGCTTCTAGCGCCCACGCAGGCAGCCGCGGCGTCGTCGTAAAAAATATGCTACTCCCGCCCGTGCCTCGAAAATAGCGGGCGGGAGAGCCTGTACCATAGGTGCGTGGCCGGCTCGGCCACATAAGTCATAAGGAGACAAATACGTATGCGCACCGCTGAGATTCGCCGGCGCTGGCTGGATTACTTCGCGAAGCACGACCATCATATTGAGCCGTCCGTGCCCCTCGTGTCGCCCGATCCGTCCATTTTGTTCACGATTGCCGGCATGGTTCCCTTCATTCCTTATATCGTGGGAACCCAGCGAGCTCCGTGGCCGAGGGTAGCCTCGGTGCAGAAGTGCATTCGTACGAATGATATCGATAACGTGGGCAAAACCACGCGGCACGGTACCTTCTTCCAAATGTGCGGCAATTTCTCCTTCGGGGACTACTTCAAGGAAGGCGCTATCGACCTGGCCTTCGGGCTGCTGTGCGCGCCGCTGGACGAAGGCGGTTACGGCCTGGAAATCGAGCGGATGTGGGTGACCATCTGGGAAGAAGATGAGGTCTCCTTCAAGAAGCTCGTTGAGGTGGGCGTGAACCCGGCCCATATCGTCAAACTGACCCGGGAAGAAATTTTCTGGTCCACGGGCCAGCCTGGACCGGCCGGTCCCTGCGCGGAAATTCATTACGACCGCGGTCCCGAATACGGGCCGGACGCCGTGGGCGGAACCGTGGACCCGGGCGGGGACCGCTACCTGGAAGTGTGGAACCTCGTTTTCGACCAGTACCGGCGCGGGGAAGGCTCCGGAAAGGACTACCCGCTGCTCGGGGAGCTGGACCAAACCGCTATCGATACCGGCGCGGGCCTGGAACGTATCGCCTTTCTGCTCCAGGGCAAAAATAATATGTACGAAACCGATGAGGTCTGGCCGGTTATTGCCCGCACCCAGGAACTCACCGGGCGTACCTACGGCGCGAACGAAGAAGACGACGTCCGCATGCGCGTGATCGCCGACCACGTGCGTTCAGCCATGATGCTTATTAACGACGGCGTGCGCCCGGGCAATGACGGACGCGGCTACGTGCTGCGCCGGCTCATGCGGCGGGCCATCCGTTCGATCCGCTTGCTCGGGGTGGATGCCGCGGTCCTCGGGGATCTGGTGGAAACTTCGAAGAACGCCATGAAGGAGTCCTACCCCGATCTGGAGGAAAACTTCGGGCAGATTCGCCAGGTGGCGGTGGAAGAAGAAGCCGCCTTCCGGCGCACCCTGGCCACCGGCGAACAGATTTTCGCGGCGGCCGTGGATAGCGCAAAGAGCGCGCCGCATACCGGCAAGGTGATTATCCCCGGATCGGCGGCTTTCACCCTGCATGACACCTACGGATTCCCCATCGACCTCACCTTGGAAATGGCGGCCGAAAAGGGTGTGGACGTGGACGAAAAGGGCTTCCGGGCCCTCATGACCGAGCAGCGCGAACGCGCGCGGGCCGATGCCCAGGCGAAGAAAACCGGGCACGTGGATGCCCACGTGTACCATGAGATTCTTGACGCGCAGGGCGGGCCCACCTCCTTCCTCGGCTACTTCGAAAAGGCCGCGGAAGCGCGCGTGGTGGCCATCCTTGAAAACGGGGTGCCAGTGCCGGCGGTGAGCGCGCCCTCCGATGCCGATGTTATTTTGGACAAGACCCCCTTCTATGCCGAAATGGGCGGGCAGCTGGCTGATCACGGCACCATTAGCGTGGCCGGGGGCGGGATGTTCGACGTCGTAGACGTGCAGGCGCCCGTCAAGGGACTGCATGTGCACCGCGGCTCGCTGACCGAAGGGACCATCGCGGTGGGCGATATTGTGCACGCGCAAATCGATACCCTGCGCCGCCACCGGATCGCCCAGGCGCATACCGCGACCCATATGATCCACAAGGTGCTCCACGAGTTCATCGGTGAGCAGGCCACCCAGGCCGGCTCCGAGGATGCTCCCTCGCGGCTGCGTTTCGACTTCCGGCACGGGTCGCAAATCCCAGTGGATGTGATGACGCAGATCGAAGCGCGCGCCAATGAGCGCCTTCAGGACAACCTGGAAGTAACGTGGGCCGAATACCCGATTGAAGAAGCCAAGAAACTCGGGGCGCAGATGCTCTTCGGGGAGAAGTACGGCGATATTGTGCGGGTGGTCTCCATTGATGATGCCTGGTCGCGGGAATTCTGCGCCGGCACCCACGTGGCGAACACCGGTGAAATCGGGATGATTACCGTACTGGGTGAATCCTCCATCGGTTCCGGGGTGCGCCGTATCGACGCGCTGGTGGGCGAAAGCGCCTACGCGCAGGGGGCGCGCGAACGCGCTCTGGTTTCCCAGCTCACCGCGATGATGGGGGTGCGCCCGGAGGAACTCCCCGAGCGTATCGACACCATGCTCGGCAAGCTCAAGGCAGCCGAAAAGCAAATCGCGGCGCTGCGCCAGAAGGATATTGTGGGGCAGGTAGATACGGTTATTTCCCAGGGCGTGCACCTGGGCAATCGCACTCTCTACCGCGCTCACCTGGGCGTGGTAGAAAGCGCGGATGACCTGCGGGTGCTCGCCACGGAGGTGCGCGGGCGGCTGGCTCCTTCCGATGATTTCATCGTGATTATTACCGGGATTAGCAATGAGCGGCCCCTCATCGTGGTGGCGGCGTCCGAAGCGGCGCGCAGTGCCGGGATGAAGGCCGGGGCGCTGGTCTCGCGGGCGGCGAAGATCCTGGGCGGGGGCGGCGGCGGTAAGCCGGACCTCGCGCAGGGCGGCGGCTCGGATGTGACGAAGCTGGATGAAGCCCTCGCGGTTCTGGAAGCGGAGCTGCGCGGCTAATGCGGCGAGGCGTACGGATCGGAGTGGATGTAGGGCGGGCACGCACCGGCGTGGCCAGTTGCGATAGCGACGGTATCCTCGCCACTCCGGTCGCCACGCTCCCCGCGAACGGCACGGACGTGAGTGAGGTTGCTCGCGAGGTGCGCGAGCGCGGTGCCATCGAGGTGATCGTGGGCTTGCCGCGCAATATGGACGGGAGCGAAGGGGCCTCCGCGCGGTATTCGCGCAGGTGGGCGCGGCGTTTAGCCCGGCGTATCGCCCCGGTGCCGGTGCGGTTATTCGATGAGCGCTTGTCTACGGTGGCCGCTCACGCCCAGTTGCATGAGGCCGGGCGCAGCTCGCGGCGCCACCGCGCCGTTGTTGACCAGGTTGCCGCGACCGTTATTCTTAATAATGCGTTGGAAGCAGAGCGGCTCACCGGCGCACCTGCCGGCGAACTCGTGGCGGCGACAACCGAAGCGCAAAGCGAAGCGAAAGGCGATAATGAGTGACGTTTTTGACCGCTTGAGTGCGGACGACGCCGATACCCCGCGCCGTCGCCAATCGGGTGCGCGGGGGAGGTCTCACGGGGCTAGTTCCCAAGGGGGCGTGGCGTCGCGGAGCGGTGAGCTACGGGGCGGCTCCCAGCGGGGCACGGCGCGCGGAAGTCATCCGCACGGGCGCGGCGCGCAGGGGCGGGGAAGCTCCGGGCGGGTGCCGGCCGGGCGCAGCTCATCGGGGCGAAATTCAGAAGGCCGCAATGCCGCGGAGGCGAGGCGCCGGGCCGCGGCGCGGCGCAATGAGCGGGCCCGCTTGCGTAGGCGCCGTCGTATCACCACCGGAATTATTACTGTTCTTCTTGTCACCGCGCTCACCGCGGCGGCTGTTATTTTCTTCCCGCGCCTGCTGCACAGCTCCGATACCGTGCGCGATTACAGCGGAGAAGGAACCGGCCAGGTCGTGGTGCGGATTCCGGAAGGAGCCACCGGGCGGCAGATCGCCGCGGTGCTCGCCGAAAAAAATATTGTTGCCACCGAAGGCGCATTTATTGATGTCTTTTCCCGCGACCCGCGCTCCACGGGCATTCAGGCCGGGGCCTACACTCTGCGCGAGCAGATGTCCGCATCGGCCGCGCTATCCGCGCTACTGGACCCGGCCAATGCCGCCACAATTAAGGTGACGATTCCCGAAGGCTTCACGAAATGGCAGGTGCGGGACCGGCTCGGCAACCTCATGGATATCGATGTCGGGGTGGTCGAAGATGCGATGAACGACGCCGCAGCTCTCGGGCTGCCCGCGGAAGCCGGCGGAAACGTGGAAGGCTGGCTGGCGCCCGCCACCTATGATTTCGATCCGAATACCACGGTGACCGAGGCACTTCAGCAGATGGTGGAGGTTCAGGTGGGGCGCCTGGAAGCCAGCGGTGCGGAGCGGAGCCGGTGGCAGGCGGTGCTTACCACGGCCTCTATCGTGGAACGCGAAGGGCACCCGGCTGACTATCCGAAAGCTGCGCGGGTTATCGAGAACCGGCTCGGGGATAACGCCCCGGAGGTCGCCGGGCGGCTCCAGATGGATTCCACCGTGCTCTACGGGGTGGGTAAATCCGGCGGGGTACCCACCCGGGCCGAATTGGACGCGGATAATCCCTATAACACCTACCGGGTGAAGGGCCTACCGCCCACCGCTATCGGGGCCCCCGGGGTGGAGGCCATTGAAGCGGCCGTCAATCCGGCCGAGGGCAATTGGCTCTACTTCACCACCGTCAACCTGGAAACCGGGGAAACGAAGTTCACGGCCGATTACGAGGAACAGATGCGTTTCCAGGCCGAATTCCGCGAGTGGTACGCCGCGCACCCGGACGGGGAGAAGAAGGACCACTAGCGCAGCCGCGTATAGGTACGACGGCGCAAGGCGCTCTGGCACATGCCGATTCGACGATGCCGGTACTTATCCCCAGGTTGCCCAAACGGAAGTGCTATCCACAGGGGGCAAGCCGGGGCTGGTTCAGGTGCCGGGGCATCCGTAATCTGAGCGCATGACCTTCTTTTCTCGCGAGCGCATCCTGCGCGGTACCCTCAGCCCACCGGTAGCGGTCGTGCTCCTGCTGGGCCTGAGCCTGTGCTGGGCGGGGCTGGGGTGGTCGCGTGCGGTAGGTGCACTTAGCAGTGGGAGCCCGGTTAGTGATGCTGGTGCAGCTGGCGCTGCTGGCGCGCTCCTGGGGGCCGGAGTACTCTTAGGCGCCGGTGCGCTTGCGCTTCTTTGTGAGGGCGTGTGCGGGGCTTTCCTGGCGCTTGCCGCGGTGGTGGACGCGCGGGTGCAGCTCCTTCCCGATCCGCTGCTGGCCGCGGCCGGGGGAGCCGCCCTCACGGGGATAGCGCTGCGCGGGCAGTGGGAGGATCTCGCTATCGGAGCCGTGGCCGGCCTGGGCGGCTACGTGGCGCATCGCTTCGCCCAGCTCGGCTGGGGTGATGTCAAAATGCTCATCGTGCTGGGCTGGTGGACGGGCCCGCAGCTCGGGCTCGCCCTACTCCTCAGTGTGCTGGGCGCGGGGATCTTCGCCGCGGTGCGGGTGCTGAGCGCCCGGCTCACCCTGGCTGATGCGGTGCCTCTCGGGCCGTGGCTCATGGGCGGTGGCGCCCTCGCCTGGCTGGCCGGGCTAGGATAGGTAGGCGCCTGCATCCCGGTAGCAACGGGCAGTGGCGCGGAACGGAACTGCTTATTCATCTGGTATCAGCACGGGTTACCAGAATGGGTAGCGGGACCTATGAACATAGGAACGGGGAAGGACGGCGCATGATTCGGTGGTCAACAGCGGGGGAATCCCACGGAGCAGCCCTCGTGGCACTCATCGAGGGGATCCCGGCGGGCCTGAGCCTGAGTTCGGATACCATTCGCGATCAATTGGCCCGCCGCCGGCTCGGCTACGGTCGCGGCGCCCGCCAGAAATTCGAACAGGATAAGCTGCACGTTCTTACCGGATTGCGGCACGGAGCCACCCTCGGTTCACCCATCGCCCTCGTTATTGAGAATTCCGAATGGCCCAAATGGGAAGCGGTCATGTCCGTGGACCCCGTCCCACCCGAAGCCCTGCTGCGTAATGCCGGGCGGGGAGATAGCCAAGAACTTGCCCGTAATAAGCGCCTCACCGCGCCTCGGCCCGGGCATGCCGATCTCACCGGTATGAATAAATACGATCACAGCGATGCTCGGAATGTCCTCGAACGCGCCTCGGCCCGGGAGACCGCGGCCCGGGTGGCTCTGGGTGCCATCGCCCGCGAGTACGCGAGCCAAAGCGCTGGAATCACTATTATTTCCCGGGTGGTAGCCATCGGCTCCGTGAGTGACACTTCGGATACCGTTCCGGGGCCGGGCGATGCCGCGGCTCTCGATGCTTCGCCGGTGCGCTGCCTGGATGAGGCCACGGCACAGGCCATGATGGATGAAGTTGATCGGGCGAAAAGCGCGGGGGATACCCTGGGCGGCGTCGTCGAAGTTCTTGCCTACGGCGTGCCGCAAGGCTTGGGCAGTTACGCAACCCCCTACGGGCGTCTCGACGCGGAACTGGCCCGCGCCATGATGTCGATCCAAGCCGTTAAAGGCGTGGAAATTGGGGACGGATTCGCCACCGCCGGCAGGCCCGGCAGCCAGGCCCATGATGAGATTGTCCGCACGGAAGATGGCGTGCACCGCCTGACCAATCGGGCGGGTGGCATCGAAGGCGGCATGTCCAACGGCGAAACGATCCGGGTACGGGTTGCTTTCAAACCGATTTCTACCGTCCCACGGGCCCTGCGTACTATTGATACCGAAACTGGCGAAGCCACCACCGCGCTCCACCAGCGCAGTGATGCCACCGCCGTGGTTCCCGGAGCGGTCATCTGCGAAGCGATGATGGCCTTGGTGCTCGCGGAAGCACTCCAGGATAAATTTGGCGGGGATACCCTCGGTGATACCCAAGCGGCGGTGCACGCCTACCTGAACCGCATCCCGGAGGAACGCCGATGAGCGTGCGGGCAGTGCTGGTCGGGATGCCCGGAGTGGGCAAATCGACCGTGGGAAAGCTGCTGGCCAAGGATCTTGAGCTTCCTTTCGCCGATTCGGATGCTCTTATCGTCAGCGAAACCGGACAGAGCATCCCCGAGATTTTCCAGACGGTAGGGGAAGAGGGATTCCGACGGCTGGAAGCCGATATTATCGCGCGCACTCTCGCGGATTTTGACGGCGTGCTCTCCCTGGGGGGAGGCGCTATTTTGAATGAGGCCACCCGCCGGGCACTGCGCGGTTACCCCGTGGTTCTTATCGAAGCGCGGATGGATATTTTGGTGCGGCGTATTACCGGATCACGCACCCGCCGCCCGCTCCTCGAGGATAATCCGGCGGCACGGCTGCGCGAACTCGACCGGGAACGCACTCCGCTCTACCGCGATATCGCCAGCGTGACGGTGACTTCCGACGGGGGTTCCCCGCACCGGGTGGTGCGCCGGATTCGCGCGGCCCTGGAGGCGTGTGCGTCGCAAAGATGAAACTCCCCGTGTAAACTTGGGGAGGACTATTTCTGAAAGGATACCTTGTGGCAACAACCAATGATTTGAAGAATGGCATGGTCCTGGTATTCGACAACCAGCTGTGGCAGGTTGTTGAGTTCCAGCACGTCAAGCCGGGCAAGGGCCCCGCTTTCGTGCGGACCAAGCTGAAGAATGTCCTCTCCGGCAAGACTGTGGATCGCACCCTCAACGCGGGCATTAAGGTCGAAACCGCCACCGTGGACCGCCGCGATATGCAGTACCTCTACCATGACGGCACCGATTTCATCTTCATGGATGAGGATACCTACGAACAGGTTCCCGTCACCGCTGAAGTCATGGGTAATCTCGCCAACTTCCTGCTCGAAAACCAGAAGGCCATCGTGGCTTTCCACGAAGGTAATGTGCTGTTCGTAGAACTACCCGCTTCGGTGATCCTCGAAGTGACGGAAACCGAACCGGGTCTCCAGGGCGACCGCTCGAATGCGGGCACCAAGCCGGCTACGGTGCAGACTGGGTACGAACTCCAGGTGCCGCTCTTCCTCAATATCGGGGACAAGATTAAGGTTGATACGCGCACCGGTGAATACATTTCCCGGGCGAACGACTAATGGCTAAACAGAAGAAACGCCGGTCCACGGGCCGTTCCACCCAGCGCCATCGCGCCTTAGATGTGCTTTTCGAAGCTGATGAAAAGAACATCACCTCGGAAGCGGGTATTCTCGAGCTCCTTGCCGAACGCCAGCGTGTCTCCACCGCCCAGGTTCCCATTGGGGAATTCGGCTCGCAGATCGTGACCGCATACGCGCAGCAAATCTCGCAGGTGGATACCCTCATTGAGGCCTCCTCGGAGGATTGGTCGCTCGAGCGCATGAACGCGGTGGATCGCAGCGCTTTGCGCGGTGCGGTTGCCGAACTCATGTACCTGGGGACTTTCCGCGGTGCCGTGATCGTGGAGTGGACCAACCTGGTGCGCGAATTCTCCACGGACCGCTCGGTCGGTTTCGTGATGGGCGTGCTCAACAAGGCTGCCGATATCCGCGAACGTGAGGAAAGCGGCAGCACACCCATTCTTCAGAACGACGACGCCGCTACCGCGGTGGAATCTGGCGAAGAAAGCGAGCCTTCGGAATCCGATGAGGCGGGCCTCATCGCCGCTATCCGCACCGGCCAGTTGGATACTCCCGAAGCCGGCGAAGTCAGCGTAGAAGAATAAGAGTTTTTCTGACAGCCAGTACCTCATGGCGAGTTTCCGTGAACGATTTCACGGAAACTCGCCATTTTTGTGCACGTGATCAAGCTTTCGTCGCTCAGCGATAGTTGTGCATCCCCGGGATCCGCGGGGTTACCGGCGGCCGTAATTGGAATTGCGGCCGAAAAGGCGGTCGAGTTCGCGCCGTTCTTTCTTCGTGGGGCGGCCGCTACCAGGATCGCGCCGCATCACCGGCAGATAAACTTTCTCCCGCGCCGGGGTGAGATCCTCGTAATTTTCCCGGGCCACCGGAGCACTCGTCCGCTTGGTAATAATTCCGGTAACTTTGAGGATCCGATCAAAGCCTTCCACCCGGTAGCGCACCACGTCACCGACACGGACTTTCGCGGCGGGCTTGACCGGTTCATCGTTGATGCGCACGTGGCCGGCCTTGCATTCGGAGGTGGCGAGCGAGCGAGTTTTGCACTGCCGCACACTCCATAGCCATACGTCAATCCGGGTTGTTTCCATGGCTGTAGCCTACCCGGACGCCACTACCGGTCGCGAACTTCGTCACAAGCCGCGGCGCTGACCTGCCGCGATGGTTTTATAAAAAAACAAGGGCGTGGCTTCTTATATTATTTAGCGCTATTTCGCTCTACGCTACTAACAAGACGAAGAAGTTTCGTAGCGTCAGCGTCGCCGTGACTGATGTTGACGGAATTGTTATGAGCACCAGGGTATATCTGATGCGCTAGAAAGGGGACACTGTGGAGGTACCACCACTTACTCCGGAGCAGCGTCTCGCCGCTTTGGATAAGGCCGCCGAAACACGGCGGCGCCGCGCGGAACTTTTGCAGCAACTGAAATCCGGACAGCTGCACCTTTCGGAGGTTTTGGCTCAGCGTGATGACCCGGTCGTTGCGCGCACCCGCGCCAGTGTGCTGCTGCGGGCACTTCCCGGTATCGGTGAAGCCAAGGCCGCGCGGGCCATGGCCGATATTGGGATCGCTCCTTCCCGGCGCGTGCGCGGGTTGGGTGTGCATCAAACTGCGGCTCTCATCGCGCTTTTCGGTTAAAGGCTGAGCCGGGGCAGGACTCAACTACTCCTGGCAGCCGGCCGGCGCAGAACTTCGCGAGCGAAAATTGTGTCGTAGGGCTGTGGCAGAATAAATGTCATGACACCTGAGGATCATCGCCGTATTTGCGTGCTTGCCGGCCCTTCCGGGGTAGGGAAGGGAACCGTGGTTGCGCAGCTCCTTGAGCGGGAGCCGCGCATCTGGCTCTCCATTTCTGCCACCACGCGCGCGCCTCGCCCGGGGGAACGCGAAGGGGAATCCTACTTCTTCGTGGATGATGAACACTTCGATCGCCTCGTGGAAAGCGGGGAGATGCTCGAATGGGCCGTTGTCCACGGGAAACACCGTTACGGAACCCCGCGCCAACCCGTGCTGGAAGCATACGCAGCGGGAAAAATTCCGCTTCTCGAAATCGATCTGGCAGGGGCGCGCCAGGTTCGCCAGTCGCTGCCCGAAGCTTTCCAGATTTTTCTAGCCCCGCCGTCGTTCCAAGAACTTGAGGCGCGGCTGCGCGGGCGCGGTACCGAAACCGAGGAGGCCATCGACCGCCGCCTGGAAACCGCTCGTGGCGAATTAGCTGCGCAGGGGGAGTTTGACGCCGTCGTCGTAAATGACACCGTGGCACGTGCCACCGGCGAAATCCTCGACCTCATCGCCCCAAAGCGTTAGAATAAAAGGCCGAAGCTTCACGGTGGTACCCGCATGCGGTGCCACGTTTATCCAGAAGGGAACTACATGTTCGGAACTGTTCCGGAACCCGAAGGTATTACCAACCCGCCCATTGATGATCTTCTCGCAAAGATTGACTCGAAGTACGCGCTGTGCGTGCTTTCAGCGGATCGGGCGCGTCAGATCAACTCCTACAAGCAGGAAATGGCGCGCGGGGACGGCAATATCGAGCATTACGGTGCGCTTGTCTCGGCGGAACCGGAAGAAAAGCCCCTGTCCATCGCGCTGCGTGAAATCGCCGAGGACAAGCTCGAATGGCAGCTGGACGAAAAGTAGAGCACACACCGCGCGTCGTTATCGGCGTGACCGGAGGTATCGCCGCCTATAAAGCGGCCTACCTCGTCCGGCTTTTTGTGAAAGCCGGTGCGGATGTGCATGTTATTCCCACCCCGGCCGCCCTGGAGATGGTCGGGGCCACCACGTGGGAAGCCCTCACCCACCATCCCGTTCTGGTGCGCACCAGCGAACACGCTGATGAAGTTGCGCATGTTCGGCTCGGAAAAGAAGCCGATCTCATTGTGATTGCCCCGGCAACTGCGAATACCATCGCGAAAGCTCGGGCAGGCATAGCTGATAACCTCCTCCTCAACACCTTGCTGGTGGCGCAATGCCCGGTCGTTATGGCACCGGCAATGCACACCCAAATGTGGGAGCATCCGGCCACCCAAGAAAATATTGCGGTGCTCCAGGCACGCGGGGTGCATATTATTCCACCCGCTACCGGGCAGCTCACCGGGGCGGATTCCGGGCCGGGCCGGCTACCCGAACCGGAAGAGATTTTTGCGCACGCCTGGGCAATCCTTACCGGCGAAAGCCCGGAAACACGGGCGGTGCAGGGCGGCGCGGAGCATGCGTCGCTGCGCGGGCGGCATATTCTCGTTACCGCGGGCGGTACTCACGAAGCTCTCGACCCGGTCCGTTTTATCGGCAACCGCTCCTCGGGGCGTTTTGGCCTGGAAATAGCGCGCGCCTTGCTGGAACGCGGCGCGCAGGTCACCGTGCTAGCAGCCCATGTAAGCCGCGATATTACCGCACTTGCTCCGGGAGCTGAGATTGTTCCGGTCAGTTCGGCACGCGATCTTCATGAAGCGGTTCTGGCGCGGGTGAAGGATGTGGATGGCGTGGTCATGAGCGCCGCGGTGGCAGATTTCCGCCCGGTCGAAACCGCCGCGAGCAAACAGAAAAAAGACGGCAGCGGCACACGCGTCGTCGAACTGGTGGAAAATCCCGATATTTTGGCTGATATTTCCCATAAGCGGCGCCGGTCTGGCCAGCTCATCGTCGGGTTCGCGGCGGAAACCGGGGATGCGGGCGGAACCGTCTTGGATTACGGACGGGAAAAAGCGCGGCGCAAAGGCGCTGATTTACTTGTCATCAACCGGGTGGGGGAGAAAGCCGGTTTCGGTGAGGTACCTACTGAGATCACCGTGGTCACGCCAGCGGGTGAGATCATCGCGAGCGGAGCGGGCACCAAAGCCCAGATGGCTGTTATCATTGCGGGCCTTATAGCCGATCACTTCACCACCGAGCGCGTATAGAATAAGGCTTGCCTTACCTGCCAGCCGCTGGTGACTAATACTGACGAAATAGTTTGAAATAGCGAGGGGATACGATGCATTACCGGCAACCGTTCACGTCCGAATCGGTCACGGAAGGACACCCCGATAAGGTGTGTGACCTCATCTCCGATTCCATTCTTGACGCGCTGCTCGCGTCGGATGAGAATTCGCGCGTCGCCGTGGAGACCATGGTGACCACGGGGTTGGTGCACGTGGCCGGTGAAGTGACCACGGATGCCTACGCGGATATTGCTCATATTATTCGCAATGTGGTGACCGGGATCGGGTACAACTCCTCGCAGGTCGGCTTCGACGGTAACTCCTGCGGCGTGACGATTTCCATCGATGAGCAAAGCCCGGATATTGCGGCCGGCGTGAATACTTCCCTGGAACGGCGGGAAAGTCAGGAATCCGAATACGATCATTTCGACCTGCAGGGCGCCGGGGACCAGGGCCTCATGTTCGGGTACGCCTGCAATGAAACCAAAACGCTTATGCCCGCGCCCATTCTGCTCGCCCATCGTTTTGCTGAACGCCTGGCACTCGTGCGGCGCGAAGGCGTGGTTCCCGGGCTGCGCCCGGACGGGAAAACGCAGGTTACCATTGACTACGAAGGTGCGCGGCCCGTGGCGCTCAATACCGTGGTCATCTCTAGCCAGCACGATGAAAATGTGCAGCGTGACTGGCTCACGGAAACCCTGCGTGACCACGTGGTCACACCCGTCCTCGAAGAAGAAAATATCGATATTGATACCGATAAATTCTCGCTTCTCGTTAACCCCTCGGGGCGTTTCGTGGTGGGAGGACCGATGGGCGACGCCGGAGTGACCGGCCGCAAGATCATCGTGGACACCTACGGCGGGATGGCCCGGCACGGCGGTGGGGCTTTTTCCGGTAAAGACGCCTCCAAGGTGGATCGCAGCGCGGCCTACGCGGCGCGCTGGGCGGCCAAGAATGTGGTCGCGGCCGGGCTCGCTTCCCGGTGCGAACTCCAGCTGGCCTACGCGATTGGGCGCGCCCACCCGGTATCCGTGCGCCTGGATACTTTCGGCACGGAAACAGAAGAACTGGGCCGCATCGAAAACGCGGTTCAGAAGGTCTTCGATTTCCGCCCCGCGGCGATTATTGACGCCCTAGGACTCAAGCGCCCCATTTTCGCGAAGACGGCTTCTTACGGTCATTTCGGGCGGGAACTTCCCGAATTCACCTGGGAGAAAACGGATCGGGTTGAAGAACTTCTCCGCGCTATCTAGGGATTACTGAGGTAGGGCTAACTGAGGTATCTCAGATATCTAAGGTGTCTAGGGCCTGAAGTTTCGCGGCGGATTTTTCTGTCGTAGGGCCGGGATATCCTAGGTTGCATGGAGAGCACACTCTTTGATTTCGATGCCCTCCCCCTTATGGGGGAGCAGGGCGCCCTGCTTGAGGCGCGCCCGGCACGCACCCGCGTGCGCTCCAAAGTAGCCAATCCGGTGGCGCATGTTCATGTGCTTCATTCCCAACCCCATATGGACCGGGTATTTGACTATCTTATTCCCGAAAAATTCGCGGATACTGCCCGGGTGGGAACCCGGGTGGTGGTAGATCTTGGGGCGCAGCGGGTGGGCGGATTCATCGTTGCCCGGGATGCCACCACGGAAGGCAGCGGGCGGCTGCGCCCCCTGTATCGGGTGGTCTCGGAACACCCCGTTCTCACCGCATCGGTGTACTCGGTTGCCCGCACTCTTGCCGATAAATACGCCGGAACGGTTGCTGATATTTTGCGGGCCGCTATCCCGGAACGGCACGCGCGCGCCGCGAAAGAATTCTTGGCCGATGCCCAGGAGGCTATTCCTTTGGCCAGCCCGCGCCCGGCTCCTGAACCGGGGCCCTGGGAAGCCTATCGGGGTGGGCCGGAATTCCTTGCGGCGCTCGGGGCCGGGAAAGCTGTGCGGGCCTGCATGGCTGCGCTACCCGGGCCCGCCGGGGGAGTGGAGCTCCTGGTTCGGGCCGTGCAGGCAGTGCGGCGCGCCGGGCGTAGCGTCCTCCTGGTTGTTCCCACAACTCGCGCGGCACGAACGCTGCAAGCTACCCTCGCTACCCGGGTGGGGGAAACTCCCACCCTCATGGTCTCCGAAGAATCGCATGAAAAACGCTACCGTGCTTTTTTGAGCGTGCTTTCGGGGCAATCACGTATCGTAGTGGGCACCCGCGGGGCAGCCTGGGCACCGCTCACTGACCTGGGGCTTGCCATCATCATGGATGATGCCGCCTCCACCCTGCGGGATATCCGCGCGCCCTATCTGGCCGCGCGTGACGTGGTACTGGAACGGGCACGGCGGGAAAACGCTGCGTTCCTCGCTTTCTCACCCTATGTGAGTGAAGAATGCGCGCAATTGCTATCCGAACACCGCATCACCTTGCTGGATGGTACCGCGGCAGCGCGCCGCGCCGCGCTTCCGAATATTTCTGGCCCGCACCAGTGGCCCGGGGGAGAAGCGGATCATTTACGCCTTCCCCAACCTGCGTTCCCTATTCTGCGGCGGGCTCTGGAAGATGGCCCGGTTCTTATTGTGGTGCCGCGTAGCGGCTACATCCCGGCACTGTGCTGCGCCTATTGCGGGGAGCGTGCCCTATGCGCGATCTGCGGGGGGAACTTGGCCCAGGGCAGGCCGCATGATCCTCTGCAATGTCAACGGTGCGGGGTGCGGGTGCACCCGTGGCGCTGCCAGCACTGCCACAACGGGAAACTGCGGGCTATCCGAATTGGTTCAGAGCGCACCGCGGAAGAAATCGGGCGGGCTTTCCCCGGGGTGGGCATTATTCTCTCCGGAGCCCACTCCCCGGAGGGAATTATTGGGAAGGTCTCCCAGCGCCCGCGGATCGTGGTGGCAACTCCGGGAGCGGAACCGGAAGCTGAAGGTGGCTTCGCCGCTGCATTGGTGCTGGATGCACGCTACCTCCTCGGGGAAGGCCTGGGCGCTGAAACACGTTTTATTCGGGTGCTCGCGCGAGTCGCGGCTCGGGTGCGCTGCGCGGGAGAAGGCGGCCATATGTTGGTAGCCGGGGGAGCGCCACCTGAACTCCTCAACCGGATCGCCCGATGGGAATTGGGTGAATATGCGGCTGAGCTGCTCGAACAACGGGCCGAACTGGATTTGCCTCCCACCGCAACCTGGGTGGGAATCACCGGGGCCAGTGGGGATGTGCGTACCTACCTTGCCATGCTGCGCGCCGCGCTCAACCGCGGGGAAGCCGCGGCAGGCGTGCGAGGCGCGGCCGGGGCGCGCGGTACGCAGGGAACACAAGGTGCCCAGGATGCCTATGGTGAGCATCTCTTCACCCAGTTTTCCCCCGGTACCGGTACCAAAGAATGGCAGCCGGAGAGCGGGAAAGAACCAGAAGCTGATCTGCTTACCGGGGGAGCCTTTGAGCTAGCTTCCGGAATCGTCCTGCTTGGCCCGGTGCCGGGGGCACGCCCGAGAGAAATCACTGTGTATGCCCGGGCAGAACTCTCCCGCGGAATCACCCTGACCCGGCAGGCACGAAAAACCTACGGTGCCTACTCTGCCCAGCGTTTGGGCGGCTCACTGCGCTTACAGGTCGATCCGCCCCTGTAACCAGCCCGGATGAGATAGTCACAGAAAAGAACTAGGTAGGATTGACACGTGAGAATATTATTCGCAGGAACACCGGAGACCGCAGTCCCGGCCTTACAGCTACTGCATGATGAAGGCTTCGATATCGCGGGAGTGCTCACCCGCGCACCGGCACCCCAGGGTCGCAAACGGGTGCTCACCCCTTCGCCGGTACACCGCGTAGCAACCGAATTGGGCCTTCCCGTGCTCACTCCCCGCACCTTGAAAGACGGTGCGATTCAGGAACAGATCGCTGAACTTGCTCCCGAAGCCGTCGCGGTGGTTGCCTACGGGCTCATTATTCCGCCCGCGCTTCTCAACGTGCCGCGCCACGGCTGGCTCAACCTGCACTTCTCCCTCCTGCCGCGCTGGCGCGGGGCAGCGCCAGTCAATTACGCGATTGCCGCGGGGGATACCACCACCGGAACCAGCGTTTTCCAGATTGAACAGGGCCTGGATACCGGCCCCGTTTTCGCGAGTGAAGCCACTCAGATCGGGGCTGAGGAAACCGCTGGAGAGCTGCTCGCCCGCCTGGCACAATCCGGGGCGCGCCAGTTGAGCGATACCCTCCACGCCATTGCCGCCGGCAACGCCCACGCGCAGCCTCAAAGCGGGGAGGTGACCCTCGCCCCGCAATTCGATTCTTCCTGGGCGCGGGTGAACTGGGAGTGGCCCGCCCAGCGCATCGCGGATCGCGTCCGCGCCGCCAATCCGGCCCCCGGTGCCTGGACCACTCTCAACGGGCAGCGCTTCAAAATCGAATCGGTGCGCGTCATTGCGCCCGAAACGTCTGAAACACCCGAAACACCCGAAACACCCGAAGCCCCGGCAACACACCGCGCCCTGGCTCCGGGCGAAATCGGTCCGGGCGGCGTGGTCGGCTGCGGGGAAGGAACAATCCAGTTACTGCGGGTTGCCCCGCCTGGCAAAGCGCATATGGATGCCTCTGCCTGGCTCAACGGTGCCCGGCTGGCCGAGCACACCCGTTTCGATGCCGAGGTGAAGGAGGGCCAGCATGAATGAGCGCCCCGCCGGCTGGGTACCACGCCGCCAGTCATCGAACCACGCCCGCCTCGTTGCCTATGATGCGCTGCGGGTAGTCCATACCGAAGATGCCTACGCTAATCTCATCCTCCCGGGCATGGTCAGCCGGGCGCGCCTCAATCGGAGCGACGCCGCCTTCGCCACCAACCTCGCCTACGGGACCTTGCGGCTTCAAGGCCGCTGGGATGCCATGATCGCCCGCTGCTCCCAAGGCCGTATCCTCGCAGAAATTGACCCGGGTGCCCTTGATCTGCTCCGCCTGGGCTGCTACCAGCTCATCGAACTGAAAACACCACCCCATGCGGCCATTAACGAAACAGTTGCGCTAGCCCGCAATGAACTCGGGCAAGGAATCGCCGGTTTCATCAACGCCGTGCTACGTAGAGTCTCCGAGCGCCGGGATGCCTGGCGCGGAATTATCGAAAACAGCACCGCATCCCGGGAAGAATTCCTGGCGGTCTGGCATTCCCACCCGCGGTGGATCGTGCGCCAGCTGGAAGCCTCCCTCGCGGCCGCTGGGCGCTCAACCGAAATAGAGGCCGTTCTCGAAGCTAATAACACGCCCGCGAAAGTGGCGCTGGCCTGCCATAATATCTCACCCGAGCACCTCAAAGCCCGGATTGAACGTGCCAAAATGACGTGGGAAGATCCCTACCTGGTGCCCAGCGCAGTGCTGCTAGCCTCCGGTGACCCGCATCGGCTCTGGCCGGTGCGCGACGGGGTCGCCGGTGTCCAAGATGAGGGCTCACAGTTGATCTCCGCCGTTGTTACGGAATCTTCTATTTCCGGGAAGGATGAATCCTGGTTGGATATGTGCGCCGGCCCGGGCGGGAAAACCGCAACTATTGCCGCTACAGCGGCCCGGCGCGGGGCCCGCGTATTCGCGAATGAACCCCAGGCTCACCGCCTTGATCTCGTGGAAGAAAACGTTGCACCCTGGGCGGATACCGTTGCGTTGCGGGAAGGCGATGGGCGGGATATTGGCGCTCAGGAACCGGATAGCTATGACAGGATCCTCGTGGATGCCCCATGTTCTGGCTTGGGAGCGCTGCGTCGTCGCCCTGAAGCCCGGTGGCGCAAAAAAGAAAGCGACCTGGGCGCACTCACGCAACTACAAGGTGAACTCCTCGACTCCGCCTACCGGGCGCTGCGCCCGGGCGGACTGCTGCTCTACACCACCTGCTCCCCGGTACTCGCGGAAACCCGCGACGTCATCTCCGCCTTCCTGGAACGCACCGAAGGAGCGGAACTCGGAGACGTGACCGTCACCGCGAACCGGCGGGCCCTGCGCCCGGTCGCCTCCCGCGGAATGACCGTGCAACTCTGGCCTGATATCCATCACACGGACGCCATGTACATGGCACGCATCCTCAAACCCGCATCCGCCCCCGCGCCCGCGGAACGGCGCTCCTGAAAGGACCATCATGGACGTGAAGATTTCCCCCTCAATCCTCAACTGCGATTTCGGGCATCTCGCTGATGAACTGGAGAAAATCTCCAACGCCGATTTCGTGCACGTGGATATTATGGATAACCATTTTGTCCCCAACCTCGCCCTCGGCCTGCCCATTTTTGAGGCGGCGGCGCAGGCAACCAATGTTCCACTGGACGCGCACCTCATGATTGAGAACCCGGATCGGTGGGCCCCCGCTTACGCTGAGGCAGGAGCCGCCTCCGTCACCTTCCACGCCGAAGCCTGCCAAGCCCCGTTGCGCCTCGCCCGCGAACTGCGCGCGCAGGGCGCCCGCGCCGGACTCGCCCTCAAACCAGCCAGCCCCATTGAGCCGTACCTCGATATTCTCAACGAATTCGACATGATCCTCATCATGACCGTGGAACCGGGATTCGGCGGGCAGAGCTTCATCGAAACGATGATGCCGAAAGTCACCCGCACCCGGCGCGCGATTGAAGCAGCCGGCTTGGACGTGTGGATCCAGGTAGACGGCGGCATTTCCCGCTCCACCATCGAACAGGCTGCGGCTGCCGGAGCCAATAACTTCGTGGCGGGATCGGCGGTATTCCGCGCGGAGGACGCCTACACCGAAGTGGAGAAGCTCCGCGAACTCGCCGCAGGCGCGTGCCAGCACGCCTCAATCTAGCAACGCGCGCCTGCCAGCACGTAGCAGATTAACTACGGGTGCGCGCCAGCATCCGAAGGGCTAATATAGAACACGATGCACCGGGGTCAGTGAAAGTCTGAACCGGCGGTAACAGTCCGCGAACCACGCAAGTGGCCGATGGGGTGGAATTCCCCAACCGACGGTAACAGTCCGGATGGGAGGCGCATCGAAGGGCTCCGAGCCCTGCTTCGGCTACGCTATTTCGGTGTGCCGCGGCGTCAGCGTCTCCCGGTTTCAGCATTCCCGGCCATCGGGAAGGTCAGGAACCAGGACGTGAACACTGTGCGCCGCAACTCTCACCCACGCCCGCGCTCGCCGCGCACCGCGTGGGTACCCGCCACCCTTTCTCTCCTCGCGGTTTTTCTCCTCTGGGTGATGGTCACGCGCGCCCACCTGGTGCCCGAACATCTCCTTCCCGCACCCGGCGCGGTCGGGCAACGCCTGGCCACCGCACTCCTGGGTATCGGCGACCACCCGCCCTACCTCCTCAGCGCACTGGGCAACACCCTCACCGCGGCCCTCACCGGCTGCGCCTGGGCGGCCCTCCTCGGAATTCCCCTCGGCATCGCCCTCGCCCGCTGGCCCCTCCTCAACAGCGCACTTCAACCCTTCCTCGCCGCCTCACAAGCCGTCCCCGCCGTCGCCCTCGCGCCCCTCCTCGTGGTGTGGATCGGCTACGGGATGCCCTCCATTGTGGTGCTCTGCACAATCATGGTGATTTTCCCGATTATCGTCTCGACCTCGGTGGGCGTGCACGCTATCGACCGCGATGTGATTGCCGCAGCTCGGCTCGACGGCGCAGCTCGGCTCACCCTTCTTCTCCCCATCATCGTGCCCCTGGCCGCGCCTTCCATCCTGGCCGGCCTGCGCACCGGATTCACCCTTTCCATCACCGGCGCCGTCGTGGGCGAAATGATCATCGGGGGAGCGGGCCTGGGCACCGAACTTTCACGCGCCCAACCTACCGGAGACATCACCGGAATGTTCGCTGTTATCGTCGTCATGGCCGCCGCCGCCATCAGCATCTACCTGCTCATCTTTACCGTCGAAAAACACGTGACCGCGGCGGTGCGGTAACGATGCCGTGCGGTAACGATCCGGTGCGATAACGCTCACCGCTAAAGCCCAACCGACAGCCCAACTCACGCCCCAACAAGACCCCAGCGCATAGAAGCGCACCACACAAGAAAGGACACCCATGAAACGACTCATTGCCACACTCGTGGCAGCTACCCTCGGCCTGGCCGGATGCGCGGGAGGAACCGCGGGAGGCGGCGCGGATAAAAACGGCGAAAGCACCTCGCCCGCCGCCGCGCAGCCAACTACCGCGAGCGCCACCGCTTCCCTCACCGTTGGCCTCACCTATGTCCCCGATATCCAATTCGCGCCCTTCTACGTGGCCGAAGACCAGGGCTATTTCCGCGAGGCCGGGCTCGATATCACGCTGCGTCACCACGGCGCCCAAGAATCCCTCCTCGGCGCGCTCTCCAGCGGCAGCGAGGATGTGGTCTTCGCGGGCGGCGATGAAATGATGGAAGGCCGCTCGAACGGCATCGACGTGGTCAATTGGGCCACGATGTACCAGGATTATCCCGTCACGCTCATCGTGCCGGCTGATTCGCCGATCAAGAGCGCTGCCGACCTGGCCGGCCGCCGCGTCGGGCTGCCCGGTCCGTACGGGGAAAACTACTATGCCCTCCAGGCGCTCATGGCCGCCCACAACTGGACCGAATCCGATATCAGCGTGAACTACATCGGCTACACCCAGGCCGCGGCCCTGGCCAGTGGGGAAGTGGACGCGATTATCGGCTTCCGTAACTCCGATGTTCCCAGCGTGGAACGCCAGGGGGTGCCGGTGCGCACCATCGAGATGCTCCCGGGCGGGCTGCCGCTCGTGGGCGTGGGGCTCGGTTCGTTGCGGCCCACCGTGGAGGCCCATAGCGATGATTTCACCCGCATGCTTGCAGCTCTCGACCGCGCCGTGAACTTCGCGCGCAGCAACCCGAAGGAGACCGTGGAGATCACCGCGAAGCATGTGCCGGCTCTGCGTGAAGCTGATAACGCTGCCGCGGCCGAGAAAGTCCTCGCGAATACCATTGAGCTTTATGCCGGGCGCACTCCGCTCGGGGTGCAGGATGCGCAGCGTTGGGAGGCGATGGCCGCGTTTATGTCCGAGAAGCTCCTGCGCGAACCGGTTGCTGCGGCCGATGCTTTCGTTGATGTGACCGGTGGTGGCGCGCATTAAGAACGACGACGCAGCTGCGCGCCACCGGCCTACCGGGCATGCAGCTCACCGCGGCCGCGCCCGCGCCTCCAGTTCCCCAGCCGCGTAGCCTGCCGCGTTCGCTGGAACCGGGGTGGTGTTAGCCGCCTATACCCGGTCACGCTTCGCTATTCTGGTAACCAAAGCACGGTGCATAAATATAGAGGAAAATCAAAGATGTCCCGGAAGAAGATCGCGGCGATTATTGCCGGCGTTATGGCAGTAGTGCTACTAGGGGCTGGCCTGTGGGCGGTTGTTGCCCATAACAACCGCGCGAAAGCACTTGAAGAAGCCACGGCTGCCTACACCAAGGCTGGTACCGCCCTGGAAAAGGTGGTTTCTACCGTTGATACCACCGGCTGCACCGAGAACGGCGGGAATGCCGATACCTGCTCCGCGCTCGAAAAGGCTGTGGCCGACGCTAAGGCCGGGCTGGCCGAAAAGCCGGGCAAAGACGTAGCTAAGCTGAAAGAAGCTACCGCCAAGCGCGAAAAGCTTACTGAGAGTCTCACGGCTCTCAGCAAAACTCTCGCCACCCAGCAGGCGAACGCCACAGTCTCCTACTTGGACAAGGAATGCCCGGCCAGCCTCGACCCCGAGTGCGGCACTTTGCGCGGAGCCGGCCTGAAGCTGACTGAAGCTAAGGCTAAGGTGGAGGCTATCAAGGCGCGGGTGGCCGCAGCTGCTGCCGCTGTGTCCACCCCTGAAGCGCCGGCTGGGGATAGTGGGGCTGGTACTGAGGTGAGCGAAGATACCGGCTATAGCGGCGGCGGTGAGGATGGCTATGGCCACTCGGAGCCGGCCTATGAAGCGCCCGAACCCGAGCCTGAGCCGGCCTATGAAGCCCCGGCTGCGCCGGAGCCTGAGGTGGAGTCGAATAGTGGCGGTGGGCGATGGGTTGATAGCGGTTGGCAGAAGGACGGTATCCCGTACTGTGGGGTTGGTGATGAGTTCGGTAATTTTGAGTACGTGCCCTGCCCCTAACCCGGACCACGCCCCAAAAACGCCCACCCCGCACCTCCCGCAAGGCGGGCGTTTTTGCACCCCGCACAAAACCCGAACACTTGCGCACACTAGATATGCGAAGCACCCAGTTGGGTGTTTGTCACGCACAATCTAGGAGGTTTGCGGATGTTCCGCAAAAAGCGCTTACCTCGCGCCCTAGCGGTACTCTTTGTAGTACTCACGCTTGGGCTAGGTTCTTTCTTTGTATCTGGTTTGGCTCGCGCCGACTACAACCAGAGCACGGGTAAAGGTATCGAGATTGCTGGTGTTGCCACCTCTGGCACGCTGCGTCTTGGGCCCCATTACCCCGAAACCGCCAATATCAATGGCCAGCAGATCGAGGACTACCCGATCTGGTGTATCCAGGCTCGCCTAGGTGACCCTGGCCCGAACGAGATGACGAGTATCGCTACTCTCACGGATTCGCGCCAGCTTGGCCCGGCTGAACTCAACCTGACGACCCCGCAGCTTGCTTGGCTGCTGGATAAGTACCAGCGCAACAACAAGGACGATGTGAACCTTGCGGCTCTCGCTTACCTCCTGCACATCAACTTCGAGCAGGAATACGAGGGTAAGCCGGGCGCAGCCCAGGAGTCTGTGAACGAGCTTATCGCAGCTGTGCGCCAGCAGGCCCCCGATGTGGAAAACCGTGCTTTGCGGTATGCAGCACCGGCCCATCAGGCGCGCAGCTCAACTCTCCCGCGCCCGCTCCACCAGCTCTCCGGCCGCGTAGCCGGCCGCGCCCGCCGCTAAGAAATTGAGGGGATCTTCGGTGAGCGAGCGCCCCATTGTGGACAGCCGTACCGGGAAGTCCGCGAGGGCGCGCGCCACCGCATCCGCCGCCACGTCCACCCGCTCCAGGTGCGGGGCCTGGAAAAGCTCCTCCAGCTGCCCGGCCAGCCGCGCGCCTACCTCAGCGGGCACCGCGCGGGAAAGCGCATCTTCACCCAGCACCGGCACCGGGCAACTCACCCGGCAGCGCGCCACCCGCCTCAAGGCAGTCACACTGTGATGGGAAAGTCCCAGGTGGCGCTCCCGCAGATCCGCGCTCGACATGCGCAAGGCCGCAATCGGGATTCCGCCCAGAGTATCGGCGGCGTTGAGATGTTCACCGACGCGCGTGCCAGAAAATCCCCACCGGGTATCCGTGCCTAAATTCCCCGGACCTTGCGCCACCACAGCCACATCCGCACGCCACACCAGGCGCGCCGCCAGCAAGGCAGTGTAGATCGTGACAGCTTCGAGCTTCCCCCCGAAGGCTTGCCCGCACGAAATTGTGCCCAAGATAAGGCCAAGATCCTCCAATTGCGCAGCGGTGCGGGAGAACCACGCTGGCAGAGCTCCGCCGTCGTCCATCACATACGCAATACGCGCCCCCGGCACGCGCGCACGCACCCCGGCAACAATCGCGGGAAGCGCCGAATGTAAATCCGCAGCCACCACCGGCATCCCGGCAATGGTATCGGCCTCACGCAGCAGCTCGTGGTACGGGGAATTCTGTTCATCAACTCCCAGGGTGAGGTACTGGAGCGGCGTGTAACGGGCCTTGACGATATGGCCGGGCGTGGGGGAGTCGGCGGGGAGCCGCTCCGGAATCGCGCACACAAAGAAATACCCGCCGGTGCCCAGCCCGCGCGCGGCGGCACTCGCCTGGAGCAGCACGGTATCACCGGTGGCCGGTTCGCCCACCAGATCGGGATAGGCAAGCGCCCGAGCGCGACTACCGTCCTCAAGCTCGACCTCGGCTTCGCGCGCCCCGCGCCATGTTTTCCCCAGGGAAATAATTTTCCCTCTGCGCCACATCATCACGGCTTTAACTCTACCGTCGGCTAGGCTGGGTACGTGAAGCAGAAAGAGACACGCCGGCACCGCGAACGCCAGCTCGCGCTCCTCCACACGATTCGCCGCGGCAGTTTCCTCACTGCGGCGGAACTCATGGAGCGCATCCCGGCCTACGCCGAAGCGGGAATCGATCTGCGCACCTTCCAACGCGATATTGACGCGCTGCGGGAAGCCGGATATCCCATTATTTTCGACGACCGGTGGCGTTATTCATATGATTCTGCGGCCCCGGTGCTCGCGCGGGTCACCGGCATCGGGGCCGGGGTGCTCCACAGCCTGCGCTCCAGTATCGAGGCGGGCGATCCCCAAGGCGAATCGGCGCGCCTGGGGGTGGCGAAACTTCTTGCGGGCGCACCTCCGGAAAGCGGCGACGCCGCAGTCCCCACCCACCTGCGCGTCCGGATTCCGGGCGGCGCGGCAGCGCGGGTGGTTGCGCGTGCCTTGCAGTATCGCCGCCGGGTCAGCTTCGATTACCGCCGAGGTGCTGACCGGGTCAAACATTATGAAGTGGAGCCGTGGAATTTCGCCGAGCACTACGGCATGTTCTATGTTTCCGGGCTGGCACGCTCGCGAGAGAGCGGCCGTAAGGATTTCGGCCCCTGGGCTGAGCGGACCTTCCGCCTCAGCCGGGTGATTTCCGGGACCCTCAGCGTGGGTGAGCGCTGCGAATTCCCGCGCGGGGAGGTGAGCGGTGAGCATTTTGATGTCGATATTATTCTGCATATTCGCGACGGCGCCGCGGCCGCCCTTGCCGCCCGCGGGGAGAAACTCAGCCACGGGGATGCTTTGGCTCCAGCAGATACGCCAGCTGCAGCGGATGATTCGGCTCCAGCGGATGTTCCAGATCTAGCAGATACGTCAGCTCCCGCGCACGCACCGGCCCCCGCGGGCTGGACGGCTTACCGATTCTCCACCGTGGGCCTTAATCGCATTTTCGAATACCTGGCTTTTTACGGGGTGGATGTGCGCCTGGCCGCACCTAGCGAACTGCGCGAAGAATGGGATCGGCGGGTGGACAACCTCATTAACCTGGGCGAATCCGCCGGACCGGAGGCGGGAGGAGCGCGATGAGTACCGATATCGTCACCACCCTTGGGATGCTGATCTACCTGCATGAACGCCCCCAGGGCGCCACTTTGGCCGAGCTCACCACTCATTTCCAATTCCCCTCCTGGAAACGCACCCTCGACTACCTTTGGGATGCCAATCTGGCCGAAACCGCCGATTTTGATGTTCCCTTCGAATTGGAGCTGCCCGAACGCGGAGCTTGTGCGGGGAGCGCGGTGCAGGCCGATAGCGCGGCAGATGCCTGCGCCGCGGAGCTGCCGGAAAACATGGCGGAGGCGAATACTGTTGCCGGCCCGGAGAGCCGCGTCTACCTGCGCTCCATGACCGACGACCCTGTTATTCCCTTCACCCTGGACGATGCGATGGTGGTGGCCGCGCTGCTGGACGCCGCCCGGGATGTCACCGCACCCGGGCCAGCCGCCGAGACCCTCACCGCCACCCGCGCCGCGCTGGGGGAGGCGGTACGCGAAGCCGGATATGACGGCGCGCTCTGGCCACCCACCCGCCCGGCCGCAGATGCGGCCACCATGGAGGCCGTACACGCCGCCCTCGAAAGCGGCCTCTACCTCGACTTCAGCTACGAACGCGCGCTCAGCGATCCGCTTCCGCACGCGCGCGCCGGGCGCGAACACGTTATTCCCCTCGTCATCCTGGCCGGTGACGCCCCGCTACTACGCGCCCTCACCGAGCAGGGCCTGCGCCATTTCCGCCTGGATCGCATCACCGCGGCCCGGCCCGGCGCGAAACTCAGCAGATCGGAACGTGCGGCGGCTCGGCGGGCGCTCGCCGAGGTGGAGAAAAACGAGAAAGCACAGCGCGCCCGCGGGGAAAATACCTGGGAGCCGAGCGGGACCGACGTGCGCATCACTGTCACCGGAGCCTCGCGCTGGGTGGCTGAAACGCTGCCCGGCGCACGCCTGCGCGAAGCGAACGAAGAGCTCAGCACCGCGAATGCGCACGGCGAGAGGAAAGTGGTCGGCAACGCGAACGCGCTCGGCACCGCGAACGCGCGGGCCGGCGAGGAGCGGCTCACCATTGAGGTCCGGGCCCGCTCCCTTCCCTGGCTCGTCTCACTCCTCGTGCAAATTGACGACGTGATCGCCCTAGAACCACCGGAAGTTGCGCGCGCGGTGGCGGATTATTGCGCGCACTTGCGCGCGCAGGAGGGCGACGACGCCGCTACGCCGGCCATCTGTGAGCATACACCGGAAAGCACACCGGAGGGGGAGCAATGACGGATCTGCTACTCGAGGACTATCGGGAAAGCTACGCTAGCCGCGGGATCCACCTCGATGATTTCCAGCTGGAGGCCTGCGCGGCTTTGGGGCGCGGCCATGATGTGCTGGTATGCGCACCTACCGGTTCGGGGAAAACAGTGGTGGCCCACTACGCTGTGTATCTGGCTTTAGCGTCGTCGAAAAAATGTATCTATACCGCACCGATAAAAGCGCTCTCCAACCAAAAATACGCCGAACTGGCGCGGGAAATTGGCGAGGAGCAGGTGGGGCTGCTCACCGGGGACCAGAGTATTAATCGCGAGGCACAGATTCTGGTAGTGACCACCGAAGTGCTGCGCAATATGCTGCTGCACGAATCCCCGGATATCCTCGACGTGGGCTACGCGGTTCTGGACGAAGTGCATTTTTTGGCGGATCCTGATCGCGGGCCGGTATGGGAAGAAACGATTTTATCGCTGCCCGATCATGTGCGTTTGGCGGCGCTTTCCGCCACGGTGGCCAATACTGAGGAACTCGCAGCGTGGATGTGCTCCGTACGCGGGCCAACGGACGTCGTGGTATCCACGAAACGCCCCGTTCCCCTCGCGCAATACGTTAATGTGGGTCGCAAACTCTTCCCGCTCTACCGCACGAATACCCTGGAGCCCGATCCGGCCCTCGTCAATGCGCTGGACCGGTGCAGCGCGGAACGCAAAAAACGGGTCTCGGATCGCGAACGCCGTGCCATTATCGACAAGCTCGGCGAACGGGGCATGCTCCCGGCTATCGAATTTATTTTTTCCCGCAAAGGCTGCGATAAAGCGGTTGAAGCTCTGCTGCGCCATAACGAGGTCCTCACAACCCAGGTCCAGCGCGC
Source organism: Actinotignum vesiculae (assembly GCF_051267215.1). Taxonomy (NCBI): domain Bacteria; kingdom Bacillati; phylum Actinomycetota; class Actinomycetes; order Actinomycetales; family Actinomycetaceae; genus Actinotignum; species Actinotignum vesiculae. The sequence goes on from NZ_JBOZGG010000002.1 coordinate 151,042, forward strand.
GGAAATTAAACAAGAAATCGCGGCGCTGCGCGAAACGCTCACGGAATCGGATCGGCGGGCCGTGCATTTTGAGCGGGCTGCCGCGGCGCTGGAGCGCGGCTACGGGGCCCACCACGCCGGGGTTTTCCCCGCGATCAAAGAGCTAACCGAGCGACTTATGGAACGCGGGCTCCTCAGCATTGTTTACGCCACCGGCACCCTGGCCCTCGGTATCGATATGCCGGTGCGTACCGTGGTTCTGGAGGAGCTTCAGCGTTGGGACGGGCACGGTTTCGTGGATCTGAGCGCCACCGAATACACCCAGCTCATCGGGCGGGCCGGGCGGCGCGGGCGCGATACCGTGGGCTACGGGGTGGTCCTGGCGGATGCGGAAACCGATCCGGAACATCTGGCAGATCTAGCTTCGGGGCGGGTGGAGCCCCTCATCTCCGCTTTCCAGCCCTCCTATAACACCGTGACGAATCTGCTGGCTCGTATGAGCTACGCGGCGGCGCGTGATCTGATGGGTCGCTCTTTCGCGCAATTCCAACGCAATGCGGAGCTGGGCGTCCTGGCGGCGCGGCGCGCCCGGATTCAACGCCGGGTGGAGACCGAAGAAACCCGTTTGAGTTGCTCGCGCGGTGATCTGCTTGACTATCTACGCCTGCGCGGGAATGCCGGGCGGGCCGCGAAAGCTGAACGTAAAGCCGCGAAACGGCGCTATCGAGAGCGCATCGCAAAGAGTTTCGCGGCCGTGCGCCAGGGCTACGTGTACGCCTACGCGATTGGCACCGATCTCGTTTACGCCCTGGTGCTCTCTGCCTCACCGGACCGCGTGCGCGTGATCGATTGGTTCGGGGACCTGGCCTGGCTGTATGAAGATTCCCTCGCCTCGGAAATGCGGGAAATTGGCCCGGTTACGGTGCCTTTCGGGATGTCTACCAAAAAGCCGGCGGTGCGCGAACAGATCGCCGAAGATATTCTTGACCTGGTGGGCGGGCGTGCCGATCTGGGAATCGACCGGGACCTGCTGGCATCCTGGGCGCGTTTCGCCACCCCGCGCGATCCCAAAGTCGCCGCGCATCCGGTGGCATCCTGCCCGCATCTGTACGCTCACCTCGATGAGGCCCAAACCTGGGCCTCGCTGCACCACCGCATCGAGGAACTCGATCAGCGCATCGCCGCCTTCACCGATTCGGCCGGGCGGGAATTTGATGCCACGGCTGCCGTCTTACGCGAAGTCGGGGTGCTCCAAGGCGATAATGACGCGATCCGCATGGGCCCGGGCGCCGCCCAATTACGCGAACTTCACACCGAAGCAGACCTGCTCATGTACCAGTGCCTGGCGCAACTACCCGAAGGTAGCCTGGACGCACCGGCCCTAGCCGGATGGGTCTCCATGTTTTTGGCCGATGACCGCCTGGGCAGCTCTCTGCCGCGCGATGCCCGACTTATTGATACCGCCCGCGTGGCGCGCGCGGAAGTCCAGTACCTGCAATCCCTGGAGCTTCAATACGGGATTACCCGCACCCCGGATCTCAGCCCGGGCTGCGCGGACGTGTTCGCGGCCTGGGCCGGGGGAGTGGGCCTGGAAGCCTGCCTAGAATCAGCCCATATGACCGCCGGGGATTTCATTTCCGCGGCGCGCCGTATTATCGACATCCTCGGGCAGGTCACGGTAGCAACCGAAGGAACCTGGCTGAGCGATATCGCGCGCCAAGCCCGTGACCTCATGCGGCGATCGGAGCTCATGTGAGCGGTGTTCTCTTACGGCTGTGCGGCGCGGTCCTGGCCGGGCTCGGGCTCTTCGCCGCCTTCCCGCCCCTGAGCTACGGCATCCTCGCACCGGTGAGTATCGCGGTTCTTCTCCTCGTTGCGGCCCGCTGCCGCCCCAGCGCCGGCTTCGGATACGGGCTCCTTTCCGGAGGCATATTTTTCTCCCTGCATTTTTCCTGGGCCGGGGAAGCCTCCGGGGATCTCATTCCTCAACTCGCCCTCGCTTTTTCGCAAGCACTGTTTACCGGGCTGGTGGTCGCAACCTGGAGCGCCATGTGCCGGGCCCGCTGGACCCGCTGCCCGCTCATCTTCCTCCCCGCGGTAGCCCTGGTGTGGGCGGGCGCGGAACTGGCCCGCTCCCTATGGCCCTTCGGTGGTATCGCCTGGGGAACTCTTGCCTTTTCCCAGGTAGATAGCCCGCTCGTTCGCCTGGCGCCCTGGGGTTCCACCATGCTGGTCTCCGCCGCGGTAGTCATCTGCGGGGCCACCCTCAGCCTGGCCCTTATGCGAGTACGCAGCGGGCGGCTCTTTGCGGGTGCGAGTCTGGCCCTCAGTGCCGCACTGCTCTTCGCCCTACCCTGGGCCCTTCCGCTTCCCGCCACCGCGCCCACCGGCTCCCTGCGCATCGGCTACGCGCAGGGGATCGTCCCGCGGGCGGGCAGCCTTCCCGAGGGCCGCGATCAAGCCCTGACCGTCACCGAGAACCTCGGCACCGCCACCCGCGCGATTAACCCGGAGGATGTGGACCTGGTGGTATGGCCGGAATCCGCCTCCGACCACGATATTCGCGAACATCCGCGCGCCCGGGCTCTGGTCAGCGAAACCTCCACCTACCTGGGCGTCCCGTTGCTCCTGGGCACCCAATCCTATGAGCGCGACGCCACTGGGCAAGCGGTCAGCCGCACCAATGACCTTGTTGTCTACCTCCCCACCGAGACCGGGGGAGAGGTAAGCGGTGTTTACAGCAAACAGCACCCGGTTCCCTTCGGGGAATATATGCCCTACCGGGATTTCTTCCGGAAGTTCAGCTCCGCCGTTGATCTGGTCTCCGTTGATATGCGGGCTGGCACCACACCGGCGGTTCTCGATATTCCGGTGGGGGAGCGCGCCCCGGAGGAAGAGCCCGTCACGGCGGAGAGCCGCACCGGTGGCGAAACCGGTGCCCCGGGCGCGAAGAGCACCACCGTCCGCCTGGCCACTCCGATTTGTTTCGAAGTGGCGCTAGGAGATGTGGGATCCGAGGCAATCCGCCAGGGCGCCCAACTTTACGTGGTGGCCACCAATAATGCGTCATTCGGTGATAGTGCCGAATCGGCCCAGCAATTCGATATGGTCCGTTTCCGGGCGGTCGAATACCAGCGCATTGCGCTCCAGGTTTCCACCGTGGGAATTTCCGGCGTCGTCGAAACAAATGGTGCCGTACGTGAACGTACCGAACCGTGGACGCAAGCAGCGCATACCACCACGGTCGCCCTGTATGAAGGTCTCACGCCGGCGGCGCGTTTCTACCCGTACTACCGGGACGGACTTCTGGCTGCGGCTGGCGCGGCTGGCGGTATAGCATGGATAGGGTACGCAAGGCTGCGCTGGAAGAAAGGTTAGTCGTGCACGTTCTCATCACGATTCCCACGTACAACGAGGCGGAGAATCTTCCGCGGATTATCGAACGGGCCCGGCGGGCCGTACCCGAGGCGGATATCCTCGTGGTTGATGATAATTCACCGGATGGTACCGGGAAGATCGCAGATGAGGCGGCCGAACGTGATGAGCAGATCCACGTGTTACACCGCACCGAAAAAGACGGGCTCGGGCGTGCCTATATTGCGGCTTTCGGCTGGGCAATGGAACGCGGCTACAGCCACGTGGTGGAGATGGACGCCGACGGTTCGCATCATCCCGAACAGCTGCCCTTGCTGCTCGAACGCGCCGCGATGTCCGATGCGCCGGATTTGGTCATCGGTTCGCGCTACGTGCGGGGCGGGAAAATTGACGGCTGGTCCAAACCCCGCGAGGCACTCTCGCGCTTGGGCAACCTCTATATTCAAGGGATGCTCGGGCTGCCGGTACGCGACGCCACCGCGGGCTACCGCGTCTACCGCACGGATATCCTCGAGCGCCTCAACCTGGACACCGTGGAAGCGCGCGGCTACTTCTTCCAGACCGATATGACCGACCACGTGGCGCGCTGCGGGGGTCATATCGTTGAAATGCCCATCACTTTTTCGGAGCGCGAGGCGGGGGAGTCGAAGCTCTCCGGCTCGGTCTTCACCGAATCCCTCAAGCGCACCACGGTGATGGGCGTCACGCGCCGGGGGAGGCAGCTGGGCAATCTCGCGAAACGCGTGGTCACTCAGCTGCGCCGGCCGCGGGACTGAGCGCCGCGGACTTGAGCGCCGCGGTAGTGGAGTACAGCGCCGCGAATCTGAGGCGCGCGGCCGGCGCGCCGCGAAACTGAGCGCGATTAGCGATTGCGCCGCAGCCGCAGCTTGCCTTCACGCAGCAGCTCGAGGCGTTCTTCCAGCAGCACCTTGAGTTCATCTTCGTTGCGGCGTTCCAGGAGCATATCCCAGTGGGTGCGCACCGGCTTGGGCGGCTTCCGGTCATCCACGCCTTCGCCCTCGATGAGTTCAGCTTCCACGCCGCAGCGGCAGGTCCACGCGGTGGGAACTTCGGCGTCCACCGCCATGGCCACGCCAAATTCGTGGCCGTTCTTGCAGCGGTATTTCACCTGCTGGCGGTCCACAAAAACCACATTGTCATCGGTTTCGAGCGAATTCGCTCCGATGCGCATACCGCGCAACGAACGTTCAGCCATAGTGCTTTCCTTCCTTGCGAGCAGGCCTGCTCGCATCGCTTTTCTCTGTTTCCATATTAACGACGCCGCCGCGGGCTCCGGTGCTTACGTCCCGGAAAGGGGCGCCTTGACGCGTTAAAGAGGGGCTGGACAGAAATCCGGCACCCTCCCGCTACTTGCCGATAATGTACATTATGTCAAAACGCGGCCGGGCGACGCCGCGAGAGGTATAAGTTGAGCCCCGCTCGTCCCCTGTTGGTCCCCCGCTCGCTCCTACTCTCCACTCTCACATACGGTCCCGCCGGTCGTTCACACTCTGGACTATCAATTTTGATTATTTAAGATATTCGGCAAAATTGCTGGCATGCCGTTGAGCTGGGCTCATATTTCCATGCCCGGCCCAGCGGCCAGCTATCAGGAAGGATATGTATGGCTGAGCAACCACGCTGGCGCCGATTCGGCGTCACCTGTGCGTGTGCCGCCCTCGTTGGCGGCGCCCTCGCTCCCGCAACCGCGGCGGCCACGGAATCAGATGGGCACGAACCCCTCGATATCCGCGCCACCGTTGCCGCGGCGGAAAGCGATCCGAATTTCACCGGCAAATGGTTTATTGAACTCAAGAGCGAACCTCTTATTCGAGGTGGCTCCTCCGCCCGCATCGCGGGCGAACAGCGGGAATTCACCCAGACGGTCGAAGATGACGGTGGCGAGGTGGACACCTCCTACCAGCACGTGTGGAACGGCGTGACCGTTGAAGCTGATTCGGTGGAACTGGCGCGCTACGTTAATGACGCTAATGTGATCGGTGTTTACCCGGTGCTCACGGTGGAACGCCCCGCCGAAGTCGAATCTGATGCGGAAATGAACCGCCCCGGGGAAACCCCCGATATGTACTCCGCGCGGGATATGACCGGCGCGAGCGTGGCCAATGAGGAATTCGGCTTCACCGGCAAGGGCGTGCGCGTGGGAATCATTGATTCCGGCGTGGCCATCGATCACCCGGCTTTCGGCGGGAACGGTGTCAAGGGTGAGCGTGCTTTCCCCAATGACAAGATCGTGACCGGCTACGATTTCGTGGGCGATTCCTTCAATACGGATCGCAGCGACCCGAATTTCCAGCCGGTCCCCCACCCGGACGCTCTTCCTGATGACTGCGGGGCCGGCGGCGGGCACGGCTCGCACGTGGCCGGCATCGCCGCAGGTAACGACCCGGAAAGCACGTTCAAGGGCGTGGCTCCCGATGCTGTGATCGGTGCGTACCGCGTTTTCGGATGCACGGGATCCACCAGCTCCGAAGTCATTCTCTCCGCCCTCGAACGCGCCCAGCGGGACAAGATGGACGTTGTCAATATGTCCATCGGCGCGGCTTTCGCGACCTGGCCTAACTACCCCACCGCGGTGGCCTCGGAAAACCTCGTTGCCTCCGGTGTGGTGGTCACGGCTTCCCAGGGTAACTCCGGTGCGAAGGGCATTTTCTCCGGCAGTGCTCCGGCGGTAGGCCCCTCGGTTATTGCCGTGGGTTCCGTGGATAATACCCACGTGCTGCGCCCGGTCGTGATGTTCAACGGCGGGCCTGAGGGATTTGAGACTGTCACTGAATCTCCCGCGGTGCCCACGGCGGGTAGGCTCGACGTCGTCGCCTATCCCGAAGGGCAAAAAACCGGTGCCGTTGATCTTCCCGGAACACCGTTTACCGGGAAAGCAGTGCTTATCTCACGCGGAACCTCGACCTTTTACCAGAAGGCCCGTGCCGCGCAGGACGACGGCGCCGCAGCGGTCATCATCTACAACAACCAACCCGGAACCCTCAACGCAACCATCGCCGGAGATCCGGCCGTAACGATCCCGGTCATCGCGGTCACCCAGGAACAGGGCGAGCGTTTCGAAGAGGCCGTGGCCGCCGGAAACGCCAGCCTGGAATGGACGGATGCGAAGCGAGTAGCCACCTCCCCCACCGGCGGGAAAATTTCCGATTTCTCCTCCTGGGGCCTGGCTGCGGACCTCCAGCTCAAGCCGGACGTGGTTGCCCCGGGCGGCAATATTTATTCCGCGTGGCCGGTCGATGATGCCGTGACGCCCTCGTGGAAGACGATTTCGGGTACCTCGATGGCGGCCCCGCACGTGGCCGGAAGCGCGGCCCTGCTGCTGCAAGCCAACCCGAATCTCACGCCGGCGCAGGTGCGCGCGGCCTTGCAGAATACCGCCGACCCGGTGACCGTGGACGGCAGCGCGGATGCCCCGAAGCTCGCCACGCACCGCCAGGGTGCCGGCCTGGTCAATCTGCCCGCGGCCCTCGCTGCGGTTACGGAGCCGGGCACGAATGGCGGGGTGCTCCCACCGCGATCACGCCCGCGAAGATTTCGCTGGGTGATTCGGACGTGCAGGAAACGACGACGCTCACCGTGCACAACGCCTCGGCAGCGCCCGTCACCTACACCTTCACGGCGGATACTCACGTGCGCGCCACCAGCGGGCCGCACGATCGTTTCACCACCTACAACGGGACCGATGCGCAGGTGGCGATTAGCCCCGCGCAGGTGACGGTGCAGCCCGGGGTGGATGCCCAGGTGCAGGTCTCGGTCACCGATCCGACGAACGTGCCCGAGGGTGCGATCTACGGCGGTTATGTGGTGGCCCACGGCGATGATAATTCCACCTACCAGGTGCCTTTCGCGGGCCTCAAGGGCGATTACGAAAATGCTTTGCAATTCCTCCACACCACGTGGAAGGTCAAGGATATTCGCCCGGATATCGCCCAGAAGCGCCCGGATTTGGCGAATCTGCTCGCCTACGATCCGCCTTCGCTGACCAAGCTCATTGCCTGCCCGAATCCGGCCACCATCTACAAGGGTGAGTGCCTGGACAAGGGCGCGCAGTACTCCAACGCTCCGAATTCCGAGCTTTTCGCCTACGCCATGGACTACGCCAACGGCGCGGTTCCGGTGGTGGAATACCATATTGATTCCCCGGTGCAGAAGCTGGAAATCCGGGTCTTCCACGCGAACGAGGACGGCTCGAAGGGCGCCCCGGTTTCGGAAAATAACGTGGTGCATAGCGAGGACGGTGTGGGCCGTACCGATCTGGGGCGCTTCGCCTGGGACGGCACCTACCTCGAATCCGCTTCGGCGACGACGCGCACCGCGGCCGCCCCGGGTCGCTACGTCTTCGAGTTGCGGGTCGTGAAGGGCACCGGCGGCGGAACAACCGAGCCGAGCGGTGAGACCCTTCCCGGTTTCACCCGCAGCTCGAGTGAAGAAACCTTCGTGACGGCGCCCTTCTGCGTCAAGGAATGCACGACGCCGCAGCCGACGCCCACGCCGGAACCTACCCCGAGCGAGAAGCCGGAACCGAGCGCTCCCGCGCCGACTCCGAGCGTGGAACCGACGGTCGACCCGACCACGCCGGCCCCGGTGCCGACCCCGAGCATGGAACCGACGGTCGATCCGACTACGCCGGCCCCGGTGCCGACACCTTCGGTAGAGCCGACCGAGCCGGCACCGAGCCCGAGTGACAATCCGGAACCGACCCCGGTTCCTACTCCGAGCGTGGAGCCCACGGGCGAACCCCCGGCACCCGAGCCCAGCGACCAGCCGGAACCGAGCGAACAGCCGAGCAAGCCGGCCACTCCCCCGGCCGTGCACGGCAATACCTTCTTCGTTTCCAATAATTGGACGGCGACCGTTGCTTCCGTAGTGCTCTCTTACGGGCGCGCCGGTGACGAGGTCTACGTGGGTGATTTCGATGGGGACGGGAAGGATACTTTCGCGGTGCGCCGCGGAAATACCTTCTACGTCCAGAACTCGCTCGTTGGCGGGAATGCTGAGCAGGTCTTCTCCTACGGGCGCGCCGATGACCAGGTCTTCGCCGGAGACTTCGACGGGGATGGCAAGGATACTTTCGCGGTGCGCCGCGGAAACACCTTCTACGTCCAGAACTCCCTGGTCGGTGGGAATGCTGAGCAGGTCTTCTCCTACGGACGCGCCGATGACCAGGTCTTCGCCGGAGACTTCGACGGGGACGGGAAGGATACTTTCGCGGTGCGCCGCGGAAACACCTTCCACATCACCAACCGCCTCACCGGAGGAGACGCAGAAACGACGCTCGCCTACGGGCGCCACGGCGATGCGGTCTTCCTCGGGGACTGGGACGGTAACGGAACGGATACCCCGGCAGTGCGCCGCTAAGGTAGCGCCGGCCCGGGCCCGCTAGCCCAAGAAGAATCCCGGTTACCTCACTGCTCAAGCAGAAGAGGTAACCGGGATTTCTTTGTTATATAGGAGTTCGCGGAAAAGACTAGAACTGCTGGGAAGCTAGCTGGAACACCAGCTCCCCGTTGCCACCTCGCTACGCTCCACGGCGGCGCTTCGCGGCCCGGCGCTGGGCCAATTCATCGACCACTTCTTCTTCAGCGCGTTCGGTAGGAAGCTCGGAAAGCGAACCTTGGATCTCACGCCAGACCCGGCCAACCGCGATGCCGAAAACCGCTTGGCCGCCCTTGACCAGGTCGATCACTTCATCATCGGAGGTGCATTCGTAAACCGAAGCACCGTCGGACATGAGGGTGATACCAGCCAGATCTTCCACCCCGCGATCCTTGAGCTGCGCGATAGCAACCCGAATCTGCTGGAGCGATACCCCGGTATCCAAGAGGCGCTTGACCACCTTGAGGACCAGAATGTCCTTAAAAGAGTAGAGACGCTGGCTGCCGGAACCCGACGCATTCTGCACGGTAGGCGAAACAAGACCGGTGCGATCCCAGTAATCGAGTTGGCGGTAGGTGATGCCTGCTGCCTTGCAGGCAATCGGACCGCGGTAGCCGGTTTCGGCGTCAAGCTCGGGAAGAGGATCGCCGAAGAGCATCGGTTGGGTACGCCGATACGTCGCGTCCTTGGCAGTCGCGTCGCTCATAGTCTCTCCGTTTCGCAGCGTGGATTCTGGCCGGTTGCCAGTGTTAGCTACCACGATATAGCAGCCCGGCCAGCGGATCAGCGCCCGGCTCGGCGTGTCTAAAGCTCAACTTGAGGTTTAGGGTAAGGCGCCGCGAGAAAGCACTGTTTACTACTCCCCTAGCCTACCGCATCCCCAGCCAAGATTGGCTAGTTCCCGCCACTTAAAGCCCGCGGCGCCGGCACGCTCCCACACGAGAAGCGGCCGGCGCCGTCGTTCCCACCGCGATGTGATAAACGATACACGCGATGTTATTGTGAAAATTGAGGCAGCTGGGGCGAGCACGCGAAGTGCGACTCGCCCGTCCCAGCGCCTACCTCACTTAGCCCTCATAGGCGGCAATCTCCGCGGCGATGCGCTCCTTGAGGGAGGCCGGCGCCCAGGAAATATCCACCGCATTGCGCGCGAAACGCTTGAGGGTCTCCTTATCGACCCCGGCTTCGTCCGCCACGCGCTGGTAATTCTCCGCGATATACCCGCCGAAATAGGCCGGGTCATCCGAATTGACGGTGACCCTGACCCCGCGCTTATCGAGCTCGGTGAGCAGCCCCACCTTGGAGCCGTCGGAAACCCAGGTATTGGAGATCGGGCAGGAGGTCAGGCCGATACCGCGGCTGGCCATGTACTCCACCAGCTCGGGCTTTTCCAGCACATTGGTGCCGTGGTCCACGCGGTCCACCCGCACGTCCTCGAGGACCTGGCGGATATGCTCGGCCGAATCGGCAATATCAACATCGCAGTGCATGGTGAGCTGATAGCCCAGCTCGCGGGCCTTGGCGAAGACGGCCGCGAACTTGGCGGGCGGGTTGCCGGTTTCATCCGAATCGAGCCCCACGCCGATAATCCACGGGCGGTACGGCAGCGATTCCAGCAGGGTCGCCATGGCGTATTCCGCCTGGAAATCCCGCAGGAAACACATAATGAGAGCGCTATCCACCCCCAGCTGCTCGCGCGCCTCAATCTGGGCGCGCCGCAGCCCGGAGATCACGGTATGGAACTCCACCCCGCGTGAGGTATGCGCCTGGGGATCGAAGAACATCTCCACATAACGCACGTTCTGGCGCGCCACCTTGCGGAAATACTCCATCGCGAGGTCGTAAAAATCCTCCGCGGTGAGCAGCACACTCATACCTTCGTAATACGCGTCCAGGAAGGAAGCGAGGTCATCGAATTGGTAGGAAGCCCGCACCTCCTCCTCGCTGGCGTAGGGCAGCTCCACGCCATTGCGCGCGGCGAGCTTGAATTTGAGATCTGGTTCCAGGGTTCCTTCAATATGCAGGTGCAGCTCAACTTTGGGCAGGCCCTGCACGAAGGGCGAAATCGCGGTCATATTTTTCCTTTCTGCGTGGTAACGTTCGCGCGGTCGCGCACGTTTACCGCGCTGCAATAACGGGGTCGACGACGTTGAATGTGACGCAGTCAATGAGGCCAAGATCGGTGATCGCCCAATCGGGAATCGCGGTGATGGACAGGAAGATGAGCTGGCCGAAGGGCGAATCGAGATCCGCGCCCAGCACCTCGCGGGCGGCCCGGTCCATCTCCGCTTCGGCGGCGGCCATATCCTCGGCAACCAGGTCGGCAACAATACCGCCCACCGGGAGGGGCAGCGAGGCAATAACCTCACCATCGCACACCGCAACCTGTCCCCCGCCCAGGCGGGTCACTTCATTGATTGCCAGGGCGATATCCTCCGGGTTCACCCCCGCGCACACCACGTTGTTATCGTCCGGGGCTGCCGAGGTAGCAATTGCCCCGCGCTTGAGGCCAAAGCCCTGAATAAAAGCAACGGGCAGATTCGTGGTTTTGCCGTAGCGTTCGGCCACGCATACGTAAATGGCATCCTGGGCGGTATCGGGTTGCACCTTGCCGTCCACCACCGGGAGTTCCACCTCGGCGCCGGGGCGCTTGAAGGCAACGTCCTTGGAGAGCACGATGGTGCGCACCCGCGCCGAGGTAGCCGACTCGGCAACCGGAACGGCGATGCGATCCGCGCTCACCGGGGCGAGCTTGAAGGTATCGAGCACCGTGGCGGTGCGCTGCGGGGCCTGCGGTGCCTGCACGGCGGCGCCGTTCTGCGCCACAATCCGGCCACCCTTGAGGACGGTGCGGGGCCGGAAATCTTCGAGGGAATCAACGAAGAGGATATCGGCGAAGCGCCCCGGGGCGATAGCGCCGATGCGGTCATCGAGCTGGAACATTCGGGCGGTGTTAATGGTGGCCATCTGGATTGCGGTCACCGGGTCAATCCCCTTCTCAATGGCCAGGCGCACCACGTAATCGAGGTGGCCGCGGCCCAGAATATCGGTGGCGGTCACATCGTCGGTGCAGAAACCAACCCGGTGGGCCGGGGCACCCATCTCGGTGATGAGCTTAATATTCTCCGCGAGCATGGGGGCGGCGGTGGATTCTCGGATGAGGATATTGATGCCGTTACGCATCTTCTCCAGTTCTTCTTCCGGAGAATACGATTCGTGACACAGTGTTACGCCGGAGGCCGCGTAGCCGGCAACCCGCCGTGCATCCACGAGCGGCGCGCAGCCGAAGGCATGCAGGCGGTTTTCTTCGGCCAGGTCCATGGCGGTGAGGACTTCTTCATCACCGTATTCCACCATTTCTTGCACGGTTTCCCACAGGCCCACGCATTCGGGCATGCGCTGTACTTTCCGGTGGTCCTCCACCGCGAAGCGGTGCCCCACGGTGGATTCGGGCACCGTGTAGGGAGCCTTGGCCGGCGCGCCCCACCATACCCGCATGGAGGACTCTTCGGCTTCGGCCAGAAATTCCTGCACGCCTTCCAGACCGGCGGATACTAGGATCTGGTCCAGACCGGAAATCACGGAGGTGGTTCCGTAGCGGGATACCAGATCCGCGAACATGGTCACGGAAAGCTTGGAGCATTCGATGTGCTGGTGCCCGTCAATGAGGCCAGGAGTCAGGTAGGCGCCGTCGGCATCAATAACGGTGGTATTCGGGCCGCGCTGCGCGTCCACGTTCCCCACCGCGGCCACCCGCCCGTAGGCGATGGCAACGGAGGCCGGGTACGTTTCCCCGGTGAGCACGTTCACCAGGATTCCGTTATCAATAATGGTCTCGGCGTGGGCGCGCCCGTAGGCGACGTCGAGAAGCTGACGATGAGGCATGGGTTCTCCTAAAAATTATGAGGGTCGGGGCGGATGTGGCTGTTGTGCGACCCTTAGGCAGCGGTAATAAAGGCGCGGCGGGCTGCGCGTTCACGTTCACGCACCGGCCGCAGGGCCAGGTAGATGAGGGTGGAGGCGATCACGCCGGCGGGAATGGACAGATCGGGGGCCGCGGCGGGCATGTCCACGAGGAGCCGGGTGAGCGGACCCACCAGGTAGCCGGAGTTCGTGAAGAGCGCGGAGCAGAGCATCCCGCCCAGCAGCGCGGCCATTCCGGACCAACGCACCCCACCGCTGCCCCAGTAGGGGCCGTGGGATTCAATGGCCAGGCCGGAAAGATGGTAGGTGCCGCGCCGCGCCACCCAATCGAGCAGATACACGGTCACCCAGGGCGCCAGCCAGATACTCAGCGAGGCCGCGAAAGCGTTGAGGAGGCTGTAAAAAGCTTCCTGCTGGATCGCGAAAATGCAGATGGCCACGCAGATGAGGCTGTCGATGCACACAATCACCATGCGCGGCACGTGGATACCGGCCGTCTGCAAATTCAGGCCCGAGGAATAGAGGTTGGTGCCGTTTTGAAGCAGCAAACCGACCATCACCAGAATAAGGAACGGCACCGCGAAAGCCGGGCTGAGGATAGCCGGGACAGCCAGCGGATTGGACAGCTCCACCTCCGCGGGAACCACCACGGTTGCCATCGCGGCGCCGAGGGTCTGGAGTAGCACATAGGGAATAAACCCGCCCAGCGCCGCCCAGGTTCCCACCGCGAGGGGCGAAGAATCGGCGGGCAGGTAGCGGGAGAAATTCGCGCCGCTCGGCGCCCAGGACAGCCCACCCGAGACAATAACGAGCGAGGTTGCGGAAATCAGGGTGAAAAGCGAATCGGTGCCCGCCGAGGCACCCGGCGCGGCCTGTGGAATAATGAGGGCCGCCAGCACAATAAAAGCCACCGTGAAAATCATGGTTGCGTATTTTTGCGCTGCCATGAGAATCCGGTGGCCAAGAAGGGGAAGAAGAAGTTGAATCCCTGCAAGAAGAACGACGACGGCAATCTGCCCGCCGCCCTCTAAGGCAATGCCCGCGCGGGCGAGGAGTGCCTCACAGGCGTAGTAGACGAGAATGAGTCCCCCGGCTTCGAAGCCGATGAGCATAAGCCAGGACAGCACTCCATTAATACGAGCCCCGCGGGTACCGAGTGATGCCCGCGAGATGGTCATCGTGGTGGTACCGGTGAGCGGCCCTTGAATGGAGGTAAGCGCAAGAAGCGGATAGGCAATAACGTTGCCGATCACAATAACGGCGAGCGCCTGGGTGAAAGAAAGTCCGTACAGCAGCACCAGCATGGCGCCGTAGGACACGGTAAAAATATTAGTGGTTGTGCCCGCCCACAGGAAGAAAAGATCGCGCGGGCGACCGTACCTTTCCCGGGGAGAAACAAGGTCAATACCTTGGGTTTCCACAGAACCTGACATTAATTGTCTCCTGCTAGTTGAGGTGCCCAGCATGACCTGGGTTCGGTTCAATCGATATGAAGTTGTACTGCCACCCTACTCCTGGGTGGGCGGTGCTGTCTGCCCGGCGTGGCTCACTTTTGCGCAAATAGCCCCGTGAGCTGCATTTTTAGGGCCGTGAAGCGCGAGTGTATGCCGGGGATGTCCGGCGGTGCGCAACGTGTTGTCCGGTGTTACGCGATGCGATTTAGCGCAGTTCCACTTCGACGTTTTCCGTGAGGAGAGCGCCGTAAAGCCGGGCGATGGTGGTGCCATCCTCAGCGGCCTGATTGAGGGCGCGTTCGGAGGCAACCGGGGTTTTCTTCGCCAGCTCGGTGGCCAACTGGGTGGTAAGCATCACGGCCTGGGCGTGCGCGGAATTCTTGACGCTGCGAATCTGGCGCAGGTCATAGCCGCCTTCCAGCAGCATCACGCAGTAGCGCACAATATCCGCCGATTGCGCGGATAGGCGCCCGCGCGCATCGGTGGCGAGGATACCCGCGGTAACCAATTCTTCAATAGTGCCCAGCGCAGCTCCGGTCATATCGGCTAATTCGGCTTGAGTGATACGTTCGCCAGGTTTCGGGCGGCGCACTTCCGGTGCGGCGACGGCGCGCATCCCCCCGGGGCGGCCCGGTGCCTCAATGATGCCCTCATCGAGCTGGCGCAGCTCTTCCCGGATTTGGTCGAGGGGCAGGAAGCGGTCACGCTGTTCCCTCAGGATGAAACGCAAACGTTCGGTATCCGAGGTGGAAAACAGCCGCTGATTGGTTGCGGTGCGATAGGGAGAAATAAGGTCGATGGATTCGTAATGCCGGATCTTCGAAACCGAGAGCATGGGGAATTCATCGGTGAGGGCACGGCGAACTTCCCCGATGCGCAGGGTTGGTTCGTGGCTGAGGTCATGGGGCCAGGTGCTCGGGCTGCCATCTGCCCGCGTGCGGCGCGGCGCGGAAGCGGGCGGGAAGGAAGAATCCGGGGTGGCCGTAGAAGCGCGAGATATCACCGGTGTATCACGCACCGGCTCGCGAAGCGTAGAAGGTCAAACGGAATTTTCCGATTTGGATTTCATCACCGGTGCGGAGCACGGCATCATCCACCCGTTCCCGATTGACGTATGTGCCATTGAGGGAACCGGAATCACGCACGTGGAACGTATCGCCACGGCGGAAAAACTGCACGTGTTTGCGGGAAACGGTAACGTCGTCAAGGAAAATATCAGCGCGCGGGGAACGCCCCGCATTCGTCACTTCCCCATCGAGGAGGAACCGGGCCCCGGAATTCGGGCCGGATAGTGCGATGAGGAGCGCCGAGCCGGCAGGCAGGGCATCAATGGCGGTGCATTCTTGAGGGCTGAGATGGCGTTCGGCTACCGGTTGATCGGGCTGCGCGCCAATAGCGGTGAAGCGAGATGTTTCCGTGGGCGCGGGTGCGGCCGACCTCGGATCAAATTGTTCAGCCATATGCCTCTCCTTCACTGCCCTGGAGAACTCCCTCCGGCGCCTCTTTATCGGTAACAATCCTATAACGATTCGGGACCATAACTCTAGTGAGGTCATCTGTCACGAGGCATATCGCGGCACTGCGTCGGGCATATCACGGTGCTGCGCCGGACTCATCGCAGCACCGCACGAAGAGCGGGCTATGTCACCTTCTGGGATTTGTCTTTTTCTATTCGTTTGAGGTAATCTCATGTGGTCCACGTGGCGATGATCTGATGTAGAAATCATGTTATCGGGGCGGGGATAGCGCTAAGTTTTCTTATCGCTTCGGGCTATGGCGCAGTTTGGTAGCGCACTTGACTGGGGGTCAAGGGGTCGTGGGTTCAAATCCCGCTAGCCCGACGTTTCACCCGGGATGCCAAGGCAGTGCATCTCGGGAATTTTGGGTTAATAGACAAAAAGTGGGTCTAATGACGGCGTGTCGTTGGCTTGGATCCGGATCAGATCCGTACGAATCGGGTACACAAACGAAGTGCGAGGGAGAGCACCGTTTGTCCCCGATTTCGTGTCTCTAACGCGCACTATGGCGCCTACACGGCCCAGAAAGCGGCTCTGACGCCTCTGCCCACCCCGTGGCTGTGGCGCATGGCAGCCCGGACGGAACGAGTTTTCCGTCAAGGCATGTCACGCAACGGATGTCAAGGAAGCAAGCTTATTGAGGTGCCCGACCTCAATAAGGCCGACTTTTCGTTGGTATGACAGGGCAAACTCCCGGTATAAGACCCACCATTTGTCTATTAGCCCGGAATTTTCTTATACCGGGTTTCTGTACCGGCGTGCCGCTGAGTCCATTCCGTGTGGTGAGACACGCAGCGTCGTCGTACTACAACTAAAATTTCGCAAAAATGGCGAGTTTTCAGCGATTTGCGTCACACGGGACTATTGTCCGAAGAAATGCTCCACGCAAGCTGATAAAAGTCTGGGCGATTTAAGTTATGCTTGACACATGGAAAATCATCAAGATTTCAGTGGTATCCCCACTGACCTAGAGGAGCACAAGGTTGCCAGGTGGGCGTCGCTCCTCGCTAAAGCCACCTGGGTTGTCCTCGCGCTTGGACTCGTTATCGGGCTGGTCTTCTGGGCCACGGCAAGCGGAAGTACCGGGCAGGATCTTGGCGTCCTGAGCTGGTGCATCACTTTTGCCGCTTCCATCGCCTTGATGTCCATCCGCCAATTCCTGCTTTCGGAAAGGAGGTAACGGGCCATGCTCATGCAAGGTATTACGTATAACACCACCATGGCGCTCGTTGCCGGTGCGATTATGGTGCTCGTGGTTCTTTTCGCCCGCGTGGCTGCGAACCCGAATCACCGCACCCTGGCCGGGTGGGGCTGGACTTTCGTTGCTACCGGTGCCTTCCTAGGGATTACCGGTATTCATATGACCCTGACTTGGCCGCTGGCCCAGATCGACGGCGCTTTCTGCTGCTCCGTTGATAACATCACTTTCGGTGAGCCGGCTGCCTTCTACGGGATTTTGACCTTCATCGCCGGTATTGCGATTCTGCGCGCTGAAAAGCTCGCGGATAAGGGTGTGCGCCCCCTCGATCTGGTGGCCACGCTGCGTCCGCTCCTCTACGTGGCCGCTATCGGTGGCTTCGGGCTGGTGCTTTTCGGCATCGCGGGTATGCACTTCGGTATGTGGCGTCCGCCGGAAATTGAGCCGGTTGCGCGCCTCATGGCCGGATCGCTCATCGAGCCGCTGCTGGTCATGTTCCTGTACGTGGGTACCGGGGTTTCGGCGATCCTCTCCCCCTTTGTTCCGGATAGCAAGTGGGTGGCGCGTATTGCCGCCATCCTCACCTGGGGCGTGGGCATGCTGTGGATCTTCCTGTCCTTCACGGTGTTCTACAGCCACGTGGGCTTCTTCCCGCAGCCGGACGGTTCCTATATCTAAATAATCTCATCATCGCGCGGGCTAGATTCTAGTTTTTCACTGCTATCGCCAAGATAATCCGCGGGGTTCGGTACTACTTGTCACGAGTAGCCGAACCCCGCGGATTGTTATTGAACGGTACTGCTCGGAGAGTGAGGCGAAGGCGGATAGAGCACAACACCGTTCGTGATGTCGATAATTTTTTCGGGGAAGTCGCGGTAATCGAGCGAAAGGTATTGGTTGAGCCGTCTAGGACCATCGTGAACAATACTCACAATCTCGATAGCAACGACGAAGAATTCATCGTATTGGGGATCATCCATTTCAATCCCAAGCTCGCCGGCATTATCACTTTCGAATGCCGCGAAAAAAATACCTATATATTCCTCACCATCGGCGAAAACGATGCGATACTGGGCATCTGGATGATCCCAGTAGTACGCCTCAAGAACATCTACTTGCTCTCGTTCCTCTGGATGGGTGATGCCGGTCACTTATTGTTCCCCTTTCTCGGTGTGGCGGGGGCGATGGGGGTCTCAGTTTTGAATAGTAGGTATCTTTGCCCGAGTCAGCGAATTCGGAGGATAAACCACGGTGTTGGTCGTGACGTCAATAATCTTCTCCGGAAAATCCCGGTAATCAACCGCGAGGAAATTGCTATACCGGCGCGGGCCGTCGTGGACAATTTCCAAAATCTCGAAATCCATGACAAAGAACTCGTCGTAGAGGGGATCGTCCATTTCGATGTCGAGTTCACCGGCGTTATCACTTTCGAACGAGGTGAAGTAGACCGCCCGATAACATTCCCCATTAGAAAAACTGATCTCGTAAAGCGCATCAGGATGCTGGTTGTCATAATCCCATACGTGGTGAAATTGATATTTCTCTTCGGGATGAAAAAGCCAGCCTCGCTCCATTATTTCCCCTAACGGACGGCTCGGTACAGTATGCGGCATTGTTCTTATTGGCACTATAGCGCAGTAGCGACCAGGAAACTCCCGAAAGAGCCCCTGGCCGCCACTTTCTACGCGCCTTTCAGCGCGCGGGGATATAACAGAGTGCGGATCCGCATCCCCTACCGCCGTCTAGCTGTGCAGGAGAGCGAATTCCTCCTTGCTGGCGTAGGAGGTTTGGGTGCCGCGTTTCGTTACCGAATCGGCAGCGTAGCGATTAGCCATCCGCAAGGAATACTCGATATCGCCAGTGGCCACCACATAATGGGAGAAGCACCCGATAAAGGCATCGCCCGCTCCGGTGGTATCCACCGCTTCCACTGGCGTTGCCGGCAGCAGCATATCCACGCCCTCAGCTACCCAGAGCACTCCCCTACCGCCGAGCGTCACAATAACGTTGCGCATCCCCGCCTCCAGCAGAGTATGTGCGGCATTGCGAACATCCGGGATAGTTTCTACCGGCATCCCGGTGAGTAGCGATAGCTCACTTTCATTAGGAGTGAAATAGGTGCAGGCCCGCACCCGGGAGAGCAGCAGATCCGGTTGGGCTGGCGCCGGGTTGAGAAGCACATCAATACCGTGTTTCACCCCGAATTCAATCGCGTAATAGACCGTTTCCAGGGGAATCTCCAACTGCAAAACGATCAGTTTGCACCTGGAAATCTCCGCCGCCGCGGCATCAATATCGTCCGGAGTTAGCAAGGAATTAGCCCCCTGCACAATAATGATGGAATTCTGAGAATCCGGATTGACGAAAATAGGCGCCACCCCAGATGTTGCCGCAGTACGCAGCACATAGGTGGTATCAATCCCGTTGCGCTCAAAATTCGCAACCGTGTTATCAGCAAAGAGATCATTACCCACCCGGGTCACCATCCGCACCGCCGAACCTAGGCGCGCGGCGGCCACCGCCTGATTGGCTCCCTTCCCACCGCAGCCGAGTGCAAAATCGGGTGCCTCCACGGTTTCGCCGTCGCCGGGCATGCGGTTGATATAGGAAATAAGATCGACCATATTCGAGCCGATTACTGCGATATCCATTAGTGTGCCTCTTCTGCTGTATCGTTCTTCGCGCTGCGGGAATGAGAAAGCTCCGCGGCCTGCCCTTCCGGTACCAGGCCAGTATGGACTCGGAAACTCCTTATGCCGCCAGGTTCCACCCAAATAAGAGTGCCGGCCTCCTTCGCGGCCAGGAAACCTTCGGGCCGGCTGGTTCCCGGAAGAACAAAAGCAGCCACCTGCTGGTCTAAAGTCCAGAGGATCCACCGGGTCGCCACGGGGAATTGCGCCGTCGAAAATTCTGTGAAGAAAGCGTGTCCCTCCGGGGCAGCAAGCTCAAAACGGGCGTTCTGCCCGTAGCGGGGCAGATCATCGGCGAAGTACACGATCTCCGGATTGAAGCTCTCCGCACCTTCCAGGGAATCCGCATCAATGTCACCGGTGATAATCCGGTTATTCAACTCGGTCCATTCCGGCGTGGGCGTGACGTGGGCTGGAATCGAGCGGCGCAATTGGAAACTACCCGCAGGGAGCGACTGGCGCATAATGCCGCCGGGCACGAAAGCATAA
Organism: Actinotignum vesiculae; assembly: GCF_051267215.1. Lineage (NCBI taxonomy): Bacteria > Bacillati > Actinomycetota > Actinomycetes > Actinomycetales > Actinomycetaceae > Actinotignum > Actinotignum vesiculae. Next base: position 171,065 of record NZ_JBOZGG010000002.1, read on the forward strand.
TTCATATGGCACATGTACTGGAGGGGCATTGGCTGGCAGGGAGAAAGATTCTCCACATCCATACCGATGGTGAAATCGGTGGCCCCGGCGCCGAGTGAAACCGTGGGCGTGGCACGGTAATGATCGCCAAATCCGCGTGCGTATTCATAGGTGGATGCAAGCCGAATAGCGCCGTCGTTCCCACAACTATCGATCTCAATCCAGGCGCGATCCATCGTGGCGCAAGAAAACTCCCCGTGCAGCACGTGAGTATCGTCCGGGCTCGGGCAGCCGGCCGCGAGCAGGCCGGAATGGAAAGCGAAACAGCCGTAGGTATCCGAAATCTCGCGGGCGGGGCGCGGCTGGCTGAACATATTTTTCATACGCAGCGAGATACCATCGAATTGGGCGTCCCAAATGATGCCGCCCATAAACGGAAGGACCTCGATATATCCGCGCGAATTATGCACAGTCAGCGCAGCAACGCCCGAAGGATAGCGTTGCGCGATCACGCGAAACTCGGGGGATTCGGCCAGGCAACGCGGTGCCTCGGTGAACTGGTCCTCACGCAGATTAATAGTGAACGTCATAATGATCTCCTTTGTTCATAACAGTGACGTCTCAAAAACACGATGGTGCGCGGTTATGCCGCAGCGCCCGCGCGATCTTTACGATAAATAGAGAAGAAGTAGATGAGCACCGCCACGAAGCAGCACAGCGACACGATGAAGGATGTTTGCATCGACCCAGTCTTATCCGAGACTAACCCTTGAATAACGGGGATCACCGCGCCGCCGATAATGGACATCACGATAACGGCGCCACCGGTTTCCGTATGCCGCTTGTCCTCGATGGCGTCGAGGGTACGCGAATAAATGGTGGCCCAGCACGGCCCGAAGAGCCCGGAGGTCACGATGGCGGCGTAGACCGCCGTCATATTCGGCACCAGCACCACGTAGCTGAGGGTCGCCACCCCGGCCAGGGAATAGAGCACGAGCACCAGGTTTTCGTTGAGCTTCGTCATGAGAATATTAGCGATGAATTTTCCGGTAAAGAACGCCGCGAAAGCCCACACCATGTAGTTACTCGCGGTGCGTTCATTAATGGAGGTATCGAGGGTGAGGGCGAGGCGAATCGTGAAAGACCACACCGCCGTTTGCATACCCACGTAGAGGAATTGGGTGAGAATCCCGGTGCCGAAGCGCTTATTGTGAAGAAGATAGCGCAGCGTTTCGCCGATGGATGCCCGGGACTGGTGGTGCGCGGCGTTGAGCGGTTTACACGACGGCAATTGCGTGAGCGCCACCAGAATAAGTACGACGGCGAGCACCAGAATAATGAACCTATAAGGCTGCAAGGTGCGCTGGAGCATTTCCTGCGCAAATTGGGTTTTCTCCAGGCCGCTCAGGTCATCGAGCTGCTTATGCAGCGCCTCCCCTTCCGTGAAAATCAGGTATTTACCGAGCAGAATTCCGAAAATAGAGCCCAGCGGGTAGAAGGTTTGGGAAATATTGAGGCGTAGGGTAGCGGTGCGCCGCGGGCCAATCATGGTGGAGTAGGTATTGCAGGAGGTCTCCAGGAAGGAAAGCCCGGTAGCAATAGCGAAGAGCGCCGCCAGGAACACGGAATAGGTCGCCATATGGGAGGCCGGGAAGAACATGGTGCAGCCGATGATATAGCAGCTCAGACCCACCAAGATCCCGCTTTTATACGACCACTTCCGGATCACCCGCGAGGCCGGGATGGCCAGCAGGAAATACCCGCCGTAAAAAGCCGATTGCACGAAGGCGGAGGCGAAATCCGAGAGCTCGAAAATTGATTTGAATTGGGTAATGAGCACGTCATTGAGGGACGCCGCGGCTCCCCACAGGGGGAAACAAATGGAAATAAGAATGTATTGGAGCAGCGGGGTGCGGTTGAGATAACCGTCGCGCAGCTGAAGGGAGGGATCTTTAATGAGGCCGAAGCTGGTATTGGGAACCCCGTATTCTTCTTGTTGCGGCGTTATTGCGGGCCGCATATGGGCTTCATTGGCCGTTTGTTGTGACATGAGTAGTCCTTCTTTTTGTCAATATCCGCCCGCGGGTGGTGGGCCGCGGCGTCGCTGCCACCCCACCTCCCGGGAGGAAATATTCGGTTGTTGTTGTGCTTGCGCTTAGCGCTGTAATTCGGCGAGGATCTGGACTCCGGAGGATGCGCCGATGCGGCTGGCACCGGCCTCCACCATGGCGCGGAAATCAGCGGCGCTGCGGATCCCACCGGCCGCCTTCACTCCCATCTGCTCCCCCACTGTTGCGCGCATGAGGGCGACGGCGTGCTCCGTTGCCCCGCCGGAGGAAAAGCCGGTCGAAGTTTTCACGAAATCCGCGCCGGCCCGCTGGGCGGCCTGGCAGGCCCGCACGATCTCATCATCGCTGAGTAGACAGATCTCAATAATGACCTTGACCAGGGCGGCCGGTTTAGCTGCCCCCACCACCGCGGCAATATCAGCTTCCACATCTTCCCAGCGGCCATCGCGCGCAGCCCCAAGATCGATAACCATATCGACTTCGGTAGCACCGTGCGCGATAGCGTCGCGCGTCTCGAATGCTTTGGTTGCCGACGTACTGGCCCCCAAAGGGAATCCAATAACCGTGCATACTTTGACACCGCTACCGGAAAGCAGCTTCGCGCAGGTCTCCACCCACACCGGATTGACGCATACCGAGGCGGTTCCCAGGACGCGGGCCTGGGTGCACAGTTCTTCAATCTCGGCGCGGCGGGCATCGGCACGCAAAAGAGTGTGGTCGATGAGCTGTGCGGGACGTGAATAATGATCGAGAGCGGGCATCATGACTCCTTTGTATGTTTCCCACCGTGACTCACGCTGATAACCGGAAACTCCACAACCGTAGTCTCCCCTACCAGCCTCACGCTACTAATACGACACCGTTTTACGGTGTTCACGAGTGAATCTAGGTGAGAGCGCCGCCGAGTGCCACGCGCTGCCCCTTCACCGCCCCACGCACCGGAAGTGCCCATAAGCCCGCCAGCGCGCGGAAAAGTCACTGCCGCGCGAATGCGCCGCGCCCATATTGCCACCGATGTTCGCGAAAGGAACATATGTTCCGCGGGCGCGGGGAGCCCCTTAAACGCTCGCCCCGAGCGCCTTAAACGCTCGCCCCGCGTGCCTAACTCATCATCGTCAAAGCCCGCGCGGTTCCCACATCGGTAACCAGGCGCGACACATAACCATTGGCCAGGGCAGCGTAAATAGCCTGGAGTTTATCCGGCCCACCGGCCACCAGGATTTTTTGTTCCTTCCCGCGCAATTCGGGCAGGCTAATCCCGGTGGCTCGATTATTGAGATCCGGGAGGCATACCCGGCCCTGCGCGGTAATGAAATGGGTGCAGATATCGCCAACCGAAGTGGTGAGCAGCCGCGTCATATCCGCATCCTCCAGGCGGAAACCCGCCAAATAAGCCAGATTCGAACGGGCATCCCCCACCGTATAGAGAACCGCCCGGGTGCTGGCCCGCTGGGTGCGGGTCGCCCGCAAACGCGCCTTGATATCCGGATCCTCACGTTGCGAGGCAGTAAGAAAAGCCGGGAGCTGGAAATATACGGCCTGCCCACCGCAGGAGGCGGCGATGCGCTCCATCACCATCGTTTCATCAATGGTGCGCACGCACGCCCCAATACAGCAGGTCAGCTGAATAATGGCCACGCCTTTGCGCGGAATACGGGGCATGTGGCGGGAGACCGCTTCGGTGGTGCGGGAGAGGCAGATGCCGATGGCGTCGCCGTCGCGAATCTGTTCGCTGAGCACCTGCGCCCCCACGCGCCCGAGGGCTTCGCGCACATCTTCCGGCGCGGAACTGGGCGGGCTGACCAGGCGCACATCCAATAAATTGAAGCGCTCACTCAACCGCGCGCACAGGAACGCATCATCTTCACGCGGATCGTTGACGGTTATCCGCACAAAACCGCGCTTGCGGGCGTGGCTGAGTAACTTGGAGATGGTGGAACGGGCCAGGTGCATACGCTGAGCTACCTCGTCCTGGCTGAGTCCTGAGTAATACAGTTTTGCGGCGTCGAGCGCATCAATATCACGGGAAGAAAGCCCATCCCGCGTCACAACACCAGAGTCCACCAGCACCACCTCGTCGTCGTACCTCACCACCGCTAGTGTAAGCGAGCCTCCGCACGCACGTAACAACGCAGGTGCCGCGGCGTCGTTCCACCCGGGACCTGTGATTACACCCGGGCACGGCCTTAGCGTTAGGATGGAAAGCGGCATCGGCACCGGCACGCGCCACAGCTGTGCATCGGCCGATACCGCGACGGTGAGATCCCCAAGGAGAGGCGAGTAGATCTAGTGAGCCACGACCAAGATATTCAGCTCCACGACTCCGTTGACCGCACCACGGCCCGCTCCCCCGAAGATTTCGATGCACCGCTGCGCGCGGTTGTGCGGCGCCTGAGCACGATGCTCGGTCAGGAAATTGCCCAGCAGCACGGGGAAGAAACCCTCGATCTCATTGAGAAAGTCCGGGCGGCGGCGCGCGATCTCGATTCGGAGACGGCCGCCTCGGAAGTGCAGCGCTCCCTGGATAATATGTCCACGGATACCGCTATTATTCTCACGCGTGCCTTCGCGGAATACTTCCTGCTCGCCAACGCGGCGGAACAAACGTTCCGTATCAAGGTTATTGGTGATAAGGATCCGGCTGAATCCTGGGTTCCGCGCGCGATTTCCCGTATTTATGACGCGGTCGGGCTGGAGGGCCTGCAAAAAACCGTTGATTCGCTGGATATTCGCCTCGTTTTCACCGCTCACCCCACCGAAGCGCAACGGCGCGCCGTGCTGACCAAGCTGCGCCGCGTCTCCGAAATTGTGGAAACGGAAACGGAAGAAGGTAGCGAGGAACGCGCCCGCCAGGATCGCGAACTCGCCTCGGTGATGGAGAGCATCTGGCTCACGGACGAATTGCGCCGCGTGCAGCCCACTCCCCTGGACGAGGCCCGCAATGTCATGTGGTACCTGCGCAGTCTCTACACGGATACCCTTCCCGATGTCATCACGGATTTCCGCGACGAACTGGAACGTTACGGCGCCCACCTGCCCGAAGACGCAGTCCCGATCCGTTTCGGTTCCTGGATCGGTGGGGACCGCGACGGAAACCCGTACGTCACCGCGGACGTCACCGCGGACGTATTGCGGCTCCAGTCCAGCACCGCTATCGATATTGCCGTGTGGTTCGTGAACCGCGCGATGCTCAGCTTGTCGATTTCCTCGCGTCTTTCCGGCGACGACGCCGCACTGCTGGCCTCCCTGGAAGAGGACTTCCGCTTCCCGGACCTCGTGGATGAAGATTCGCGGGCGCTCTACGCGGAAGAACCCTACCGGCTCAAGCTGGGTGCCATTCGCTCGAAACTTAATAATACGAAGGCCCGCATCACCACGGGTGCGGAGCATATTCCCGGTCATGACTACGCCACCGGAACGGAAATTCAAGAAGAATTCCAGTTGCTGCGCGATGCGCTGCGCCGCCACGGCGCGGAACGGGTGGCCGACGGGCTGCTCGCCACCGCCCAGCAGATTATTCACGGTATGGGCCTGGGGCTGGTCATTTTGGATGTGCGTGAGCACTCCGAGAAGCATTTTGAGCTATTGAGCGAATTATTCAATCGCTTCGGGGGGCTGGAGGCGGATTACGCCACGCTCAGCCGCGAGGAACGCACCGCGCTGCTGGGGCGGGAACTGGCTTCCGCGCGCCCGCTGGCACCCGCGCTGATCAACACCGATGACTCGCCGCTAACGGAGAGTTCACAAAAGACTTTCGAGGTATTTCGGGCGATTCGCCAGGCCCATAAGATTTACGGGACGGATGCCATTACCACGTATCTGGTGTCCATGACCCACGGTCCCGATGACATCCTCTCCGTGGCACTGCTGGCCCGCGAAGCGGGGATTATTGATCTGGAGAGCGCGGAGAAGCGCGCGGATCTGGGATTCGCGCCGCTGCTGGAAGAAGTTCCGGAGCTGCGCCGGGCCGGGGAGATCCTCGATACCCTGCTCTCCGATCCTTCCTATCGGGAAATTGTGCGGCTGCGGGGTAACCGCCAGGAAGTTATGCTGGGCTACTCGGATTCCAATAAGGATGCGGGTGTGGTGACCTCCCAGTGGGAGATTCACCAGGCGCAGCGCCAGTTGCGCGACGTCGCCGCTCGGCACGGCGTGACCCTGCGACTTTTCCACGGCCGCGGCGGTTCGGTGGGGCGCGGGGGCGGGCCCACCTACGATGCGATTTTGTCGCAGCCTTACGGCGTTTTGGACGGGGAAATTAAGTTCACCGAACAGGGCGAGGTTATTTCCGATAAGTACACCTTGCCGGCCCTCGCGCGGGAGAACCTCTCCCTCACCCTGGCCGCGGTTATGGAAGCTTCTGCCCTACATCGCGAACCGCGTAATAGCAATGTGTCGCTCAGCCGTTACGACGAGGTCATGGACTTCCTCAGCGGGGCGGCCTACCAGCGCTATCGCGTGCTCGCCGATGATCCGGATCTGCCAGAATATTTCGTGACCTCCACCCCGGTGGAATTGCTGGGCGATCTCAATATCGGTTCGCGCCCCTCCAAGCGCACTACCTCGGAAAAGGGTTTGGACGGCCTGCGGGCTATTCCCTGGGTATTCGGCTGGACCCAATCCCGCCAGATTGTGCCCGGCTGGTTCGGTGCCGGTTCCGGGCTGCGGGCCGCGCGCGAAGCCGGGTACGGTGAGGACCTGAAGAAGATGGTGCGCAGCTGGCAGTTCTTCCGCACCACGATGTCCAATATTGAAATGACCCTGGCGAAAACTGATATGGATATTGCCGGGCATTATGTGCGCACCCTGGTGCCCGAGCGCCTCCACCATATCTACGCGGAGATTCGCGAAGAATACGAGCTAACGGTACGTGAGCTTGAGGCACTGCTGGCCGAGGACGATCTTCTGGATACCCAGCCGGTTCTCCAGCGCACCTTGCGTATTCGTGACCAATATCTCAAACCGATTCATTACCTTCAGGTGGCGCTGCTGGCGCGGGTGCGCGCGGATGCAGCCGCCGCTGATGGAGTTGCCGGCAAGGCGCAATCGGCCGATGAGCAGCGTGCCCTGCTCACCACGATTAACGGCATTTCTGCTGGAATGAAGAATACGGGATAAACGTTATGAGAACCGTATAAAGCGTGCGGCGATCTCACCGCGCGGATGAGGCTCAGGACCGGCAAAGGCGCCGGTGCTGAGCCTCATTTTTATTTTCTGTGGCTTTTATTAAGAAAAAACCTGTGTTTCGGGCGACACCGGACTTATTTTTACACTAAACTGAAACCGTGGAACGAACATATAGAAGAAGAGTGGGTAGGAAGCAACGCTTCAACGCTGACGATGTTATTCGCGCAGCGAAGGAGGTTGGCGTCTTTACCTTCACTATGAGTGATATTGCAGGCAAGATCGGTGTCGCGACCCCCGCGGTGTACCGCCTTTACGATGGCCGTCAGGATATCGTTGAGGCAGTTATTCGGCGCGCTGCCGATGAAACACCAATTGTGCACGCGGGCACCGATTGGCATGATGCCATCGAGCAGGCAGATGCCAATCTGCGGCGCACCCTGGATGATTACAACGGGCTGGGCGAGGTTCTCCTATGCAACCCGAAGCTGACGGTGCATTTCGCCCGCCAGCTCCAGGGGCTTTCCCGGGCGCTCGAAGATGGCGGTTTTTCGCATCATAAGTCGGTGGCTTTCGCATATGTGGCAATCGGTCAGACTATTCTCCGCCATATTATGGAAAAGGCTTTCCGCTACATGAATCCGGATCGTCTGAACGTCATGGAGAAAACCGGGCCGGATCTGATCCCCTTCCTTGAGAAGGCGGCGGAGGATCCCGAGGGCGCGCTGGACGGATACGAAGCAGTGCTGCTTCGATATCTGGAAGACCGGGAGCGCTAGGCGCGGCTTTTTTGCGATAGCGCGGCGCCGGAACGACGACGCAGCTACCGCGCACCAACCCAATCTGTACACGGGCGGGTACCGAGAAAGTGGTACCCGCCCCTTAGTTTGCTTCCTTCAGGAAACTCAGGTAGTTTTACTAGTGATAGATCCCCGGTCAGGCCTCTTGTTTTTACAACGCACAAATGACCGGGGCCTTTCTTTCCTGACAGGCAGGTGGGATGGATAAGCCGGGGGTTACATACGTGCAGCAACTCACGCTACTAGCCGACCGTGGGCTGCTCATCGCTGATGAAGCCGCTGCACTAGATTTTCGGCCTATAGGACACTTGGTGTTGGTTTTATCCGGACTTTTCGGCTTGCTAGCAGGCTAAAGTCGGGTTCAAACTCGGTTTGACTCGAGTTTTTGGATGGACAAAACGTGTTGGTTTAACTCCGACTTTTCCGCATTCTGACGCGGAAAGGCCCGGATTGAAGATCTGCTTTCCACCCATTTTCCCGCTCAGCACTCTCCCAAGCCCTGCGCGTACGCAAAGCGCGCCGTCGTCCGCGTATACGAGCGTTTGGCCGCCCCCACGCCCTCCGTATGCGGCAGGGTACGCAGAGGGGCGTCCGCCGCAGTTTGGCCCGCAGATCAACGGATTCGCACGCTTGACGGTGGACCCTGCCGAGGGTCAATCCGCTGCATATGCGAACGGTGCGGGGCGCAGGAAACGGTGTACGCACGGGAGTACGACTCGGGTCGGGGCCTGCGCGGCGGGCTAAATCTAGGGATACCTACGGTATCGTAACCAACACATTTTGTCCTATAGCCCAGATTCTCGAGTCAGCTACTACCGATTTTCCGGGTACTTTCGCTACTGGCAGCGTGACCCCGCCAACGGAGACAACACGTTCGCGCAAGGCACGTCTTTTGAAAAAATAAAGAGGCTCTACGAAGTAGAGGAACAACTCATCGTAAAATGTACGGCTGTGTTACATCCAGTAGAGGTGTTACTACGCACGCGCTTTGCTTATGCGTATGGACATCTAGTGACTCCGCTTGGCGGCTTTGCTCGCGGGGAAGGTTTCACTCAGCCGCCAGACAACAATGCCGCGAGAGCTGAGGACCATGCTCTAACAAGCCTTGATAGATCCAAAGAGCCGTTTATAGCCCACTACCGAGATAACATAAAAGTCGGTAGTTCCTACGCTTTAGAAGCGTACGACCGTATGCCTATCTGGGTAGCCGTGGAGGGCATGACGTTCGGATCTCTGTCACGTCTCATCACCGCTTCAGGTGAATCAGGAGTGCTCGACGAAATAGCTAAGAGCCTGAGCGCTTCAAGAAGAACACTCCCGAGCCAAGTACGCTCATTCGTGTACCTACGAAATAGATGTGCACATGGATTAAAACTCTGGAATCACTCCGTGCTTGATGTTCCTGGTTTACTGCCAAATATTGAGCGCAGAGCAAAGAAAGCATACGGTAAATTTTCTGACCATTCAGTATATAAAATTCTTGTAGCGCTAGATGACCTGGCCGCCAAATCGGGCATTGAAAAAGACTGGCTTACAAAGCAAATAAACCCTATATTAGAAGGTAATCAATTACTAAACGCCGGCATAAAAAATCCGGCCCGCTACGGAGAATTTGACGCTACCACCTTCAACTAATCGATTTATAGAAGTCGCATTCGTTGCAGTCACCATCTATCGGTGAGTCTTTTTGTTTGCGCTGTACGTGCAACTTTACCTGCACTTAATATGTGCAATAACGGGCCGGGTCAGGTACCTGAATTTCGGTACCTGACTCGGCCCAATACTTAGCTCTGTCCAGCCGTTAGCCGGCTCTATCGCCGTGCAGCGGCCTCAAGCATTCTGCTAGTTATTTCATGCTGCTTGCTATATGGCCGCACGCCTACTTCCTGCGCGTAGCATCCGCATCGCGGCGCACCGCACCGGCATCATTGCGACCTACCACCGCGCGCGAGCCCCACACACCCGCAAAAGCGGTGAGAATCGCGGAGAGGAGTAGGCCCACAAAGGCCCAGATAGCAACGGTGGAACCGGTATCGGTGACGTCCTGAGCAACCTCGCGGCCTTCCGCAACCAGGTCCTTGGCCTGAGCCTGCACATCTTGGAGGGTCTTTTCCGCGTTATTAAGAGCTTGCTCAGCCTTGACCTGCGCCTGGTTGTACGCTTCCACCGCGTTATCCACGGCCTTGCGAGCTTCATCCTCATTCAGGTCCGTATTGGCAGCAACGGACTTCGCTACCGCATCACGGTCAATATCCTTGGTCACGGAATCAACTCGCTGCTGGAGCGAATCGCCCAGATCGGAAAGGATCGTTTCGTAATTCTCCGGATTGACCACGAGGTCCTTGGCCGCAGCACTGATATCGTCCGTGGCACCGTCCACCTGACCGCGCAGGTAATCAGGCTGGAGTGTTTCCTCACCGGTATCGGCAAGGATCTTCTCCGTTTGGGCTTCCACGCTATCCCACTGAACATCGAGGTTATCGGAAATAGCGCTAGCAGCCTCCGAAACGGCATTCCCGGAGGCCTGCGCCACCCCGCCTACCGCGCTACCCGCGGCGTTACCCACCGAGCCGATGGCCGAACCAACAGCTCCCAGCGCGGCGGAAATACCCAGCCACACCGCAACGGTGGCCACAATAATCGTGGTGGCCCAGGTGGTCAGGCCGTGCAGCAGCCCGCCTTTGACGGCCAGCGCGCCCGTCACGTAACCGCCCAAACCTAGGGCGATCACAATGGAGCACACCGCCCACAGCCCCATGCCGAAGCCGAAACCTTCGCCGGGATTACTGGAGGCCGGATCGAAAGTGCCCAGGCCGATCGCCGCGCCGAGGAAGCTGAAGACCACCAGGGTGGCAATAGCAACGGCAACACCGGCGAAAACGGAGCCCCAGGACATATTGGTGGCTCGGCCCGGGGTATCAGCGCCTAGGAAAGTGGAGCGCCACCCTGGCTTCGCATCTTCGGCCGAGTACTGCTCGGCCGAAGCCACCCGGGCATCTACCGGACGTGCGGTAGCACGTTCGCGATCCGCGCGGGTATGCGCCGCGGCTGCTTCAGGGTAATCACGCTCGGGAGTTGCCCCTCCGGGCGTAGTTGTATGTTCTGTCATGAGTTGATCCTTAAAACTTGGCGGAAAGCGCCATGGGTGCCGGCCTGGTGGTGTCAGCCGTGGTGGCAGAGCCGTCGAAGGCGCAGCACAGCACTCTCTAGGTGCCACACTAGCCACACCGCCCTTAAGTGATCAAAGCGACAGGGCACATAATGTCATTCACTTCTCAATCAGAATAACTTATAATCTTTGTCTTTATTTCTCCCTACATATCGGCTAACGTTCCACAACCGGGCCGCGAAATTGGCGCGATTCCGCAACGGATTCGCGACGAACGGATTCGCGAGGATGGCTCGCGTTTCCGTAGCCTCACCTCAAGCCGCACTTTACGCCGCGCCTCAGCCCGGCATCCGCACCTACCGCTTAATACTCTGCTGCACCACTGTGTACCCGTGCAGGGTCACATCCAGGCCCCGGTTCTTAGGCTGATCCGCGGTGTTATGCGGAGCGCGTTCCCGAGCCTCAGCCCAGGCATCGTAAGATTCCTGCGCATCCCAGCCGGTCACCACGTAATAGTCTTCCACCCCGTTTACCGGGCGCCACAGCTCGAAGAAGGAGAACCCGGGCGCCGCATCCACGGCCGCCTTGCGCGCCGCGAAACGCTGCTCAATAACCTTCTCCATTCCGGGGAGGAAAGATAGCGCCACAATAGAAACAAAGCCCGCCTGCGGGGTTTCCCCGTGCTCGACTTCGGGAAGATTGACCACCTCAAATTCGAGCAGCTGCGCCCCCAAGTGCGCGTTATCGGGTGCCTGGCGGGCGGCATCCATTTTGCGCGGATGCGCGGCCGGATCGGTGCGCCACGCGGTGAAATCCTCCTCGGATTCCCATTCGGTGACCACCAGGTAGCGCTCCCCTTCGTTCAGCGGGCGCAGCAGCCGGAAGGACAGGAAACCGGGCCGCTGATCCACGGCCCCTTCGCGCGCCGCAAAACGCGCCTCGAAGTGCTCGCCAGCACCTTCCGGAACAGAAATAGCATTGATTTTCACGACGGTCATGGAGGCTCCTTCACCTAGAACAATGGGACGTGCACCATAGTAACTCTCTTGGCGCCCCATGCTCCGCATGGTGGAAACTTCACCCTCCGCTCCCCCGCCGGTGCCACAATAGGGCGCATGCCTTCCCACGTATCAGATGTCCGCTTCGGAGCACAGATGGCCGCGGGCGCCGGCCTGGGGATGATCCCCCTGGGCATGGCCTTCGGACTTCTTGTTATCCAGTACGGTCAACCGTGGTGGCTCGCTCCCGCGCTATCCTTCTTTATTTATTCCGGTTCGGCCGAGCTGCTCGCCGTCGCCCTCATTAGTGCGCACGCACCGGTCCTCACGATTCTCCTCACCATCTTTTTCGTGAACGTGCGTCACGTTTTTTACGCGTTTTCGTACCCCATCGCGCAGCTCACCCACCCGCTCGCCCGCATGTATTGCGTCTACTCCCTCACCGACGAAACCTACGCCATCACCACCTCGCATCCCGGCGTCTGGAATCAACGCCGGCTGATCTCCCTCCAAGCCGTGCTCCAAGTGTGCTGGGTCGGCGGCGGGCTACTGGGAGTGGCGATTGGCGGGTTCCTACCTGGCCAGATTCGCGGCGTCAATTTCGCGCTCGTCGCCCTTTTTATCGTCCTCGCCCTCGACGCCTTCCACGCGCGCCGCGATATTCCCGGCGTGCTCGGCGCGGGCCTCGCGTTCGTGCTGGCGCAGCTATGTGCGCCGAGCGCCCTGCTGCCGGTCGCGATGAGTCTTTTCGCGCTGTTCTTAGTGGTGCGTTTCGTGGTGCGCACTCGTTTTAGGAAGAACGACGACGCCGCCCCTTCCCCACGCGGCGCATCAGGCGAGGAAGGTGAGCTGTCATGACTGGCTATCTCCTTGCTGTGCTGCTGGGTTCTCTGGCTCTCATGCTGTGCCTGCGCGGGGTTCCTTTCCTTATTTTGCATCCGCTGCGCCGCTCACGCCTGGTGCGAGCACTATCGGCCTGGCTTCCGGTGGGGGTGCTGGTGATTTTGGCGCTGGCAATGGTCCGCAACGAAGTGCTTCCGATATCTGCGGAATCTGTGCTGCGCGTGGGCGTGGCCAGCGCCGTCACGATCCTGGCCCACAAGCTTTCCGGGCGCCGCATGCTCGTTTCCCTGGCCGCCGGCACCCTCACTTACATCGGCCTGCTCGCGATCTAGCCATCCCGGATTAACCTGCGGGTATACTTCCGCACATGTGAATCACCAGCCGTCGCGAGGTGCACGGCAGAGCTAGGAGCGAGGAACGCGGAGGTGGATCCAGATGCCTGAGGAGCGCAAACGAAGTTTCGTGATCCGGCACCCCTACCTCGCGCAGATTTTTCTTGCCTATCTGATTGTCTACGCCTGGTTTATTTTACGTTTTATACACGCTGCGTTCACCAGTTCCCTATATTCATCTAGCCCAGAGGAATTCATTTTTTCATTGATTCTCCTCGCTATCGTCCCCTGGGTAACGACGTACCCGATTATCCTCACGTGTTACCAGGTCATCGCGCTTATCATCGCAATACGAGGCAAGCCGCTGCCGGTTCTGGAAGCGGCGCATGATGTCTGGACTATCTTCCTGGCGCTCAGCTTCCATCTGGCCCTCATCTCGATGAGATACCGTGTGGTTTTTTATGCCGACTGGTCGGTGCAGCTCGTCAACGACCAGACGCATACGCCTATCCGCACCGGTTTTCAGCCATTTCTACTGGTGCTGTGCATTGTCTGCTTCGCAGCTTTCCTCTATGTGCGGCTCAAGCCGATTAGCGAGATTCCGCCACTTCTCACGGTTCTCTGCTTCTCGTGCATCTATCTTGGCAACGCCATTGTTATCGCCTGGACCATTCAGACATTCCGGCCTGGCGGCCCGGAGAATCTCATCCTATTGTTGCCGGTCACTGCGGTGGTGTTGATCTCCGCGAAAACGATCATCGTGAAAATTCACGAATTTCATTCCCAAGCACCCCAAGCGGTTCAGGCGACCGGATCGGGTGTGCTCGCTTACTTGGAAAAGATTCTTTCCCAAGCCAGGAACTGGCCACTGCTCGCCCTGCTTGGCCTGATACCCGTGCTGGGAATCTGCCTCCTTATTCTGGTGCTCTTCGGCCAGGAACCAAACGCCGCCATCAAAGCTTTCACGGAAACAAGCGATTGGACCCTTTCGCAGCGAATCTCCCCGCCCAATACCTATTACGATGAGCACTATTTATGCACCGTGGCAGCCGGTGGGCACCCGGCGGTGGTGAAACCGATCCGGGACGGGGTGCGCGGCGGGCATCGCATTACCGTGAATCGCCAGCTTCTTATCGCGAATGCTTTCGAACAGGTTCTGGAAGAAAAGACCCCGAGAGCACATCGGGCAATCCGCAGCTTCTATAACCGCTACGGCTTTCCACTCTCGCGGTTGATCCGCACCCGTTTGGCGGCGGACCTTGTATGGATTGCCATGAAACCCCTGGAATGGCTATTCCTGGCAGTTATTTACCTTGTTGATGCCCGCCCGGAGGACCGCATCGCAATCCAGTACACCGGCCGCCGCCGCGAGGAGTTCACCGCCGGGTAATATCAGGCGCAGTTAAAACCAAGTTAACACTGAACTACTAGCGCAAAGGCTCACGAAGTTCAATAGTCGCACCAGCTCCTGGGGAGGGGGTATCTATTTTCAGAGCTGTATTGTGTCTGTCGTACATGCGAAGTACATCTCGGAAAAAACATACCTTCCTCGCCAGCACAGCGGGGCGGCTAGGCAAAGTGGGGAGCAGATCCGGAGACCCGGATCTGCTCCCCACTAGTTGCGCTGTGCGCGGTGTCCGCCCTGCGCTAGCTCACCCGAGGGCATGCGACGCGGTAGGCGCGTCGCATACGCTGCGGTTATGCGGCTTTAGCGCTTGACGCGCGCCGAGCCGCCGCGGGCCAGGTTCTCCACCTCGGCGCGGGTGGCCATGGTGGTATCACCCGGCGTGGTCATGGCAAGGGCGCCGTGGGCAGCCCCGAGTTCCACTGCCTTCTGGACATCACCGTATTCCATGAGCCCGAAGATGAGGCCGGAGGCGAAGGAGTCGCCGCCGCCCACGCGGTCGAAGATCTCCAGGCCATCACGCTGGGTAGCCTGCACGAAGCCCTGATCGCGCTTCCACGCCACCGCACCCCAGTCATTGATGGTTGCCGAACGCACCTGGCGCATCGTGGTACCGATGGCCTTGAAGTTCGGGAAGGTTTCCGCCGCCTTCTCAATCATCTTGTGGAAAGATTCCACCTGGAGGTTATCGAGGTTCT
The DNA here is from genome assembly GCF_051267215.1 of Actinotignum vesiculae. Lineage (NCBI taxonomy): Bacteria > Bacillati > Actinomycetota > Actinomycetes > Actinomycetales > Actinomycetaceae > Actinotignum > Actinotignum vesiculae. The sequence continues at coordinate 186,422 of NZ_JBOZGG010000002.1, forward strand.
CATTTGCACCTTCGATTTCGAGGCCCAGGCAGGCGGTGAAGTCCTCTTCGTTACCGATCATGACATCCACGAAGGGTGCCAGGGACTTATTCACTTCCTGCGCGCGGGCCTTGCCCCCGTGCAGATTCCACAGCGAAGGACGGTAGTTGAGGTCGTAGGATACGGCGGTGCCGTATTCCTTGGCCTTCTTAATAACCGCCAGCGCTGTTTCCGAAGCCTGCTCAGAGAGGGCCGCGTAAATCCCGCCGGTGTGCAGCCAGCGCACCCCGAGCTCGCCGAAGAGGTAATCGAGATCGATATCCTCCGGGGTGAGCTGCGAAATCGCGGTGTGGGCCCGGTCGGAACACCCGACCGCCCCGCGCACCCCGAAACCGCGTTCTGTGAAATTGAGGCCGTTACGAGCCGACTGGCCGATGCCGTCGTCGTCGACCCAATGAATGAAACGGGTATCCAGGCCGCCGGTGAGGATCAGATCCTCGAGCAGCAGACCCACTTCATTACGCACCAGGGAGGTGAGGATCGCGCCGCGCTTCTGGAAGGCGCGCCGCAGGCCGCGGGCCACGTTGTATTCCCCGCCGCCTTCGGAGGCGGCGAACTGCCGGGTGGTGCGGATACGGCCGGCACCCGGATCCAGGCGAAGCATGACTTCACCCAGGGAGACAATATCGTAGGTGGTTTCCTCGGCGGATTTAATCGTCAGGGCGTCGCTCACTTGCGAATCTCCTTAGCTAGATCGGATGCTTCTTGGGACAGGCGGGTGATCTCCGCGAAGTTCCCGGAGGAAATCAGATCGCGCTTGATCATCCACGAACCCGAAACGGACAGGATAGCCGGATCGGAGAGCCATTCGGCCATATTCGCGAGCTTCACCCCGCCCGAAGGCACGAAGTAGGTATTCGGGAAGGGACCGCGCAGGGCCTTGACCATGGGCAGCCCGCCCGCTTCCCCACCGGGGAAGAACTTCACCGCGGTGGCACCGTACTCCAGAGCCATCATGATTTCCGTGGCGGTCTGCACGCCCGGAAGGTAAGGAATCTGGCGTTCGGCGGCCACATCGGCCACGCCGGCACTCCAGCCCGGGGAAACGAAGAACTTCGCGCCCAGGTCCGCGGCGGTTTCCGCCTGGGCCCGGGTGAGAACCGTTCCAGCACCCACCGTCATGCCCTCCACATCCCGCATGGCCTTAATGGCTTCCCCGCCGGCAGCGGTACGGAAGGTCACTTCGGCGCAGTGGATACCGCCGGCCACCAGGGCGCGGGCGGCCTCGGGCGCCTGCGCGGCGTCGTCGATCACCACAACGGGAACAATGGGGTGGGTTTCCAGGAACGGACGAACGTCTGGAAGTTGCTGAGACACTACTTTGCCGCCTTCTTCATCTTGTCGATGCCGTCCCACAGCCCGAGGAGGTACTGGGTGCCCAGTGCCCGGTCATACAGCGGGTAGCCGGGGCGGCCTTCTTCGCCCCAAATCATGCGGCCGTGATCGGGACGCACGTAAATATCGGGGCAGGTATCGTAAATGGCTTCCACCGCGGCCTGCATATCGAGGTCGCCGTCCGCGGACCAGTGGGCCGCTTCCTTGAAGGTCTTCTCCCCCAGGTACTTGACGTTACGCAGGTGGGAAGCGGCAATACGGCCACGTTCGCCCACGTAGCGCAGGATCTCCGCGACGTTATTGGACGGGTTGGAGCCAAGCGAGCCAATGCACACGCACAGGGAGTGCATCGGGGAATCATTGAGGGCCAGGATTTCCTTGATGTCATCCAGGCTCTTGTAGGCGCGCGGAATACCGAAGAGATCCCAGGCCGGATCGTCCGGATGGCAGGCCATCTTAATGCCGACCTTTTCACAGGTGGGGATAATGCCGTCCAGGAAGTACTTCCAGTTTTCGCGCAGCTTCTCCACCGTCATGTTCTGGTAGAGCGCCATGACTTCGTCCAGCTTGGCCAGGCGTTCGGGTTCCCAGCCGGGCAGGGTGAGGCCGCCGGATTCTTCAGCCGTCTTATTGACGATATCCTGCGGGGTCATGCCTTCGATTTCGGAGTGATCGTAGTACAGGCAGGTGGAGCCGTCCTCGTTCACGTGGGCGAGTTCGGTGCGCAGCCAGTCAAAAACGGGCATGAAGTTGTAGACAACCACCTTGACGCCGAATTCCGCGAGGTTTTCCAGCGTGGTGCAGTAGTTCTTGATGTATTCGTCACGGCTGGGAAGGCCGAGCTTGATGTCCTCGTGGACGTTCACGGATTCGATGATCTCGCATTCGAGCCCGGCTTCGTGAACCTGGTCGATGAGGACCTTGATTTCGTCCTTTTCCCAGTTCTCTCCGGCCGCCTTATAGGACAGGGTGCCCATAATTCCGGACACGCCCGGAATCTGCTTGATGTACTGCAGCGGAATGGGGTCGTGACCTTCGCCGTACCAGCGGAATGTCATTTTCATTAGTTGATCTCCTCGTGAATAGTGGCACGCACAGCGCCGGGACCGGCAATGAGCTTCGTGAACAGGGCTTCGACCTTCTCCGCCAGCGGAGTGGTATACAGGTCGAGGCCGAAAATATTGGCATTGGACAGGATGGGCTTGAGCGCGGCGTGAGCATCAACGCTCTCACCGAGCTTAATTCCCTTGAGGTGCCCCTGGAGTTCTTCCAGCAGCGGATCGGAAGACGGCGTGAATTCTTCGCCGTCGTCCGCGATACCGAGGAGGTACCGTGCCCACACCGCGAAAACGAGCGGGATCACGCGCAGCTCGTCCATATCCAGACCGCGGCGCTGGTACTCCTGCAGCGTGACACCGAAACGGATCGGAATCTTCTGCGAGGTATCCATAGCAATACGGGCCGGATTGTCCGGCAGCGCGCTATTGGGGAAACGCTCCTCGAGAACTTCGCGCACGAAGTCCTTCGGATCGATAATCCCCGGATCGGTTACTACCGGCATCGCTTCATCATAGGCGAGGATATTGACCATCTTCGCCAAATCGGGATCGCGCATTTCCGAATCAATGGTCGGGAAGCGCATCACCGTACCGGACACTGCCAGTGCGGTGTGGAGCGGGTTGAGGCAGGTGGTGACCTTCATCCGCTCGAACTTATCGCAGGTTTCGCGATCGGTGATGTACACGCCGTAATCCTCGAAAGGCGGGCGTTCGGCCGCGAACTTATCTTCGATAATGAGGTATTCGGTGGGTTCGGCATTGACGAAGCCGGCAATCGGGGTGCGGCCAAGGTGGTCAATACCCATATCGGTGAAGCCGAGCCCGGTGAGGTACTCCGATACTTCTTCCGAGGGGCGCGGGGTGATCTTATCGATCACGGAAATCGGGAAAGCAACCTTGGTGTCATCACTGGCCCAGTCCAGGAATTCCTGGCTGAGCGCACCGCGCTCCACCCAACCGCGGGCGATCTGCAGCACCGAATCGCGCAGCTTATCGCCATTGTGGGAGAAGTTATCAGCAGAGATGAAGTTAATAGGTGCCCCGCCCGCCTGGTAGCGATGCGCGAGCAGCCCGGCCAGCAGCGCCATGGTGTTCTCATGGTTGGCGAAGGGATCCGAGGCGATATCCGCGCGGGTAGCTTCGGAAAGCTCACCCTGGGAATCCTGGATCACGTAGCCCTTTTCGGTAATGGTGAGGGTAACCGTGGTCATCTCCGGGTTGGTGAAGATGGAGACGAGCCGATCAAAATCGCCCTCGCGGCGAGTTGCCAGGCCATCGGCCAGGCCGGCAATAACGCGGGTATCGCGCTTATCGCCGGAAAGAATAACGCCTAGGGTGAGCAGGTCAAAAGCTTCGAGCTGCTTTTCCATTTCAGCCGGGTTCATCGGCACCACGCCGGTGATCGGCCAGTACTTGCCGTCCGCCAGCATGTCATCCGCAATGCGGGCTAGGAAGATACGGAAAATATTACCCGGGCCGATATGCACCCAGCGCGGGTTGGTGCGAACGCGCTCCTGAGTTGCGGCCACATCAAAAGCCGGAACTTGAATACCGGCTGCTTCGTAATCACTCGCTTGGGAGAGCGAGCTGAGATTGAGTTTCATATACATCACCTTTGATAGTTGGATCGGGACGGCTCCACGTGCGATCCACCGGCGGCCGCCCCGCAGGAGCGCCGGCCTGCGCCGCGTTCCTGCCGTGAGGTCACCCGGTGAGTGAACACCGCTCCCGATGCCACCACCCAGTATTCCTTTATACGACGACGAACCGGCCGGGCACCCCCGCACCCGAATGTTTCCTTACGTGAAACGCCCGTTCGTACGTATGAAATGATTGTACCTCATTTTCGCCTCCGGCGGCACCCGGGAACGGGGTGTGAAGTATTCAGATTCCGGGTCTTTTCTTATTCAACACTGACCGTCCCGCGCCCGGGTTTTTATGTTTCATATATTGAAATCGCGCGGTATAATTTTCCCGGCCTGCAGTTATACCCTCGTAGAGTAAAGGAGCTTGAGGTGTCCGGTACTTCCCCTGAGGAGCGCGCTCCGCTCTCCTCCATTGATCGCGCGTTGCTCGTTGTGGAGTTTTTAGCGCGCCGCGGACCGGAAGGTGCCCCGCTCTCCGATATTGCAGCCGCGGTGGATTCCAATAAGGCCACGGTCCACCACACGCTGCGTTCCCTGCGCTACCGGGATTGGGTAGACCAGGATGCCGATACCGGCTACTACTTCCTCGGGGACGGCGTGGATCCGATCATTCGCTACACCACCCGCACCCAATTCGTGGTGGACCAGCTCCACCCGGCCCTCGTGGCCATTTGCCATCGCTATAACGAACTCGTGCACCTGGGCAAGCTCTCCGGCCAGGTGGTCACCTACCTCGATAAAGTGGAGCCGGATCGCCCCATCCGGGTGGTGTCCTTTATCGGGCGTAATGCCCCGGCGGTCACCACCGCGCTCGGGCGCGCTTTGCTGGGCGCCAATAACGTAACCGGTGCGGAAATTGATTGGTACCTGAGCGTCCCCACCGATAATCCCCCCACCCGCGCCACCATCGAAGAGTGCATCGAGCACGTGCACCGCCACGGCTGGGGTATGGAAGTGGAAGAAAACGAAGCGGGTATCGCCTGCGTGGCGGTCCCGGTGGATCTGAAAAACGGCGAGCGGGTGGCCGTGTCCGTCACCGCCCCCGCCGAACGCCTGGGAGCGGCAACGCGCGAAGCGGTTGCTTACGGTATTGCCGAAGAAATCAACGCTATTTCCGGTGCCACCGGCGTGAGCGTTCCGGAGGTCCTGCTGCCCCGTTCCGTGCGCTAACCGAACCGCGGGTAGCGGCGCCCGGTGGCGGGCTTTTTTGCAGAGTTCCTGCCACCGATACAAGTACGACGACGCAGGCTAGCTGCGCCGTCATACCACTTCCGCTACTTCTTACGCCGTTCGCGTACCCGAACCGAAATCTGGAGCGGGGAACCTTCGAAACCGAAGGTGGCGCGCAAGCGGTTTTCCAAGAAACGCCGGTAGCCTGCCTCGATGAAGCCGGTGGCGAAAAGCACGAAACGCGGCGGGCGCGTCGAAGCCTGGGTGCCGTAGAGGATGCGCGGCTGCTTGCCCCCGCGCACCGGATGCGGGTGCGCGGCCGCCAATTCGCTGAGGAAAGCATTGAGTTTCCCGGTGGGAATACGCTGATCCCAGGAACGCAGCGCGGTGGTCATGGCATTGGAGAGTCGGTTGGTATGCCAGCCGGTTTTTGCCGAGAGATTGACGCGCGCGGCCCACTGGATCTGCACCAGTTCGCGCTCGAATTCACGGTCGAGTTCGAAGCGGCGTTCCTCATCAACCTCGTCCCATTTATTGCAGACGATGACGAGGGCGCGCCCGGCATCGATAACCTGCTGGATCACCCGAATATCCTGTTCGGTCAGCGGTTCGGAGGCATCGATGAGGGCGAGGGCCAATTCCGCTTCCGCCAGCGCGCGTTGGGTGCGCAGATTCGCGTAATAATCCGCCCCGCGGGTTTGGTGTACCCGCCGGCGAATCCCCGCGGTATCCACAAAAGTCCACGGGGTGCCATCCAGCTCGATAACTTCATCGACCGGGTCACGGGTGGTTCCGGCAATATCGCTCACCACCGCGCGGGTTTCCCCGGCCAGCTGGTTGAGCAGGGAGGACTTGCCCACATTCGGGCGCCCCACAATAGCGACCCGGCGCGGGCCGCGCCGCTTGGGGCGCACCGGCACCTCGCGTTCTTCCGGAAGCGCGCGGATCACCACGTCCAGAAGATCACCCGAGCCGCGCCCGTGCAGGGCCGATACCGGGTAGGGCTCCCCCAGCCCCAGGGACCACAGGTAGGCGGCATCCGGTTCCTGCTGCGGGGAATCCACTTTATTGGCCGCCACAATCACGGGTTTGCGCGAGCGGCGCAGCACCCGCACCAGGGCTTCATCGGTATCGGTCATGCCGACGGTGGCATCCACCACGAAAATAACGGCATCGGCCTGCTCAATAGCAATTTCGGCCTGCAGGGCCACATCGCGATCCAGGCCCGCCACATCGCGTTCCCAACCGCCGGTATCCATGAGGAGGAAGCGGCGATCCGCCCATTCCGCCTCGTAGGAGACCCGGTCACGTGTGACGCCCGGGACGTCCTGCACCACGGCCACTCGCTTGCCAACAATACGATTCACCAGGGAGGATTTGCCAACATTCGGCCGCCCGATAACCGCCACCACGGGTAGCGCGCGGGAGGCAGCTTCCGCATCCTCGGGTTCTTCCCCGGCCAGGAGCGCCAGATCGGCATCGTCCAGATCGTAGGCTTCCAGACCGGCGCGGAGCACGCGTTCAGCGTCGTCCGGGCTGGTCCCCTCCGCGCTCATATCGCGGTATTCCTCAGTCATTCCTGTTCCTTTCCGGAGCCCTGTGCCAGCGTGCGCACCGCGGCCACCACGTCCGCAATACTCATCTGAGAAGAATCAATTGTAACGACTCCTGCGCGATCTTCCAGGAAAGAAGCGACCGTGGAGTCCTTGGCATCCCGCTCGGTTACTTCCGCGCGGGTGGCGGCCAGGGCATCGGGCGCTGCACTGCCGCGCACTTCCCGGGCCCGCCTGGCTAAACGTGTTTCTTCCGATGCGGTGAGGAGAATTTTTGTGGGAGCTTCCGGGGCGACGACGCTGGTAATATCGCGCCCCTCCACCACAATGCGCGGGTGCGCCGCGATAATGGCCCGCTGCCGGGCAATGAGTTCGGCGCGCACCTCAAGATTGACGGCCACCTGGGAAACCACCCGGGAAAGCTCCGGGGCGCGGATCGCGGCGGTAATATCCTCCCCTTCGCAGCTAATCTTTTGATTATCCGGATCGAGGGGCATCTCAAGGTTCATGGCCCGCACCACCGCGGTCACGGCCGGCTGATCGGTGAGCTCCACGCCGGCATGCTGCGCGGCCCAGGCCGCGGCCCGGTACATGGCCCCGGTATCGAGGTAGCTGAGCCCGAGCTCGCGGGCAACCTGGCGGGAGACGGTGGATTTTCCCGAACCGGAGGGCCCGTCAATGGCGATGGGATAGCCCGCGGTTTCGGGGCACGGGGTGCCCATGGCTTCGGCGTGCGGGGTGGCGGCTACCTCGGGGCGTTGCGTGCCCGCCGTGTTCATCTCACTCATGCTCTCCTCCTTCAATAAAAGCCTGCCACTGGCGCGCGGCCAGCGCCGCGCTGAGATCCCGGGCCGCGGCCGGCGCCACCGAGAGCCGCGCCCGCCCCACTTTTTGGGCCACGGAATGCTCGAGCGAAAAATCTTCAATATTCACGCCGATCTCACCCACCTCGGTGAAGAGGCGGCCCAATTCGCCCGGGCGATCGGGAACCAAAACGGTGACCTCGGTATAGCGCTGGGGTGCTCCCCCGTGTTTGCCGGGAATGCGCGCCACCCCGCGCCCACCTGCGGCCACCACCGCGGCAACGGCCCGGGCCAACCCGGGTGCCTGCGCCGCACCCGCGGCCGCTTCGAGGGCACTCGCCAAGCGCGCGGTACGCTCGGCAACATCGCGAAGCACGGGAGCAACCGCCGCGCAATTACAGGCAATAATCGCGGTCCATAGCTGCGGATCCGAATGTGCCAGCCGCGTCATATCGCGTAATCCCTGGCCGGCAAGGCTCAGCTCGGTAGCTGCGGCGTCGTTCAACGTACCCGCCAGCAGGGACGAAACCAGCTGCGGGACGTGACTAACGAGGGCGACGGCGCGGTCGTGCGCGCTGGCCTCCACGAGGATCGGCATGGCGCCGCAATCCAGGGCGAGGCTGCGCAAACGCGCAATATCTTCTTCGCGGGTTTCCGGGCGCGGGCAGATGACCCACGGGCGGCCCTCGAAAAGATCAGCGTCCGCGGCAATCGCCCCGGAACGTTCCCGGCCGGCCATAGGATGGCACCCGAGGTAACGCTCCCGCGCCGGATGCGCGGCGAGACGATCCGCCACCACCGCCTTAACGGACGCAACATCGGTCACAAGCGCGGCGGGGAAACGATCCAGGGCCGCGCTCACCACCTGCGCCGTGACATCCGGGGGCACCGCAACAACCACGAGGCTCGGCTCCCAGGCGCCTTCCGGGGGTTCCTCCCCCGCACCCAGATCGCGGGCCAGGGCCGCGGCCAGCGGAGAGGAATCCTCCAGGTACACCGGAATATCGCGCAGCCGCAGGCGCAGCCCGAGGGAAGCACCCAGCAGCCCCGAGCCAATAATAAGGACCGGACCGGCGTGCATCACATCCCTACCGAATGCATGAGGGCCGAGAGCTCACTGCCCGCGATCACCCGGCTTTTACCCGGGCGCAGCCGCCCGGCGTCGATAGTGGCGAAGCGGGTGCGCACCAGTTCCATAACCGGGTGCCCCACTTCTTCCATAATGCGGCGCACAATGCGATTGCGGCCCGAATGCAAGGTGAGTTCCACAATGGAATTGCGCGGCTGGGATTCCCTCAGCACGAATTTATCCACCCGGATAGGGCCGTCCTCCAGGGTGATGCCCTTTTCCAGCACCCGCGCGAGGCCCCGGGTGACCTGGCCTTCCACCCGCGCCACGTAGGTTTTCGGCACCTCGTAGGAGGGATGGGTGAGCCGGTGGGTGAGTTCGCCGTCGTTCGACAGCAAAATCAAGCCTTCGGTATCTTCGTCCAGGCGCCCCACGTGATAGAGGCGCTGCTCGTATTTCTCCACGTACTGGGCGAGGCTCGGGCGGCCCATATCATCATCCATCGTGGACACAACCCCCGGCGGCTTGTAGAGCGCCACCGTGAGCAAATCGGGTTTGACGGCGATTGGCATTCCGTCCACGTGGATGGTGTCACGTTCGGCATCCGCCCGCGTTCCCATTTCAGTGACGACGGCGCCATTGACAGCCACCCGCCCCTCGGCAATGAGCGCTTCGCAGGCGCGCCGCGAGCCCACCCCCGCGTGGGCCAGGATCTTTTGCAAGCGTTCTCTCATCTTATTTCTCTTTCCACATCGTCAAGTTCGGTTGCGTCGGGCAGGTAGGGTGCCAGGGGCGGCAATTCATCCAGGGAATTCATCCCCATGGCTTCGAGGAAATACGGTGTGGTCGCATACAGCACCGCACCGGTGGACGGCGTGGTGCCCGCTTCTGCAATAAGACCGCGGGTGGCGAGGGTACGCACAACTCCATCAACATTCACGCCGCGAATCGCCGCGATCTGGGCGCGAGTCACCGGTTGCCGGTAGGCGATCACCGCCAGCGTTTCCAAAGCCGGCGTGGATAGTTTACCCGATTGCCCGCGGGTCACGTGGGCCAGCACAATATCGGATACCAGCGGATTTGTGTAGAAACGCCAGCCCCCACCGGCTTCGCGCAATTCGAATCCGCGCGGGCGGCCGCTGCGGTACTCCCGGGCCAGGTTCTCCAGCTCGGTGCGGGTGTCCGCTTCGCTCAATCCCACCGCTTCAGCCAGGGTGGCGAGGGGAACCGGGGTGGCCGCCACGAAAAGCACCGCCTCGAGGGCGGTGGCGGGGCAAAGATCGGCCACGAATTCTCCTTGTAATGTTGCGGACCAGGCAGGGCGCGCGGGCTGTACGCGCTTCGAGTCCCAGTCTAGTCGCTGCCCGGCGCGGCGGTTGCTGATACCTCGCCGTATTCCGCGGCGACGTCGCTCGCCCCGGCCGCCCCGCGATCATCCGCCGGGGTGGGGCGCAGCACCAGCGCATCCAGCGGCTCATCCTGCTCGGCAGCAATCGCGCCCCGGCGCAGCAATTCCAGCACCGCCAAGAAGCGGGCCACCACCACCTGCACCGACCCGGCATCCGCGCATAGCTGCGTGAACGTGAAAGACTCCCCCGCTCGGAAACGTTCCTCCAGGTAGGCCACCTGGCTAGCCACCGGAACCACCGGGGAATGCAGGTGCTCCAGCTGCACCACCGGCTCGGACGTATCGCGGGTAAAAGCGCGGGCGGCCAGCAGGGCCAGATCCATAACCCCGAGCGGGAGGCGCACCTCCGGAAGTGCTTTCGCGTACATTTCTTCGAGGGGAACATCGCGGCCCACTCGCCGCCCGGTTTCTTCCAGGCGCGCCCCGAAATCGCGGGCCACCTCTTTGAAAGCCCGGTATTGGAGGAGCTTGGCGAAGAGGAGATCGCGCTGCTCGAGGAGCTCCCAATCTTCTTCTTCGCTTTCGTGGCGGGGCAGCAGGCGCGCCAATTTCATATCGAGGAGGGTGGCGGCCACCACCAAGAACTCCGAGGTGGTGGAGAGATCCACTTCCGGCCGGGAACGAATCCAGGCAATGAACTCATCGGTGACTTCCGCCAGCGCCACCTCGGTAATATCCAAGTTTTTCTTGGAAATCATGGTGAGCAGCACCGAGAACGGCCCCGAATACACATCGAGATCTACATCGAAATCGGATGAGGCGTCAAAAAGAGTGGTCACGCCCACTCCCGCTTAGGCACTTTGGCCGCGGGCAATCACTTCGCGTGCCAGCTTCCGGTAGGCCACCGCCCCCGGGTGCGAGGGCGCGTACTGGGTGATGGGTTCCCCGGCCACCGAAGCATCCGGGAACTTCACGGTGCGAGCAATATAGGTGTGGTACACCTTTTCCCCGAATCCTTCATGCACCGAACGCATCACATCACGCGAATGGAGGGTGCGCATATCCACCATGGTGAGAAGCACCCCGTCAATGGTGAGCCGCGGATTGAGGCGATCCTGCACCCGCCCGATTTGTTCGGTCAGCAGCGCCACCCCGCGCATGGCGAAGTATTCCGCCTCCAGCGGGATAATCACCCCGTGCGCGGCCGTGAGCGCATTAACGGTGAGCAGGCCCAGGGAAGGTTGGCAGTCAATAATAATGACGTCATAATCATCAAGGACCGGCCGCAGCACCCGACTGAGCGCCTGTTCGCGCGCCACTTCATTAATGAGCACAATTTCTGCCGCGGAAAGGTCAATATTGGCCGGAACCACATCCAGGCCCTCCACCTTCGAATGCTGGATAATCCCCCGCACATCCGGTTTCGCCGCAATAAGTTCGTTATAAATAGTGCGATCCAGCGCGCGAGCGTTAATCCCCAGACCGGCCGAGGCGGCGCCCTGCGGATCGAAATCCACAATGAGAACGCGCCGACCGTATCCGGCCAGCGCCGCGGCGAGGTTAATCGACGTCGTTGTTTTCCCCACCCCGCCCTTCTGGTTGGACATCGCAATAATGCGCGCCGGGCCGTGTTCCTGCAAAGGCTCCGGTTCGGGAAAATCCACGTTCTCAGTTTCAAAAAGCGCGTTCTGTTCGGTCACATCTCTAGGGTACCTAAACTCGGAGGACTTGCGGTGCCATTTCTGGCGAAGAGCGTAGAACGACGACGCCGCGCCTACCCCGCTTCCTACTCGCTGCGCAGCGCCCGCGGGTGCGAGGTGGCATACACCTCCTTGAGTACGTCGCGGGAAACCTGGGTATAAATCTGGGTGGTGGTTACCGAGGAATGCCCGAGCAGCTCCTGAACCACCCGTACATCCGCGCCGCCCTGCAGCAGGTGGGTGGCAAAAGAATGCCGCAGCGAATGCGGGGAAACATGGGCGGAAATACCGGCGTGTTCGGCAGCCTGGCGAATAATGAGCCAGGCGCTCTGACGGGAAAGAGCCCGCCCGCGGGTGTTAAGGAAGAGCTTCGTTACGCCTTCCCCGCGCGCGGCCAGCTCGGGGCGGGCCCGGGTGGTGTAGGCCTCCAGGGCTTCCAGGGCGTAGCGGCCCAGCGGCACCACCCGTTCCTTGCGGCCCTTGCCGAAAAGCCGAATCGTGGCCGTCTCCGTATCAATATCATCGGCGGTGAGCCCGAGGGCCTCGGAAATGCGCGCGCCCGTCCCGTAGAGGATTTCCAGGAGTGCGCGGTCGCGCAGGCCCAGGGGCGGCGGGGTGGCCCCGGCCGCCTCGATCATGGCGGTGACCTCCGCGATTGTCAGAGCTTCGGGCAGGCGCGCGGGGAGTTTCGGGGGTCGCACCCGGCTGGCCGGATTGGCCGGGCTGGCGCCGTCGTCGTATAAAAACGTATGAAAGGCCCGCACCGCGGTCACGGCCCGCGCAATAGAAGCCGGGGCCATGCCGGTGAGTGTTTCCGAAAAGGAAGCGACATCCTCTTCGCGCACGTCGGCGGGTCTGGTGACGCCGCGGGAATCGAGATGCGCAAGATATTTACGCAAATCACGCCGGTAAGCGGCCACGGTATTGCGTGATAACGCGCGTTCGACGCTGATATGGGCGAGGAATTGCGCAACCGCGCGCTGTAGGGGCGGGGTGCCGGGTTCGGCCATAAATTCTCCTTCGCGGATGCGCGGCAGGCGTGCGGTGCGCACACGTTACTCGCGCGGGCGTGCCCTCGCGCAGTAGTGGCCGCGGTACTCGGGCTTTCGTGCGCTCGCGCCGGGCGCGAACGGGGGTGGGCCCCGGGCGCGCGAAACCCGCTCGACCAGTAGACTAGTGCGTGGCACATCTCATGTAACCACAACCTTAATGTTAGGAGAATTCAATGGCGAAGCTCGAATGGTCGCAGCTCGATCAGCGGGCCGTGGATACCACGCGGCTGCTGGCCGCGGATGCGGTGCAAAAAACCGGGAATGGGCACCCGGGAACGGCTATGTCCCTGGCGCCGGCGGCCTACCTGCTCTACCAGCGGGTCATGAACCACGATCCGGCGGATTCTGCGTGGGTGGGCCGTGATCGTTTCATTCTCTCGGCCGGGCATTCCTCCCTCACGCAATACAATCAGCTGCTGCTGGCCGGCTACGGTCTGGAACTTGATGATATTAAGGCCCTGCGCACTCTCCATTCCAAGACTCCCGGGCATCCGGAATACGGCTACACCAACGGGGTGGAAATGACCACCGGGCCGCTGGGCCAGGGCCTGGCCTCCACGGTGGGATTTGCAATGGCTTCCCGGCGTGCCCACGGGCTTTTTGATCGGGATACCCCGCTTGGCGAGTCCGTTTTCGATCATTTTGTGTACGTGATTGCCGGCGATGGCTGCCTCCAGGAAGGCGTGACCAGCGAGGCCTGCTCGCTGGCCGGTACCCAGGAGCTTGGGAATCTTATTCTCATTTACGATGACAACCGCATTTCCATTGAGGACAATACCTCCATTGCTTTCAGTGAGGATGTGCTGGCGCGTTACGAAGCCTACGGATGGCACACCCAGCACGTGAATTGGATTAAGGAGGATGGCTCCTACCAGGAGGACGTCCAGGCTCTCTACGATGCGATTCTGGCAGCCCAGCAGGTTACCGATAAGCCCTCCATTATTAAGCTCTCCACCATTATTGCCTGGCCGGCGCCCACCAAGCAGAACACCGGCGCCTCGCACGGTGCGGCCCTGGGCGTGGAGGAAATTCGCGCCACCAAGGAAATTCTGGGCTTCGACCCGGATATTGATTTCCCGCTGGAAGATGAGGTGCTGGCCCACACCCGCACGAATGCGGCGGAGCGGGCGGCCGCGGCCCGTAAGGATTGGGATGCGCGCTTCGAAGCGTGGCGTGCTTCCCATCCGGAAGAAGCCGCTCTCTATGATCGCATCCGGGCCAAGAAGTTCCCCGAGGGCTGGGAAAAGAAGCTGCCGAGCTGGGAGCCGGATCCCAAGGGGATCGCGACCCGCGCGGCTTCCGGCGCGGTGCTCAATGCCCTGGCCCCGGTACTCCCTGAGCTGTGGGGCGGTTCGGCTGATTTGGCCGGCTCGAATAACACCACAATGAAGGGCGAACCGTCCTTCCTGCCCGCGCATCGCTCCTCGGAGATGTTCTCCGGCGATATTTACGGGCGTACCCTCCACTTCGGTATCCGCGAATTCGCCATGGGCGCGATCATTAACGGAATTACCCTCGATGGGCTCACCCGCGCCTACGGCGGCACCTTCTTTGTGTTCTCCGATTACATGCGCGGCGCGGCCCGCCTGGCGGCCATTATGAATATCCCCTCGATTTTCGTGTGGACGCATGATTCGGTGGGCGTGGGCGAGGACGGCCCCACTCACCAGCCCATCGAACACCTGTGGGCTTACCGCGCCATCCCGCGCCTCAATATTGTGCGACCGGCCGATGCGAATGAAACCGCGGCCGCGTGGCGCGGGGCATTGGAGAAGGTCGACGGCGGGCCTACCGGGCTCATCCTCACCCGGCAGGGCGTGCCGGTTCTGGAAGGGACCTCCACCGAAGGCGTCCTCAAGGGCGGCTACGTGCTGGCGGACTCCCCCACCGGAACGGTCGATGTGCAGCTGCTGGCCACCGGTTCGGAAGTGCAGCTCGCGGTAGCGGCGCAGAAGAGCCTCGCGGAGCAGGGCGTGGGTGCCCGCGTTATCTCGCTGCCCTGCCTGGAGTGGTTCGAAGCTCAGGAGCAGGCCTACCGCGATGCGGTGATCCTCCCAGATGTGAAGGCGCGCGTCTCGGTGGAAGCCGGCGCTACCTTCGGCTGGGCTGGCTACGTTGGGGATGCCGGGCGCAGCGTGGGTATCAATACCTACGGGGAATCCGGCCCCGGCGGTGAGCTCATGAAGGAATACGGGATGACCGCCGAGCACGTGGTTTCCGCCGCGCTTGAATCCATCGAAGCAGCGCGCGGGTAGCTGGCAGTTAGTAAACACGTAGCTGGCGGAAACCGTTCTCGTTTCACGCTAGTCGCGTAACATCATCAAGGTCGCGTGGCCGCTGTGCCGGTCACGCGACCTTGATTCGTTGCGGCAGTTTCGGCTTCGGAGGTTATTCGTTGTCCTATAAGCCGTTTACGCGAACTGGGTGCACCAGCGGCTCCCGGAGCCGGCCGCACGCCGTGATGGACACAGCCGTGCCCCTTTTCGGCTCAAGCGTCTACCATAAGACAGGCGCATATTCTCGCCCTCTTTTTCACGACAGGAATTTTATGGTTGCTCCTACCTCAGGTAATCCGCTCCGTGCCGTCGCTGACCGCCGCCTCCAGCGGGTGGCCGGCCCCTGCGGCATCGTTCTTTTTGGTATCACCGGTGACTTGGCGAACCGCAAAATTCTTCCCGCTCTCTACGACTTAGCGAATCGGGGGCTGTTGCCGCCGTCGTTCTCCATTATCGGAGTGGCGCGCCGTCCCGTAGACGCTGCCCGCAGTGTCGAAGCAGCCATCCGCAAAGGCGCCCAAACTCCGGTTATCTCCACCACCCTGGCCCAGATCCTCGACGGTTTGCGGATGGTCGAAGGCCAGTACAACGATCCGGAACTTTACCGTGCGCTCGGGGCCACCATGGCGGATGTGGACGCCACCCGCGGTACCGGAGGTAATTTTGCTTTTTATCTTTCCATTCCGCCCAGCCTTTTCCCGGTGGTGACCGAAGGGCTCGCTAACGCTGGGCTCAACCGCGGGGCACCGGGCAGCTGGCGGCGCGTGGTTATCGAGAAGCCCTTCGGGCACGATATGGCTTCCGCGCGTGAGCTCAATGCCTCGGTGAGCGGGGTCTTCCCCCACGATTCGGTTTTCCGCATCGACCACTACCTCGGTAAAGAAACAGTGCAGAATATCCTCGCCCTGCGTTTTGCTAACGAGCTTTACGAGCCGCTGTGGAATTCTTCGCATGTGGACCATGTGCAAATCACCATGGCGGAGGATATTGGGATTGGCTCGCGCGCCGGGTATTACGACGGTATCGGGGCGACCCGCGATGTTATCCAAAACCACTTGCTGCAGCTGCTCGCCCTCACCGCCATGGAGGAGCCGACCTCTTTCCACGCCGATGCGCTGCGGGCCGAAAAGGAGAAAGTCCTCGAGGCGACTCACCTGTTCGGGAGCCCGGCGCAGGCTTCGGTGCGGGCGCAGTATTCCAGCGGGTGGCAGGGTGGCCAGTGGGTGCGCGGCTACCGGGAAGAAGACGGTATCCCCGCCGAATCCGTGACCGATACCTACGGCGCCATTGCTCTGGGGATTGAGACGCGGCGCTGGTCCGGAGTGCCGTTCTACCTGCGTACCGGTAAGCGGCTCGGACGGCGCGTTTCGGAAATCGCGGTGGTCTTCCGCAATCCGCCCTTCCTACCTTTCCCGGACGTGGCCGGCCTGGGCCAAAACACCCTGGTTATCCGGGTGCAACCCAATGAAGGTATCACCTTCAAATTCGGTTCCAAGGTGCCGGGCTCGGAAATGCGGCTGCGTGATGTCACCATGGACTTCGCCTACGGCCACGCTTTTACCGAGTACACCCCGGAAGCTTACGAACGCCTTATTCTCGACGTGCTACTGGGCGATCCGCCGCTCTTCCCGCAAACCCGCGAGGTGGAAGAATCCTGGCGGATTATTGACCAGGTGGAAAACTATTGGGATGCTCATCCGGAGTCCCTGGAAACCTACGCGCCCGGGTCCTGGGGCCCTGCCGGTGCCAATGCCATGCTCGCCGCCCACGGCCACGCCTGGCGCCGTCCCTAGGCCGGCACCCTAAGCGGCTCTATCCCGTACCTGAAAGATCCGAGGAAGCTTCATGATTAACCATATCGCCGATACCACGTCCGCCCAGGTGGGCCAGCAGCTTGATCAATTGCGCGGAACTTCCGGGGTGGGAGCCCTCGGTAGAGTTCTCACGCTCATTATCGTGGCGCATACCGAGGGCGGGGTGCGCGACGCCCTCGAGGCGGCGGCCGGGGCCTCCCGCGCCCATCCTTCGCGGATTATCGCGGTGCTTCCCGTTGCCGGGGAAACCGCGCGCCTCGATGCGGAAATCCGCACCGGATCCGAAGCCGGCGCTTCCGAAATCGTTATTTTGCGCGCCCACGCGGGTGCCGCGGAGAACGTAGATACTTTGGTCACCCCGCTGCTGCTCCCCGATACTCCCGTGGTGACGTGGTGGATTCAGAATATGCCGGAAAACCCGGCGGCCACCGCGGCCGGCCGCATCGCGCAGCGCCGCATTACCACCACCCGCACTGCCGATCACCCAGCCTTGGCGCTCCAGCATCTTTCCGCCAATTACGTTCCCGGGGATACCGACCTGGGCTGGGCGGGCACCACCCTGTGGCGCAATTACATTGCTTCCATGGTCGATGAATTCCCGGGCCGTACCATTATCGGCGCGAAGGTGTGGGGGCGTCCGCACCGTTCCTCGCTCTTCTTGCTCGCCGCGTGGCTGCGGTTGCGCTTGGATGTTCCGGTGGAGATTGAACCGCAGGAGGGCGCTCCGATTACCGGCGTGGAGATTTTCTTGAACGACGGCGCAGCTCTCAGTCTGCATCGCACCCCGGGCAATGATCACGGCATGATGCTGCGCCCGGGCCGGGCTCCCCAGGAAGTATCTTTGCCGGTGCGCAGTCTGGAAGCGATGCTCATCGAGGATCTGCGCGACCTCAATCCCGATACCGCCTACGGCGAGGTCCTCACCAAGGGACTCCCCCTGCTCGACTACTCCCCTGCGGACGTGGATGTGTAAACTCCCGCAGATATGTAGACAGTAGCGCTGTTACACGCGACCTGACGCACTCTCAGCGTGCGAGAGACAGCGTGCGAAGCGGGGCCGGTACGTGGATAATCACGTACCGGCCCCGCTGGTTAAGGCTGATATTGACGCCTCGTGAAAACTCTGAGGACTTAGATGCCGACCTTCACGATGAGGCCGATGAGGATAATGGAAATCCCCCAGATGAGGGCCAGCACCACGGTGATGCGGTTGAGGTTGCGTTCGGCTACGCCGGAGGAACGCATGGACGTGGAAATGCCGCCACCGAACATATCGGAGATACCGCCGCCCTTGCCTTTGTGCAGCAAGATGGAGAGCGTGAGGAAGATGCTGGTGATGAGCATAAGCACTTCGCAGGTAATGAGCAAAGCTTTCATTTCCAGTCCTTTCGAGTGCTTCGTGCACCCGGAGAGTAATAGAGTCCTTGGTTAGTGTACCTGGTGGAACCGGGCTGCGGGAAATAAAACGTGCGGGGTGGGAAGAATCCCACCCCCCCCCCCCCCCCCCCCCCCCCCCCCCCGGAGCTAGCCGGTATCAACCGGTGGGACCGGAGCTTTCGCGCCCAGCCTCTTAGCTATAGCTCTGAGCCGGTATGGATTCCGGCTCTAGCCGGTGTGGCCTTAGCCGCGGAACATCACGATCTTCGCAAATTCTTCCGCCTTGAGGCTGGCGCCGCCCACGAGGGCACCATCAACATCAGGCTGGGCCATGATTTCCTGCACGTTGGCAGCCTTGACCGACCCACCGTACTGGATACGAACCGCGGTAGCCGCATCCGCGCCGAAGGTTTCTTCGATGCGAGCCCGGATGGCGCCGCAGACTTCCTGGGCGTCTTCCGGGGTGGCCACTTCGCCGGTGCCAATAGCCCAGATGGGCTCGTAGGCAATGACGAGCTTGGCAATATCCGCGGCCTGGAAACCGGCGAACAGTTCGTCAATCTGGGAGACGACGTACTCCACGTGCCGGCCTTCCTTGCGCACCTCGAGTTCTTCGCCGCAGCAGACGATAGGCGTCATGCCAGCGCTAAGAACCTTTTGTGCCTTCTGGCCGATGAGTTCATTGCTTTCGCCGTGGTAGGCGCGCCGCTCCGAATGGCCCACGATGACGTAGCTGCACCCGAGCTTGGATAGCATCGAGGTGGAGATTTCGCCGGTGTAGGCGCCTTCGTCATGCACGGACACATCCTGGGCACCGTAGGCGATGCGCAGCTCATCCGATTCGCACAGAGTCTGGATGGAACGCAGGTCGGTGTAGGGGGCGAAAACCGCCACATCCACATCACCGTAGGTGAAACCGGCGTCATCCAGGGTCCACGCGACTTTTTGGACAAGGTGGGTAGCCTCAAGATGATCCATATTCATCTTCCAGTTACCCGCCATCAGGGGGGTGCGTGCCATTAATCCTCCAGAACAGCGATACCGGGCAGGGTCTTACCCTCGAGGAATTCGAGGGAAGCGCCACCGCCGGTGGAAATGTGGTTGAACTTCTCTTCGTCGAAACCGAGGATGCGCACGGCCGCCGCGGAGTCACCGCCACCAACGATGGTGAAGCCTTCGGCGTCCTGCATGGCCTGGGCAACGCCCTTCGTGCCTTCGGCGAAGGCCGGGAACTCGAAGACACCCATGGGGCCGTTCCAGACGATCGTCTTCGAGGAAGCGATCTTCTCCGCGTATTCGGCCACGGTTTCCGGCCCGATGTCCAGGCCCATGCCGTTGGCGGGCATATCGGAAGCGGAAACGATTTCGGACTCGGCGTCCTTATCGAACTTATCGGCGACGACGACGTCAACCGGCAGGAGCAGCTCCACGCCCTTATTGGACGCGGTCTCCAGGTACTCGCGGGCCTTCTCGATCTGGTCATCTTCGCACAGCGAGGAACCGATCTCATAGCCCTTGGCGCGCAGGAAGGTGAAGGCCATGCCGCCACCGATGAGGAGAACATCAGCCTTGTCCAGGAGGTTCTCAATCACGCCGATCTTATCGGAGACCTTGGAGCCACCCAGCACCACGGTGTAGGGACGCTCCGGATCCGCGGTGGCCTTGGAGAGCGAATTAATTTCCTTGGCAACGAGCTCACCGGCGGCCGAGGGCAGCAGCTTCGCGATATCGTAAACCGAGGCCTGCTTGCGGTGCACCACACCGAAACCGTCGGAAACGAACACATCGGCCAGCGCGGCGTATTCCTTGGCGAGAGCTTCGCGGTCGGCATCGACCTTGGAGTCTTCGCGCTTGTCATAGCGCACGTTCTGGAGCAGCACGATGTCGCCGTCGTTCAGGGCCTCAATCTTGGCCTTGGCATCCGGGCCCACGGTATCCTCCGCGAGGGGAACCTCACGGCCGAGCAGTTCGCCCAGGCGCTTGGCTACCGGAGCGAGGGAGAATTCCGGCTTCGGCTCGCCCTTGGGGCGGCCCAGGTGCGCGGAAACGATGACCTTCGCCTTGGCGTCGAGGAGACGCTTAATGGTGGGCAGCGCGGCACGGATACGGCCATCATCGGTGATGCGATCCCCGTCCAGCGGAACGTTGAAATCGGAACGAACAAAAACCTTCTTGCCGGTGAGGTCACCGAGCGATTCAATAGTCCTCATATTTTTCCTTTCGCGTAGGGAAGCCCGTGCGCGCTAGCGCACGCACGGGCTTCACATCAGCTCATCGCTTGATCTTTAGAGCTTGCTCGCAACGAGGTTGGCAAGCTTCACGAGGGAAGCGGCGTAGCCGTATTCGTTGTCGTACCAAGCGCCGATCTTGACCTGGCCGTCCATCACCTTGGTGAGGCCGGCATCGAAGATGGACTGGTGGTGATCACCGATGATGTCCGAAGAAACGATGGGATCCTCGGTGTAAGCGAGGGTGCCCTTGAGAGCGCCTTCGGAGGCTTCCTTCATCGCGGCGTTGATTTCTTCCACGGTGACATCGGACTTCTCAGCTTCGAAGGTGAGGTCCGTGAGGGAGCCGGTGATGGTGGGGACGCGCACGGCGTAACCATCGAGCTTGCCCTTGAGTTCGGGGAGAACCAGAGCCACGGCCTTGGCCGCACCGGTGGTGGTGGGGACCATGTTCTGCGCGGCCGCGCGGGCGCGACGCAGATCCTTGTGGGGGCCGTCCTGCAGGTTCTGATCCGCGGTGTAAGCGTGGATCGTGGTCATGAGACCCTTCTTGACGCCGAACTTGTCCACGAGGACCTTCGCCACCGGGGCGAGGCAGTTCGTGGTGCAGGAAGCGTTGGAAATAATATTGTGCTTGGCCGGATCGTACTGATCGGAGTTCACGCCGATAACGAAGGTGGCATCTTCACCCTTCGCCGGGGCGGAAATAAGAACCTTCTTGGCGCCGGCTTCGATATGAGCCTGGCAGGCTTCACCGGTGCGGAAGCGGCCGGTGCACTCGAGAACGATATCAACCTCGAGTTCCTTCCACGGGAGGTTGGCCGGATCCTTTTCGGCAAGAACCTTGATCTTCTTGCCGTCGAGCACGAATCCATCTTCGGTTGCTTCAATCTCCACGGGGAGGCGGCCGCCGGCGGTGTCATACTTCAGCAGGTGGGCGAGAGTCTTGATATCGGTCAGGTCATTGACCGCGACGATCTCGAAATCCGCACCCTCGGCGAGGGCTGCGCGGACAGCGGCACGACCAATACGGCCGAAGCCGTTAATAGCAACGCGTACAGTCACTCTTTATCCTCCTCACGCGCCAGCTAGCGCGTTTCCAACTCGACTTCTTGTCTTTGAGAAGTCCGTCCGAGAACTTCTCTCGGAACCACTCACTATTCTACCGGTCACGTTCGGCTGGGGCTAATGCCAGTTGGAAGGAGCTTGCGAGCTTTGGCACAGAGCGAAACTTGAGAACGGCATAACACGCCCTTAGTCCCATTTTTGACTGTTCTATATTTCGACGACGGCGAACGCGCTACCGCGCGTTAGGACATTGCCGTGTGCCCTGCCGCCCGTACCGCGGCCATGGTGTCCGGAATGCCCAGCTCCTTGGCCCGTTTATCCGCCATGGAATTCAGCCGACGCAAGCGCCCGGCCACCGCATCTTTCGTGGCGCGCGGGGTGAGTTGCTCCCCGAGCAGGTTGAGGGAATCTTCCGGGTGGGCAATGCGGGCTTCGCCGGCTGCCCGCAAATTCTCCGGCACATCCGTGCCGAGAATTTCAAATGCTCGCTTGACCCGGATCACCGCGATAACAGCGGCATCGGCACTGCGGCGCATATTTGCGTCGTCGAAATTAGCAAGACGGTTAACCGTGCCGTGGACTTCCCGTTCCACACGTAATTCTTCCCAGCGCAGCACGGCGTCATTGGCGCCCATGCGGGTGAGCATATCGGAGATCGCTTCTCCCCCGCGGATATCGATCCGGTGGGCCCCGCGCGATTCGCGTACCCGGTAGGGAATATCGAGGCGGCGGGCCAGCCCGCCCAGGGCGTAGGCCGCCTCGAGGCGCGGGCAAATGATCTCCAGGGAGGCATTGCGCCCGGGTTCCATGAGGGTGCCCCGCGCCAGGAAAGCTCCGCGCCAGGCAGCGCCCGCATCGGCTTTCGAGCCGCCCACCACCGCGGGCGGAAGCCCCCGCACCGGCCGGCCGTGCGCGTCCAGAAGCCCGAGTTTCACGGCGATGCGCTCGGTATTTTCCGAGGAACGCACCAGGAAACGCTGGCCCTGCCGCATCTGCGAGGAGACGGAAAGAAGTTCCGGTTCCACGGAGAAAAGCTGGCGCACCAATTCCCATAGGCGCTGCGCGGTGGGGCGGTGGCCCACTTCGGCCACCAGTTCCAGGGTGCGCGAACGCACGGCTAATCCCCCGCCGTACCGGAACATCGCGGTGAGTTCAGCCAGAGCGGCGGAAAGCGAGGCCGGCGTAACGGTGGCTAGCTCATCTTTCACCGTACGTGTTAACGCGGACACGACTCCCCTTCCTTCTATGGTGGGACCGCTGCTGACCGGGGAATATCCCGGTTGTGGATTCTTCCCCGTGCGGGAGCTTCCGATTTAGGAATCTCCTATGACGCCTTCGAAGGCATCCCGATAGGCAGCGGCCAAACGTAGCGCATCGTGACGTGCGCGATTATCGCCCATTCTAACCTGTCGCAGCATGAGAGTGGCCCCGATGCCTTCGGCTTCCGCGGCTACTTCACCGATATCGTCCACGCTGCGCGGATCGGCCACCACCACGTCAATGCGCAGATCAGGGGCGTGGCGGGCGAAGGAGCGGATATGATCCGCGGCGCTCATCCCCCAGGTTTCGCGCTCGGTACGCAGATTGAGGGCGAGGACCCGGCGGGCCGGGGAGCGCACCAGGGCCGCGTGCAGATCGGGAACCATGAGGTGGGGAATAACCGAGGTATACCAGGAGCCCGGCCCGAAAACGATCCAATCGGCTTCGTCAATAGCGGCGATCGCTTCGGGTTGGGCGGGAGGATTCTCCGGAATGAGGCTGACGTGCTCCACTTTGCCGCGGGCCGTTGCCACCGCCACCTGCCCGCGATAGAGCTGGGGGCCGTCTTCCTCATCAATGACCCGCGCTTCGATTTCCAGCGGGATGGGTGACATAGGCAGTACCCGCCCGTCAATGCGCAGCAGCTGGCCCACCCAGTCGAGGCCGGAAACCGTGCTCCCCAATTGTTCCCACATGGACACAATAAGGAGGTTCCCCATGGCGTGCCCATTGAGGGGACCTTCGGAGGAGAAACGGTATTGCAGGACGTCGCGCCAGGTCTGGCCCCATTCGCCGTCGTCGCATAAAGCAGACAGCGCCATGCGCAAATCTCCGGGCGGAATCACGTTGAATTCATCGCGGAGGCGCCCCGAGGAGCCGCCGTCGTCCGCAACGGTGACCACGGCGGTGATGTTTTGGGTGATGAGTCGCAGGGCCGAAAGTGAGGCGTACAGGCCGTGACCGCCCCCGAGGGCGACGACGCGCGGGCCGCGACTACCGCGCCCGCCCATTATTCGCGCCCCAAATCACGGTGGATGGTGCGCACCGAATGTCCGGCCGCTCGCAGCGCTTCGGATACCGCTTCCGCGATGGCCACCGAGCGGTGCTTCCCGCCGGTGCAGCCAATAGCGATGGTGGTAAAGGGTTTGAGTTCGCGGGCGTAGCCGGCCAAGATGGTGTGGATGAGGTGGGAGTACTCGCGCACAAAAGCTTCCGCGCCGTCCTGCTCCAGCACGAAATGAGCTACCGGTTCATCGTGGCCGCTCAGGTGGCGCAGCTCGGAAATCCAGTAGGGATTAGGCAGGAAGCGCACATCGGCCACATTATCCGCGTCCAGCGGCAGGCCGTATTTGAAGCCGAAGGACATGACCGTGACGCGGGTGGCTTCTGTTCCGGAAGTTTCGCCTACGAGGTGGCGGATTTTCCGGGAAAGATCGTGGACGGAGAGCCGGGACGTATCGATCACGGAATCGGCGCGGCTGCGCAGGTCTGCGAGGAGTTGACGTTCCGCGGTAATGCCGTCATAAAGTCGGCCGTGGCCCTGGAGCGGGTGGGGCCGGCGCACGCTTTCGTAGCGGCGCACCAGCGAGGCATCATCGGCATCCAGGAAGATAATGCGGTAATTAATACCGCTATTCGTGAGATCGGTGAGGACTTCCAGGAGTTCGGCGAAGAATTCTCGGGAGCGCACATCCACCACCGCGGCCATCCGGGTTACTTTCCCGTTTCCGGAGAGCAGTCCGGCCAGGGCGCTGAGCAGGCGCGGCGGGAGGTTATCTACCACGTACCAGCCCAGATCCTCCAGGGTGGCAGCCGCTCGGGAGCGCCCCGCGCCGGACATTCCCGTCACAATAATGATTTCCGGGACGTTGGCCGGCGGTAATTCCGTGCTGCAATCAGCGGCCGGAACGATGGCGGGGATACGGGAAGTATCGTTGATGTCACGCGTGTCACTCATATCTCCATCATGCCACACAGCGCGGTCCGCGTTACTCCTCCGGCGGGGCTTCGTTAATGGCTACCGCACCCAGTTTGCGCGAAGCCACCCCGTTATTCTTCGCCCAATGCTTCCTTGATGGCCGCTGCGAGCACCGGGCCGATGCCCGGAACTTCGGTGAGTTCCTCAATGCTGGCCTCCCGGATCCGTTTGACCGAACCGAGCACGCTCAGCAATTTCTTCTGCTTAGCCGGGCCCAGCCCTGGGATGGCATCGAGCGCGGAGCGGGTCATCGCCTGACCGCGTTTCTTACGGTGGAAAGTAATGGCGAAACGATGCGATTCATCGCGTAGTTGCTGGAGGAGACGCAGCGCGGGCGAGGTACGCGGGAAAATAACCGGGAACTCCTCCCCCGGGATCCACACTTCTTCCAGGCGTTTGGCCAGGCCCACCACCCGCACATCGGCGCCGAGCTCATCAACCACCCGCTGGGCGGCATTGACTTGCGGGAGCCCGCCGTCCACCACGAGGAGGTCGGGGCGGTAGGCGAAACGGCGCGGGGCAGCGGTGGGCGCGCCTTCGTCTTCCACGCCGCCGGCATCGGCGGCGTGGGCGGCGTCGTCGTTTAAACGGCGCAGCCGGCGGCGCAGCACTTCGTCCATCGCGGCGGTGTCATCGCGTGCCCCCTGACCTTCCGGCCCGCGCACGATGAAATGCCGGTAATCGGAGGTTTTCTTCAGGCCGTCTTCGAAAACCACCATGGAGCCAACCTGCTGATGGCCCTGGGTATGGGAAATATCGTAGCCTTCGATGCGCAGCGGGGCGCGATCCAAATCCAGGCCGATGCGCAGTTCTTCCAGGGCTTGGGAACGCACCGTAATATCAGCGGCCCGCGCCAGCTTATTACGGTCAAAAGCCTGTTTGGCATTCGCGTGCACGGTATCCGCAAGCTGGGCTTTGGGCCCGCGCTGGGGGCGTTTGAGGTGGACCGGCCCGCCGCGCCGCTCGGCAAGCCAGCGTTCCAACCCGGCTCGATCCGAGGGGAAAACCGGCACCCATATCTCCCCCGGGATGGCCCCGGGCGGTACGTGGTCGCGGTCATCAACGGAGGTGCCGGCTCGCACGGTGCGGTCGCCCTGGGTGCCCACCCCGCGGTAGGAGTCATATTCGGGATTGCCGTAAATATGGAGGAGCAGCGCGTTGATAATATCGGCCGGTTCGGTACCTTCGGTTTCTGTTACCCAGCCGCGCTGCCCGCGGATTCGCCCGCCGCGCACGTAAAAAATCTGGACCGAGGCATCAATTTCATCGGATTCCAGCCCGATAATATCGGCGTTGAGATTGGAATCGAAGACCACAACATTGCGTTCGGTTGCGGTTTTCATCGCGGTGATTTCATCGCGTAGTTTCGCGGCGCGTTCGAAATCTTCCACGGCAGCTGCTTTTTTCATTTCCGCGGTGCGGGCGCGAATAAAATCGCTGCCGTCCGATTCCATGAATTTTACGAATTCTTCGGCGACGGCGCGATTCTCCGCCGCGCTCACCAGCCCGGCGCAGGCCCCGTTACACAGCCCGATATGGGTATTGAAGCAGGGCTTGCCGGTGCGCTGCCCCCGCCGAAATTCCGCATCGGAGCACGAGCGCATGGTGAAGACGGGAAGCAGAGCGTCCAGCACTTTCCGGATCGCCCAGACCTTGGTGTACGGCCCGAAGTACAGGGTGCCTTTGCGGTGCTTTTCCCGGGTGATATAGGCGCGCGGGAACTCCTCCCCCAGGGAAACCGCCAGGTAGGGATAGGACTTATTATCCCGAAACATCACATTGAAGGGCGGTTCGAATTCCTTAATCCAGGAGTACTCCAGGGTGAGGGCCTCGATTTCACTGCCCACCACCACCCACACCACATTGGTGGCGGTATGCACCATGGTGCGGATACGCGGAATAAGGCGTTCGGGCGGTTGAAAATAATTCTGGAGCCGGTTGCGTAGATTCTTCGCTTTCCCGACGTAAAGAATGCGCCCTTCACCGTCCACGAAACGGTAGACGCCCGGGTCGGTGGGAATGGACGACGGCGCCGGGCGGTAGCTGCGTGGATCAGCCACGGCCCGTCACCTCCTCGTCTCCTCCAGGAGGGGGCGGAGGAATTGCCCAGTATAGGATTCTGGCACCGCGGCGATCTGTTCCGGGGTTCCGGTGGCGACGACGGTGCCCCCGCCGGCGCCTCCTTCCGGCCCCATGTCAATAACCCAATCCGCGCATTTAATGACATCGAGATTATGCTCGATAACAATCACGGTATTGCCTTTATCCACGAGGGATTGCAGCACCAGGAGGAGTTTGCGGATATCCTCAAAATGCAGGCCCGTGGTGGGCTCATCGAGAATATAGACAGTGCGGCCACTGGAGCGGCGGTGCAATTCCGAAGCGAGCTTGACGCGCTGGGCTTCCCCACCGGAAAGCGTGGTGGCCGATTGCCCCAAACGCACGTAGCCCAGGCCCACCCGTTCCAGGGTAGTGAGATAGCGGGTGATATTCGTGATGGGATCGAAGAATTCCGCGGCCTCGTGAATAGTCATATTAAGAACTTCAGAGACGTTCTTCCCGCGGTACTTCACTTCCAGGGTTTCCCGGTTGTAGCGGGTGCCGTGGCAGACCTCGCAGGGCACATATACATCGGGAAGGAAGTTCATCTCAATTTTCACGGTGCCATCGCCCTTGCAGGCTTCGCAGCGGCCGCCCTTAACGTTAAAGGAGAAGCGCCCCGGGCCGTAGCCGCGCACCTTCGCCTCCTGGGTTTGGGCGAAGAGCTGGCGCACTTTATCCCATACCCCGGTGTAGGTGGCCGGATTTGAGCGCGGGGTGCGCCCGATAGGAGACTGGTCCACGTGCACGACCTTATCGAGTTCCCCTGCCCCGGTGACCTCCCGGTGGCGCCCCGGCACCGTATGGGCACCGTTGAGCTGGTTCGCTAAGGAGCGGTAGAGAATCTGGTTAACGAGGGTGGATTTCCCGGAGCCGGACACTCCGGTCACCGCGATAAAGGTAGAGAGGGGGAAAGAGACCTCCACGTTTTTGAGGTTATTTTCCCGGGCGCCCCGCACCGTGATTTTCCGCTGCGGATCAACGGTGCGCCGCTGCTGCGGCGTCGTTATGGCACGTTTCCCGGATAGATAGGCACCGGTCACGGATTCTTCGCACGCACTCAAACCCGCAACGTCTCCGGCGTACACAACGTGCCCCCCGAATTCTCCCGCACCCGGGCCGATATCAATAACGTAATCGGCGGTGCGAATCGTTTCTTCATCGTGTTCGACGACGATAAGGGTATTCCCCAGGTCGCGGAGCTTGACGAGGGTGCCGATGAGTTTTTCATTATCGCGCTGGTGAAGGCCAATAGAGGGTTCGTCGAGCACGTAAAGCACGCCCACCAGCCCGGAACCGATCTGGGTGGCGAGGCGGATACGCTGGGCTTCCCCGCCCGAAAGCGTGGAGGCGCCCCGCGCGAGGGTGAGATAGGACAGCCCCACATCCACGAGGAATCCCATCCGTACCTGGATTTCGCGCAGTACCTGCGCGGCGATCTGGGCTTGGCGCGCATCGAGTTCAACGGAGTCGAGGAAGGCTTTGGCATCGTCGATGGCGAGGGAGCACAGTTCGAAAATATTGAGGTTTCCGATGCGCACCGCCAGCACATCCGGCTTGAGGCGGGCACCGTGGCAGGCCGAGCAGGCAATCTCCCGCATATAGCCTTCGTAACGTTCCTTCGACCAGCTGGATTCAGTTTCCCCGTGCTTACGTTTGACGTAGCCGAGGACCCCCTCGAAGCCGGTGGCATAGGTTTTTTCCCGCCCCCAGCGATTGCGGTACTTGACGGTCACCTTGTAGTTATTGCCTTCCAGCAGGGCCTTCCGCGCTTTCTTGGGAAGGTCCTTCCAAGGGGTATCCACATCGAAGCCGAGCTCCTCCCCCAGGGCTTCCATCTGGCGGGTGAAGAAATCTTGGTGGCTCGTCCACGGGGCGATGGCGCCCTCCCGGAGAGTTTTTTCCGGATGCGGGACCACCAGATCCGGATCCACTTCCAGGGTGGAACCCAGGCCATCGCACGCCGGGCAGGCCCCGTAGGGGGCGTTAAAAGAGAAGGTGCGCGGTTCGATTTCTTCCAGGGCGAGAGCGTGCCCGTTCGGGCAGGAGCGATGCTCGGAAAAACGCCGGGAGCGTTCTTCGCCTTCGGCCGCGTCCACGAATTCCACCACCATGAGCCCGGAGGAGAGCCCGAGGGCCTGCTCCACCGAATCGGTGAGACGGCTGGTGATGCCTTCGCGCACCACCAGGCGATCAACAACGACGTCGATATTGTGGCGCAGTTTCTTATCGAGGCTGGGCGGGTTGTCCAGACGGATATCTTCGCTATCGACCCGGGCGCGGGTGTAGCCGGCCTGGGCGAGATCCGTGAACACATCCGCGTATTCACCCTTGCGGTCACGCACCACCGGGGCGAGAATCTGGAAACGGGTACCTTCCGGGTAGGTGAGGAGGGTATCCACGATTTGCTGGGCACTTTGGGCGGTGATTTTCGCGCCGCATTCCGGGCAGTACTGCACCCCGGCCCGCGCGTACAGCAAACGCAGGTAGTCATAGACTTCCGTAACCGTGCCCACCGTGGAGCGCGGGTTACGGTTGGTGGATTTCTGATCGATGGATACCGCCGGGGAGAGCCCCTCGATGAGGTCCACATCGGGTTTATCCATCTGGCCGAGGAACATGCGAGCGTAGGAGCTCAGCGATTCCACGTAGCGGCGCTGTCCTTCGGCAAAAATGGTGTCAAAAGCCAGGGAGGATTTACCGGAGCCCGAAAGCCCGGTAAAGACAACGAGTTGATCGCGGGGAATATCCACCGTGATATTACGGAGGTTATTTTCCCGCGCGCCCTGAACATGGATAACATCACTCACCCGGCCAAGCTTACACGGTTGAACACAGGTTCGATAACCGGATGGTGCAATGTTCACGCTAGGCTGGTTCCCATGGCACGTAACCGAGCACGTCTCCTCCGATACCGGCCCGATCCCCTGGTGGCCGGCATTATCCTCGCGATGATCGCCGGGCTTCTTATTCCGGCACCCAGTGCGGTCCGGGCGCACCTGGGCACGGTTTCCGACCTCGCGGTGGCCTGCGTTTTCCTGGTGTACGGGATGCGACTACGCACCCGGGACGTGCTGGCCGGGCTGCGCAATATTAAACTCCAAGGTCTGGTGTTCCTGTGCACCTACCTCATTTTCCCGCTTCTTGGTTTTGCCCTGGGCCACCTGGTGGCGCCTTTCCTGGGCCCGGCATTCGCCCTCGGTTTCCTGTACCTGGCGCTGCTGCCTTCTACCATCCAGTCCTCGGTGACGATGGTGTCCATTGCCCGTGGGAATGTGGCCGCCGCCGTCACTTCCGCTACCGTCTCCAATATTGCCGGGATTTTCCTCACCCCGCTGTTGGTGCTGCTTTTCCTGCACGTGGAGGGCGCTTCGGCCGGATCAATTAATTCGGTGCTCCTCAAGCTACTCCTCCCCTTTATTATCGGGCAGTGCCTCCAGCCCTGGGTCGGCACCTGGTTCCGGGCTCGCCCGCGGCTGGTGCGCACGGTGGATAACACCTCGATTATCCTCATCGTGCTCTCCTCCGTGCTCAATGCCACCGCGGAAGGTGCCTGGGCGGGGGTGACGCTCTGGACGATCCTCGGTCTGCTCGCCCTGTGCTGCGTGCTGCTAGCAGCCATGCTCTCCATTACCTGGTGGCTCGGGGGCCTGGCTCGTATGTCCGTGGAGGATCGCATCGTGGTGCTCATGTGCGGTTCGAAGAAATCATTAGCAACGGGGCTCCCGATGGCCAAGGCACTGTTCTCCCCGGCCACGGTCGCCCCGCTGTCCGTCCCGGTGGTTATTTTCCACCAGTTACAAATTTTTGTGTGCGCGATTCTGGCTCGCCGCCTGGCCCGGCGCAGCGCCGATTAGTGCGGCGCCGCAGCAATGAGCCCGGTTCCACGCCGATGACCCCACTAGCCCGGCTGGTGCCTGAAGCGCCTCGCGCTACTGGCACGCATCACCTTAGTTAGCGCCGCCGCCAGCTGCGCCGTCGTCGTCGTTCTTCTCCTTACGCGCGAGAGAACGCGAGCGAAGCAGGGACGCCACCACCGTCACCACAATAATGACCACGATGACGAGCAGCGAGCTCAGCGGCGTGAACTCGAAGAAGCCGGTGGCAATATCGTAATGGTGCAGGGCTTCGAAAATGAGTTTGAAGCCGATGAAGGCGAGGATCGCGGCCAGGCCGAAGTGCAGGTACACGAGGCGTTCGAGCAGGCCGTCGACCAGGAAGAACATCTGGCGCAGGCCCATGAGCGCGAAGGCGTTCGCCGCGAAAATAATGAAGGGTTCGGTGGTGAAACCGAAGGAGGCCGGGATGGAATCGAGGGCGAACATGAGGTCGATCCCGCCGATGGCGATAATGCACAGCAGTAGCGGGGTGATATAGCGCTTGCCGCCGCGCTTCACGATGTAGTGGTCACCGTGGTAATCCTCGGCCACCGGGAGGGTGCGGCGTGCCAGGCGCACGAAGAAGTTATCGGCTTCTTCGCCCGTCGGTTCGCTTTCCGAGAGCCCCTCTTTGACCTGCGAGAATGCGGTCCACAGCAGGAAGGCACCGAAGAGGAAGAAGGACCAGGCCAGGGATTCCACAATAACTTTGCCCAGCACGATGAAAATGAAGCGCAGGCACAGCGCAATAACAATGCCCCAGAACAGCACTTTTTGCTGGAGGGCACGGGGCACCGCGAAGGAACCCATAATAATAATGAAGACGAAAATATTATCGACGGAAAGTGAATATTCCACGCCCCAGACGCTGAAGAATTGCAACCCGAAGGTATCCCCGTGGCGCCACCACAGGTATCCGCCCAGGCAGACGGCCAGGAAAATGTAGAACAGCAGGAAGCCGGCCGATTCTTTCATGCTGGGTTCGTGTGGTTTGCGCACGTGGGACAGCAGATCAAAGGCGAAAATACCGATAACGACGACGAAAAGCAGAATCCACTCGGCCACATCGACCGACATCTGCTCGGGCGTGCTCGTCAACGGCAGCACACCCGTGGCGTATGAAAGCATAAATACCCTCCGGATGGAATGACCGGAGGTCTCTTCCCACCCGCCGGGCGCGCGGCCGCGGCAGGTCTCCGATCCGGACGACCCGGGTGGGTCTCGTGCTGACGAATCGGTGGTTGATGGGAATACTCCCCTCCACGAGTGCACACTTTACACGATGGGGAGCGGCGCCGAGCCGCGTTTCATATGTGGTTTGCGTACCGTGCGTGGTGCGCGCTCGTGGGCGTGCTCCCGTGCAGCCGTTTTATTTCTGGGCCTGCTGGGAATGCCACAGCTCGCTTTTCAGATCCTTGATCTCATCGCGGTAGCGCGCCGCGAGTTCAAATTGGAGCTGTTCGGCGGCCGCGTGCATCTGCGCGGTGAGCTCGGTAATGAGTTCGCGCAGCTCTTTCCCGCCCTGCGCGCGGGCAATTTCCGCTTCCGAAGCGCGGGCCCGCGCATGCGCGGGTTCCTGGCGATACCCGCCGGCGAGCAACTGTTCGGTATCCACATCCTCGCGGGCCAGCATATCGGTCACATCCGCGATGCGTTTGCGCAGCGGCTGCGGATCAATACCGTGTTCGCGGTTGTAGGCGAGCTGCTTCTCCCGGCGCCGATTCGTTTCATCAATAGCCTGCTGCATATTCGGGGTGATGCTATCCCCGTACATATGCACTTCCCCGGAAACATTACGGGCCGCGCGCCCGATGGTCTGAATAAGCGAGGTGGTGGACCGCAAAAAGCCCTGCTTATCGGCATCGAGAATCGCCACGAGCGATACTTCCGGAAGATCCAGGCCCTCGCGCAGCAGGTTAATACCCACGAGCACATCGAATTTCCCGAGCCGCAGCTCCCGCAGCAGCTCCACGCGGCGCAGGGTATCCACATCCGAATGCAAGTACTCGACCCGCACCCCGCGATCCGCCAGGTACGCGGTAAGATCCTCAGCCATTTTCTTCGTCAGCGTGGTGACGAGCACCCGTTCATCGCGTTCGGCCCGCACCCGCACTTCCTCGAGTAGATCATCGATCTGCCCTTCGGTGGGCTTGACTTTAATAAGGGGATCGACCAAACCGGTGGGTCGAATAATTTGTTCGACGACGCCGTCCGCTTGGCCAAGTTCATATTTGCCAGGCGTCGCGGATAGATACACGGTTTGGCCGATGCGATCAAGGAATTCCTCCCATTTGAGGGGGCGGTTATCCATGGCGGAGGGCAGCCGAAAACCGTATTCCACCAGGGTACGTTTGCGCGACATATCCCCTTCGTACATGGCCCCAATCTGGGGAACAGTCACGTGGGATTCATCGAGAATGAGGAGGAAATCATCGGGGAAATAATCGAGGAGGGTATTCGGGGCAGTTCCCGGGCCACGCCCGTCAATATGCCGCGAATAGTTTTCAATACCGGAAGTTGTTCCAATATTGCGCATCATCTCGATATCGTAGCTGGTGCGCATTTCCAGGCGCTGAGCCTCGAGGAGCTTGTTATGGGCGCGCAGATACTCCAGGCGTTCAGCCAGTTCTTCCTCAATGGAGCGGATAGCGCGTTCCATGCGCTCGGGGCCGGCCACGTAGTGGGAGGCCGGGAACACGTGCGCGGTATCGGTGCGTTGGATAACATCCCCGGTGAGCGGGTGGAGGAGGGAAATTCCATCAATCTCATCACCGAAGAATTCAATGCGGATAGCCAGCTCTTCGTACACGGGGATAATCTCCACGGTATCGCCCCGCACCCGGAAGGTGCCGCGGGTGAAAGCAATATCGTTGCGGGTGTACTGCATGGACACGAAGGTGCGAAGTAGCTCATCGCGGTCCAGTTGCTGGCCCACGTGGAGTTGCACCATGCGATCAACGTATTCCTGCGGGGTGCCCAGGCCGTAAATGCAGGAAACGGATGCCACCACCACGGTGTCGCGCCGGGTGAGGAGCGAATTGGTAGCCGAATGGCGCAGGCGCTCTACCTCATCGTTAATGGAGGAATCTTTTTCGATAAAGGTATCGGTTTGGGGAACGTAGGCTTCCGGCTGGTAGTAATCGTAATAGGAAACGAAGTATTCCACCGCGTTATTGGGCATGAGTTCGCGGAATTCCGCCGCCATTTGCGCAGCCAGGGTTTTATTCGGCTCCATAATGAGGGTGGGGCGCTGCACCTGTTCAATAAGCCAGGCGGTGGTGGCGGATTTTCCGGTACCGGTGGCTCCCAGCAGCACCACGTCCTTTTCACCGTCGTTAATGCGGCGGGTGAGTTCGGCAATCGCGGCGGGCTGATCACCCGAGGGGCGGTACTCGGAAATTACTTCAAAAGGCTTATCGCTGCGCACAATCTCAGAATCAAGAGCCATAGTGGCGAGCTTACTAGCCCGGTCCCGGATTGCGGTATGAAATACGCCAGTGGCCGGATAACGGCCCGAAGAAATTCGGGGCGTTATCCGGCCACTGGGCGCCGTCGTCGTAACAAACGGCTATCGGCTGCTTTCAGCTACGTTTTCTCGCTGCTGGGCGAACGTAGCAACCGAGAAAACTTAGCCGCCGCCGGGACAACTTAGCCGAGCTGCTCAACCGTGGCGTGCAGGGTGAGCGTGGCGCTCTCCCCCGGCGCGAGCTGCGGGGCGCCTTCGCGCACCCGAGTCGCTTCCACGCACACAAAATGCTTCCAGGCATCATCGGGCATATCCGCATTCGCGGCCGAGCCCTTCGTGCCCGGGTTCCACACCACGGACTTATCGGATTCTTCCGAGCTCAAGGTGATCTTACGGTTCCCACCCGCGTCCACGAGCACGATATCGCCCGCGAAGGGGTAGAAACGATCCACGGTCTGGCCTTCGAGTGCCTCAAAGGGCCCGGCCGGGAGCTGCGCGTTATCGGCGAGGCGATCAATACCGCCCTCTTCGATACCTTCGATGCGAAGCGCTTGGGCATCCACCGCCCAGTAGGCGTGGAGAGCCAGCTCCGGGGCAATGTTTTCCGTGCCGGTATTGGTGGCGCTCAGCCGTACCCAGAAATCGCTGCCCAGGTGCACGGTGTAGGCGAGCTGGAGGGAATCGCCCAGCTCTCCGCCCAGGGCACTGCCCGCGAGGGTGAAGGTCACTTCCACCGCGGTGGAATCCCCACTCACGGATTCGAGGGTCCAATCCTGGATGCGGGCCCAGCCGTGCAGGCCGTTATCCGAGGGGCCGAACCACGGGGCTACCACCGGGATACCACCCCGGATAGGAGTGCCCTGCGTGAGGCCGGATAGTTCGCTCATGTAGAGGACGTCCTCGAAGCCAGCCGGTTTCCAGGAGGCAACGTGGGCGCCGTAGGGGAAAACGGTACCGGATACGGTATCGGTGTTAATCTCCAGCGCGCTCAGGTCCCCACGGGTGACGAGGCTGACGCCGGCGATATTCTGCTCGGCAAAGGGAATGCTCTGCGTCATGTGTACTCCTT
The DNA here is from genome assembly GCF_051267215.1 of Actinotignum vesiculae. Classification (NCBI taxonomy): domain Bacteria; kingdom Bacillati; phylum Actinomycetota; class Actinomycetes; order Actinomycetales; family Actinomycetaceae; genus Actinotignum; species Actinotignum vesiculae. The sequence goes on from NZ_JBOZGG010000002.1 coordinate 221,709, forward strand.
GTTTTTCTTTATGTGTGCGATGCGGGCGACCATACCGGCCGCCCGCACCTTCTTGCTCATGCCTTAGCCGAAGAACGGCGAGAGGCACATTACGTACGCCAGTGAGACCAGCGAACCGGAGGCGAGCAGGCCGCCCCACGTCTTCAGGGTGTCCTTGATGGACAGATCGAAGTATTCCTTGAAGAGCCAGAAGGACGCGTCATTAATATGCGTCATGAAGTTGGAGCCCGCGGCGGTGGCGAGCACGAGGAGCGTGGGATCCACGCCCGCCTGCATCACGCCGGTCACCGGGTCCATAACAGCCGCACCAATAATGGAGGCGGCGGTCATCGCGGAGACCACGCCCTGGCCGGTCGCCAGGCGGATAAGAACGGTGATGAACCACGCCATGATGTAGGGCGAAACCGCACCCGCGCTCATGAAGCCGCCAATGTAATCGCCGATACCGGAGTCGATAACAACCTGCTTGAAGGCGCCACCGGCACCAATAATCATGACAACGCCGGCAATAATGGAGACGGCCTTATTGAACTTATCCATGACCCATTCACCCTTGTGCCCGCGCTGAATACCGAAGAGCAGCATGGCGAGCACCAGCGCCACGGACATGGCAACCGGAGAAGAGCCGAAGAAGTTGAGCCACTGGCCCAGCGTCGATTTCGGATCCACCCAGATATTGGCGATGGTCACCGAGATCATAATGATGGCCGGGCTGAGCGGCACGATAAGCGAAACGAAGAAGGACGGCGGGTTAACCGCGGCTTCCTTATCGTTGTCATCACCGGACATGAACTTCGGCACCGGGCGCTCGAGGTTACCGAGAATCTTGGGCAGCAGCACGCCACCCACGATGACCCAGAGGATGGCCATGGGAATACCGAGGAGGTACACCATGCCGGCATCGGCCTTGTACTGTTCGATGAGCGCAACCGGACCGGGCTGCGGCGGGAAGATGGAGTGAGCAACCGTGGTGGCGCAGACGGCCGGAATGGCCAGGCGCAGCCACGGCACCTTTGCTTCCTGAGCAATAGAAATAACGAGCGGCGCAATCATGAGGAAGGCAACTTCGTAGAACATCGCCAGGCCGAAAATAAGACCGATGATGATGACGGCGATACGCACGAAGCGCAGTCCGAAGCGGCGGATGAGCCCCGATGCCAGCACGTGAGACGCACCGGAGTCCACCATGAGGCGGCCGATAACTGCACCGAAAACAACGATAATGGCGAGCGAACCCAGCGTAGAACCAAAACCGGTGGTGACGGTCTTGAGAGTATCCATCGGGCCCATGCCGTTGCACAGCGCCACCACCACGGCGGCGAGCAACAGCGCGAGCATCGAATTCACCTTGAACACGATGTTGAGCACGAGCATCAACGCAATGCCCACGAGCAGCCAAACAATTGGCATAGCTTTTTAACCTCTCAAATTTTAGGCCCCATCGCCGCGCATCGTTGCTTCGTGGCGACGAGACGTACCATATAGCGAAACGGTCATTTCACTATCTGTAAATGGTACTCCCTCTTACGCTGAGAGTAAACACGGTACCGGTCACCTTTTTACTTGCGTTTCTTTTGATTCTTTTACGACGACGCCGGCGCCTGCGGCGCCGCCAGCCAGCTCTCCGCACACTGGGTAACGAGGTTCTCGAGCTCCGCGCGGCTTCCCGCATTCCAGATCCAGATATGGGCCAGGGCCCGGCGGGCCTCATCATCTACCTGGTTGCGCATCCTGGCCTGGGCATCAGCTCGGCTCATCCCCCGGTCCCGCAGGTGCTCGATTCGTTGTTCTTCCGGGGCCGCCACAATAATGACGCAATCGACTTCGCGGTCAGCGCGGGTTTCTACCAGGAGCGGCACATCGTAGACCGCCAGTTGGCCGGGGGCGGCACTGGCGAGGATATCCCGAGCCCGCGCGATGATAGCGGGATGGGTGAGGGCTTCGAGCCGGTGGCGGGCGGCCGGGTTCGTGAAGATATGTGCGGCGAGGGCGGCCCGGTTGAGAGCGCCGTCGTCGTTTAAAATATCCGGACCGAATGCGGCGGTGAGCTGCGCGAGGACGGGACTACCCGGGGCGGTGATCTCGCGGGCAAGGGCGTCGGCGTCGGCGATGATTGCGCCGCGGTCGCGTAAGACGTGGGTAACCGTGGATTTGCCGGCGCCGATGCCGCCGGATACCGCGACCCGCAGGGCGCGGCCCCGCGGGTAGGTGAAGGGGCGCAGGAGTTGTGCGCTGGCTCCCCCGATTGTTAGTGCGTTCACCATTTCAGCTTAACAATGCGCCCGGGAGAAAGAAAACGCCGCCGGCGCTCCCCCGAAGAGGTGCGCCGGCGGCGGTACAAGGTATTTACCCGCGGTAGCGTGCTGCTATGCGCTATAGCCTGGACGTTCCCCGGCTACGCGCGGGAGCTTAGCTGCTACCCGCGGAAACGCGAACCTTAGTTGTTGGTCAGCTTCTCACGCAGAGCGGCGAGAGCTTCATCAGCATCCGAGTCGAGCGAGCCGCTCGGTTCGGAGGTGGAGCTGTAGCTGGCCGGGATATCCGCGGCCGGTTCGGCAGCGGCAGCAGCCTGGGCACCGGCAGCAGCATCGGCTTCGATCGCGGCAGCGACCTGGGCCTTGTGCGCTTCCCAACGAGCCTGGGCCTGGGCGTATTCGTTCTCCCATGCCTCGCGCTGAGCTTCGTAACCCTCGAGCCATTCGTTCGATTCGGGATCGAAGCCTTCGGGGTACTTGTAATTGCCGTTTTCGTCGTAATCAGCGGCCATGCCGTAGAGCGAGGGATCGAAGTCCTGGGAGTTCGGATCCACGCCTTCGTTCGCCTGCTTGAGGGAGAGTGAAATGCGGCGGCGGTCCAGATCGATATCGATGACCTTGACGAAGACGTCGTCGCCCACCTTGACAACCTCTTCCGGGGTGTCGATGTGGCGGGAAGCCAGTTCGGAGATGTGGACGAGGCCTTCGATGCCGTCCTCCACGCGCACGAAAGCGCCGAAGGGAACGAGCTTGGTCACGCGACCCGGAACGATCTGGCCGATCGCGTGGGTGCGGGCGAAGGACTGCCAGGGATCTTCCTGGGTGGCCTTGAGGGAGAGCGAGACACGCTCGCGGTCCATATCAACATCGAGAACTTCGACGGTGACGGGCTGGCCCACTTCGACAACCTCGGACGGGTGGTCGATGTGCTTCCAGGACAGTTCGGAGACGTGAACGAGGCCGTCCACACCGCCGAGGTCCACGAAGGCACCGAAGTTGACGATGGAGGAGACGAAGCCTTCGCGCACCTGGCCCTTCTGGAGCTGGTGCAGGAATTCGCCACGGGCCTGGGACTGGGATGCTTCCAGCCAAGCGCGGCGGGAAAGAACCACGTTGTTGCGGTTCTTATCAAGTTCGATGATCTTCGCTTCGAGTTCGCGGCCGATGTAGGGCTGCAGATCGCGCACGCGGCGCATTTCAACGAGCGAAGCGGGCAGGAAGCCACGCAGCCCGATATCAACAATCAGGCCGCCCTTGACGACTTCGATGACGGTACCGGTCACGACACCATCAGCTTCCTTGATCTTCTCGATTTCAGCCCAGGCGCGTTCGTACTGCGCGCGCTTCTTCGAGAGGAGGAGGCGGCCTTCCTTGTCTTCCTTCTGGAGGACGAGGGCTTCTACCTGGTCGCCAATTTCCACGACATCATCGGGATTAACATCGTGCTTGATCGAAAGTTCCTTGGAGGGAATAACACCCTCGGTTTTGTAGCCAATGTCGAGCAACACTTCGTCATGGTCGACCTTGACAACGGTTCCTTCGACGAGGTCACCATCGTTAAAGTACTTGATCGTCTTATCGACGGCGGCAATAAGTTCTTCCTCGGAGCCGATATCGTTGACGGCAATCTCGGGGAGAGTCGAAGACTCGGGGGTGGTATTAGTCATTAACTGATAACTTCCGGACACTATTGTGAATATTTGCTTGGGACCGATGGATATCGGCCAGTGTGGCGGGTGCTCACACCAGTTCTCCATACTACGCGGAAAAGCTTGGCTAGTGCAAGGTATCCGGGCTGAAATCGGAGTGGCGTGAGCCCCGTTCTCACGGGGCGTTGCGGGCGGTTCAGCGAGCCTGCAGGGAAGCTGTTGTGGCCCGTTCGCGTGAACCGCTGTCAACCGTTCTAGTGGGCTGCCTCACGCCAATTGGGGCCGTAGCCCACCCCGACGGAGAGGGGTACCCGCAGCTGGGCAGCCCCGGCCATTTCCCGGCGCACAATCTCCTCCGCGGCCTCGTGCTCGCCGGGCGCTACTTCCAGCACCAGTTCGTCATGAACCTGGAGGAGGACCCGGCTGCGCAACCCGGCTTCCCGCAGGGCTTCCACCACCGCCACCATGGCGATCTTGATAATATCCGCGGCGCTGCCCTGGATAGGCGCATTGAGGGCCATCCGCTCGGATGCTTCGCGCAGCTGGCGGTTCGTGGAGCGCAGTTCCGGCAGGTAGCGCCGCCGCCCCAGCAGGGTTTGGGTATAGCCATCTTCGCGGGCTTTCACCACGAGGGAATCGAGGTAATCACGTACTTTCCCGAAGCGCGCAAAATAGGTGTCCATGAGCTCTTGGGCATCGTGGGCAGAAATATGGAGCTGGCGGGAAAGCCCGTAGGCGGAGAGCCCGTAGGCCAGGCCGTAGCTCATCGCTTTAATGCGGGAGCGCTGCTGGCTACTCACCTCGTTTTCGGGAATCCCGAAGACGAGGGAGGCCACCGAAGAATGCAGGTCTTCGCCTTCATTAAAGGCGGTGATAAGAGCTTCATCACCGGAAAGCGAGGCCATAATCCGCATTTCAATCTGGGAGTAATCCGCGGTCATAAGTGCCGCATAGCCCTCCGAGGGGATAAAGGCGGAGCGGATTTGAAGTCCTTCGGACGTACGCGCGTGAATATTTTGGAGATTCGGATCCGTGGAGGAGAGTCGCCCGGTGGCGGCCACCGCCTGCTGGTAGGTGGTGTGGATTTTTCCATCCGCCCGGGTATTGCGCTGCAAGCCTTCCACGGATTGCCGCAATTTAATGGCGTCGCGATGCTCGAGGAGCGCCCCGAGGAATTGGGTTCCGGCCACCGCCTTATCATCTTCCCGGGGTGCGATACGCACGGCAAGATCGGCCAGCGCCTCCGCATTCGTGGTGTACCCGGATCTGGTTTTCCGGGTGGTGGGCAAGCCCAATTCGTCGAACAGCACCCCCTGGAGCTGCTTGGGGCTGGAAAGATTCACCTTGTGGCCAATGGCATCATAGGCAAGGCGCGCCGCGGCTTCCACCCGCCCGTCAAAATCCTTCCGCAGTTTTTCAAGGTAGGGAGCGTCCACCGCAATCCCGGTATCCTCCATGCGCGCGAGGGTGCGCGCCACATCCATTTCCAGGTCGAGGAGGGCGCCATCTTCCCCGCGCTGCGTCAATTCCCCGAGTAATTTCTCAGACAGTGGGCCAAGGAGCGCAGCGCGTGCCGCCAACGGGTCAGCCTGCCCGTCCAGCCCAGGCAGCACTCCCCCGTCCCCCAAATCAACGCCGAGGTGGCGCAGCGCCAGGTCACCGAGGTCATAGCTGCGCTGATCGGGATAGAGAAGGTAGGCACACAGTACGGTATCCCGTACGACGCCGCGCAATTCGGCACCCTGCCCGCGTACCCGATGCCAGGCTTCTTTGGCGCCGTGCACCACTTTCGGGGCATCCGATTCCAGCCAGGCCCGCACCTGGGCGGTGTCCTCCTCGTTCATGGTGTGAGTATCGAGAAGCAGGGCCGCGTGGGGCGTGCCAATCGCCATTGCCTCCACGCGCCCCGCACCCGGGCTGGCCGGCCCGGCGATGTCGAGGCCATAGAACGGGGCGTCGGCGTGCTGGTCAAGCCATGCGCGTACCCCGGAGGTGGTAATTTCCAGGCCGGCGAGGGTGAAGCCGGCTGGAGCATCGGATTCAGGTGCGCCGTCGCGCGAAGGTAATTCGGTGAGGACACGCCCACGCAAGGTATCGAAATCGAGGGTATCGAAGAGTTCGTGCAGTGCTTCCCGCTCCACTCCGCGCGGGCGGAATTCCTCGAGGTTCTCCCCTATGGGAAGGTCACGCACGAGGGTGTTGAGGGAGCGATTCTGGCGGACCTGGTCCAGGTGCTCGCGCAGGGAGGCCCCCACTTTTCCACCGATGTCGTCAGCGCGGGCGAGGATGGAGTCGAGATCACCGTAATTCGCGAGCCATTTCGCCGCGGTTTTCGGGCCGACCCCGGGCACGCCGGGAATATTATCGGCGCCCTCCCCCACAAGGGCGGCCAGGTCAGCGTACCGTTCCGGGCGTACCCCGGTTTTCTTTTCGATACCTGCCGGGTCGAGGACCTGCATGGTCGAGCGCGGCATGGGATACAGCACTGTGGTGTGCTCATCAACGAGCTGGTAGGAGTCTTTATCACCGGAGGCGATATACACATCCGCGCCGTGTTCTACCGCCCGGCGTGAGAGGGTGGCGATAATATCGTCGGCTTCGTAATCTTCGTAGGTGAGCCAGCTGATTCCGCACACATCAAGGACGCTTTTAATAACATCAATTTGCCCGGCGAATTCCACCGGGGTGGGGGCCCGGCCCGCTTTGTAATCGGGATAGACGCGGGTGCGGAAAGTTCCTCCCGGCAGGTCAAAGGCCACGGCGATGTAATCGGGGTGATAGTCGCCAATGATTTTCAGGAGGGTGGAAAGGAACCCGTAAACGGCGTTGGTGTACTGCCCGCGATCAGTGAGGAAGTTCTCCGCCCGCAGGGCGTAGAAGGCGCGGAACGCCATAGAATGGCCATCAACAAGAAGGAATTTTTCGTCACTCACCCCTCTAGCCTACGCGAGATAGCAAACAGGCGCCCACCGGATTTCCGGCGAGCGCCTGCTGGCTGAAAGCGTGTTCGGGTTCCGCAGCGCGTATGCGCGGTTCCTACTGCGGGTTCCGCAACGCGTGTGCGCCGTTCCCGCTACGAGTTCGGCGGGTGCGCGATGCGGGGGCGCAAGCTTAGTTCTTCCCGCCTACCTGTTCGATAACGGCATCGGCAACTTCACGCATGGTCAGGCGCCGATCCATGGACGTCTTTTGAATCCAGCGGAAAGCTTCCGGTTCGGTCAGACCCATCTGCGATTCCAGCAGCCCCTTGGCCCGATCCACCCGCTTGCGAGTTTCAAATTGTTCGGCCATGGTAGAGACTTCGTTTTCCAGGGCTTCGATTTCCTGGTTGCGCGAAACCGCGATTTCCACCGCCGGGATGAGATCAGCGGGCGTGAAGGGCTTGACCACATAGGCCATGGCGCCGGCATCGCGGGCACGTTCCACCAGGTCACGCTGCGAGTAGGCGGTGAGCATCACAATGGCGACGCGGTGTTCTTCCAGGATGCGGTCCGCGGCGGTGATGCCGTCCATACCAGGCATCTTCACATCCATGACAATAAGATCCGGTTCGAGTTCACCGGCCAGTTCGATAGCGGATTCGCCATCGCCAGCTTCCCCGACAACCTCATACCCGGCATCTTCCAGTGTTTCAACGATATCGAGGCGAATGAGAGTTTCGTCTTCAACGACAAGAACCCGAATGGCTTCTTTGTTCTCCGCGGATTGCCCCGCTGTGCCCTTGGCCATCATGACCCCTTCGACCGGCATGCCGGATAGATTGAACCAAATTTACTGCGTGCGATGTTGCACCTGCATCCACACCGAAGTGTTCTCTGACCCTTGAGAGATTGATGACCGGCAACGGGAATTCACGCGCCCCTTACCATGCTGTCAGACCACGCGGTGCAGAGCAAACACCGGGCCAGAGATTCCCAGCTAACTTCAAGGTTATTGCCTTCAAGCTTATCGCCGCGGTGCTCCCGGAGGGACTCGAACCCTCACGCCTTGCGGCGCTGCATTTTGAGTGCAGTGTGTCTACCAATTCCACCACAGGAGCTTGTGCATCTGCCGATACTACCAGCGGGAGAGCCCGGATCGCCCGGATCACCGCGGGTTATTGTGCAAACGCAGAGAATATTTCACCATACCCGCCACCAAATTTCAAATGGGGCGACGCGGAGGCGATTGGAACTGCGGTGGGTGCCCACCCGGATTGATCCGAGCGGGCACCCACCCGCCTATCCACTGTTCAATGACGTGCTGCTGTGTCCATGGACACGGCAGCACCTAGGAGAACACGAGCCTGCCGGATTTAGGCAACGCCCGTTTCTTCACCGATCTTGTGAACACGCAGGGTGTTGGTGGAACCAGCCACGCCCGAGGGCATACCGGCCACGATCACCACGCGGTCACCAACCTGGGCGCGGCCCAGTTCGAGGAGGCGATCCTCCACCTGCTGCACCATTTCGTCCGTGGTGGCGGCGGAGTGATCCACCGTGTAGGTTTCGCTACCCCACAGAACGGCGAGCTGGTTGCGCACCTTCTCCGAAGGAGTGAAGTTGATGATCGGCAGGCGGGAACGGTTGCGAGCCACGCGGCGGGCGGTGTGCCCGGTTTCCGTGAAGACCACAACTGCCTTGACGCCCAGGGCCTCACCGATATCCAGAGCGGAGCGGGTAAGAACACCGTTGCGGGTGCGATGCAGGGAGGAGAGCTGCGGGATCTGCTCCAGGCCGTGTTCCTCCGTGTAGGAAACGATGGAGGCCATGGTCTTCACGCACTCAATCGGGTAGAGACCCACCGAGGTTTCCCCGGAAAGCATCACGGCATCCGCACCGTCCAGGATGGCGTTAGCGCAGTCAGAAGCCTCAGCGCGGGTGGGCCGCGGGTTCTGGATCATGGATTCGAGAACCTGGGTGGCTAGAATAACCGGCTTGGCGCGCTTGCGGGCCAGGGAAATGGCTTCCTTCTGCACCAGCGGAACCTGCTCGAGGGGCAGTTCCACGCCGAGGTCACCGCGGGCAACCATAATGCCGTCGAAGGCCTGGACGATATCGTCCAGGTTGGCCACGGCCTGCGGCTTTTCGATCTTGGCGATAACAGGCAGGTGAATGCCCTCTTCGTCCATAATGCGGTGAACGTCATCAATATCCTTGGCATCACGCACGAAGGACAGCGCGATGAGATCCGCACCGTAGTTGAGGCCCCAGCGCAGGTCCTCTTCGTCCTTTTCGGACATGGCGGGAACGGACACCGCCACGCCGGGAAGGTTAATACCCTTGTTATTGGAAACGGGGCCGGGGACTTCCACGCGGGTGACCACGTCAGTGCCGTCCACAACTTCCACAACGCGCACGGAGACCTTACCGTCGTCAATCAACAGCACATCGCCGGGATTGCAATCACCGGCCAGGCCCTTGAAGGTGGTGGAGCAGATATCCTTCGTGCCGGGGATATCGCGGGTGGTAATGGTGAAAGTATCGCCCACGTTCAGCTGGACCGGGCCTTCGGCGAAACGGCCGAGACGGATCTTGGGGCCCTGCAAATCAACGAGCACCGCGACCGGGGTACCCAGTTCCTTCGCGGCGGCACGCACATTATCAATGCGCTTTTCGTGTTCTTCATGCGAACCGTGGGAGGCGTTAATACGCGCCACGTTCATGCCGGCTTTAACAAGTTCAAGGATTTGATCGTAGGTATCCGTAGCCGGACCCAACGTACACACAATTCTAGCTCTACGCATGTTTCCTATCTTACCCGAGGGCCCTGTTTCCCCATCGGGACTCATGGCACTCGTCCTGGTAAATATGCACCGTTATAAGCCCCGCTCGCGGAGCTCATCTTTACGCTAGCGCACGGCTCGCCCAGCGGCCTCACCCGTTCACTGAGCGGTTACCCACCTCCGGTTCGGATTCGCTTGACGCTGCCGAATCTTCCGTGCTTGCGGCCCCGGAAGTTTCCGTTTTTTCGGGTACGACGGCGGCCTGGCCGGCTGCGGCGTCGTCGTTCTGTGACACGTCAGTTCCTTCAGTTTCCGGTTCCGGGCGGGCCCGCAACCACACGTGATCGCGAGAAGAATCACGCAGGTAGGCGCGCCGCAAGATAACAAGAGCGATGATTCCCCCGAGCAACACGAGCAGCGATGTCCATACATTGAGACGCAAACCGGCCACGAGGTGCGCCGGGTCGATCCGCAAGTTTTCGATCCACACCCTGCCCAGGGTGTACACGATCACATACGTGGCGAAAAGTTGCCCGGCTACCAGGTGGAAGCGTTTTTCGAGGAGAAGAAGTACGACGGCGCCACCCAGGCACCACAGCGATTCGTAGAGGAAGGTGGGGTGGAAGAGCTGCTCGGGTGGGAAGCCGGCGGGGCGGTACGCCGCATCAACCTGCAAGCCCCAGGGCAGTGAGGTGGGCCCGCCGAAGAGTTCTTGGTTGAAGTAGTTACCCAGGCGGCCGATGGCCTGGGCGATGAGGAGACCCGGGGCGAGGGCGTCGGCGAAGGGTAGCAGGCGCACCCCGTTGCGGCGGCACCCGATCCAGGCACCCACGCCACCCAGGGCCACCGCACCCCAGATTCCCAGGCCACCGCCGCGCAGGTCGAAGACGCGCCACGGGTCACGGCCCGGGCCGAAATAAAGCTGGTAGTCGGTGATGACGTGGTAGAGCCGCCCGCCGATAATCCCGAAAATCACAGCCCACAGCGCGATGGAGAGCGTGACATCGCGGGTGGCACCTTTGGCCACGTAGCGCCGTTCCGTGAGGGCGTAGGCAACGATGATGCCGATGACGATGGCAATCGCGTAGAACTTAATGGAGAGGGAAAATGCGGAGGTCTCAAAAAGCACCCATTCGGAATGCTCGGGAGCTGGAATAGCTGTTGGAATCATCGTGTCCCTTCCTGTCCGGGGGCGTGGGGCGGATGCCCGAGCCCGGGTGCCTGAGCACTACCTTCGGTTACGTTAGCTGAGAGTTCGGCCGTGCTAGTAGCCGTGTGCTGGGCCGTGCTAGCCGTGCCTTCAGCCACGTGTGCGGTCCGTTTCGCCATGAGTAGCGCGGCCGGGTGCCGGCCCGCGGTAGCCATGCTAGCCAGCAAACCGGCAGGGTCTGCTGTTTCAAGCAGGGCCCGCCCTACAATAACGCAGCCGGCGCCGTGCCGGGCCGCGGTGAAAACATCGCAGGGATTGCGCACCCCGCGCCGCACCACCCGCACGCAGGTGTAGGGCAGCGCCTCGAAAAGCTGCGGATAATCGGTGGCCGAGCGCGAATCTGCGATAACGACGCGCGCCGCGCAGGCCATCGCGCGCGCTATATCATTTTCGGATTCCACTTCTAGGCAGGGTTCCATCCCGAGGGAACGCGCACGTTCCACTAGCGCCTCAAGTTCCACATCCGTGAGAATTCGCGGGGTGAGGGAAACGGCATCCGCTCCCGCCGCGCGGGCCCGCAGGAGTTGCACCGCGGAAACGGTGACATCGCGGTAGAGCAGCGGCCCTACCCCGAGGCCGCGGGCTAGGCGCAACGCCGGCAAACCGAGCCCACCGGGAATCACCGGGGCGGTTACCGAGATGGCGGCCGCTCCCCCGCTACTCAATGCCTGCGCGAAGGCCTCCAGCTGCGCGGGAGCTGGTGCGGGACTGCCGCCGAGGCTGCGGATTTCCCCGATCACCCCGATGGGGCGTTGCGGGCTGGGCGCGAGGGCGAGGTAGAACTCGCGCGGTGCCGGGGCCGCCTGGGCGGCATGCCGCAGCGCATCACGTTCCCGGTCCGGGACCTGCCTGGCGGCGGCCCGCACCCGCTGTGCTACCTCATCAATAAACCACGCCACTGTGCCTCCCGGTGTCGGTGAGCTTCGCTCCGCGTGCTGGTTATGACATAGAGTACCCGCACGGTGTGACAAAAAATGACGCAGGAACGGGTGGCACCCATGAAAGAGAGTAAAGAGGGCCTGGACCTCCTCGCGGGCCTGGTATTTCGCGGGAAAGGCCGGCGAGTTTACGGCATCGATGGGCGGAGCGGATCCGGGAAAACCCAGCTATCGCGGGCCCTTGCGGCGCGGTTGCGCGAGGGCGGGCTGGCGGTTGAGATTCTCGAGGTGGAGCGTTTCGTACCCGGCTGGGATGGCTTGGCCCGGGGCACGGAGCGGGTAGCCCACGATATTCTGGAACCGTTTCTGCGCGGCGAGGGAGCACGGGTGGCTCCGTGGAATTGGTATCTGAGCTGCTACGATGCACCGGTCGCGGTGCCGGGGGATGCGCGCTGCGAGGTGCTGCTGCTGGAGGGGTGCGGAGCGGCTTCCGCGGCCTGCGCGCCGCTGTGCACGGCCACGATCTGGATGGAATGTGAGGATTCTCTCCGGCGGGAGCGGGTGCGGGAGCGCGAGGGTGATCCGAGTAGCTGGTGGGATAGGTGGGCTGCCCAGGAGGCTGCTCTCGTGAGCAAAAGAGATGCCCCGGCCCTGGCAGACGCGGTAGCACGCTGGGATGCGGGGCAGCTGCACGTGGAGATGCGCGGTTTTTAGGCCGCGGTCGTGGCACGCGCCTGGTGAAGCGCTAGGAGTCGCGTACGCCGAAGCGACCTTTAGGCCGCGCCGGCGCGAATCTGGGTGAGCGCCCGGCCCGTCGCCAAAATATCAACAATGGCGACCAGGTCGCTATCCCCGCGAGCTTGGCTGGCCGGAATTAGAATCATGACGCGCGAACCTACCCGCTGATCAACCAGGCCCTTACGCATCCCGTCCATCAGATCGCCCATGGCGGCGCGCACCGGCCCGGAGGTCCAGCTGGAATCCACCGTTTGGCCATTCGGGTCCACGAGGAAGTAGTTGAGCACAAGCTCATCCGAGGCGGCTACCTGCTCCCCGCGCCCAAGCACGAGGGGCACCACCGCGAATTCCGGGATGGGACCGCCGCCCCCGGTAAGCACGGGTGCTACGCCTTCTCCGCTTGCCAGGCCCGGCATTCCGGCCGGTGGAGTAGCAGGCAGCGGCGCTGCGTCCCCGCGCGCATTTGTGTAGAGAATGTCGACGACGACGATTTCTACCGCTCCGGGGTCTCCGGCCACCAATTCTTCCCGCTGAATAAGCAAGCGGCTTCCTTCCCGCTGCCCGACCAGGTAAGGAGCCAGCTCCCCCACCCCTGCCTTGCTCACGGTAGCCAGGGTGATCCCGCCGGTGGCGAAACCTTCCACAGGGGCTTCGGTACGCGAGTCGAAGGAGGTAATACGGGCGAGTACCGGGCTTCCTTCCGCCAGTTCTACCCCGTCTCCCGGGCTGAGGACCTCCTGGCGTACCCCGTCCACGTGGAGGTTGCCTTCCACGGAAATGGTCACTGGTGCGCCGAAAGCACCTGTGACATCCACGCTTCCGGGATTGCCGGGCTCGCGGTGGCCGCTACAGCCCGCTAGCGCGGTAGCGGCCACCGCCAGGCCAGCCAGCAGCACTCGGTACTTCAGATGGGATATCACGCGGTGATCTCCTCGATAAGCGCCTCGACCTCGGGGTTCTCGGTGGCGAGCGGGTCATTGAGGACCACACTGGAATTACCATTGGCCTCCATGAGGCGCAGGGTAGACCAGTCCACCGCCACATCGCGCCGAGCTTGCCGCGCCGCACTCAGGAAACGCCCGCGCAACACAGCCCGGGTATTCTGTGGCGGGTCCGTGACCGCCGCAGTAGCGCGTTCGGGCGTGATAACCCGGCGTAGGAGCCCGGATTCTTCCATGCGGTCGCGCAACCCACCTTCGGTGATATCGTGATACGCCAAATCGAGGCGTGCCACCCGGGCGTCGCAGAGTTTCGCCCCGGTGCGTTCCCGGTACCGGGTGAGGAGGGCGAGTTTGGCGGCCCAGTCAATTTCGGTGGAAATCGGGCTGGGATCGCGGTGTTCCACCGCCGTAATGGCACGCTCCCACAGCTCGAGGAGGTAGCGCCGGGTGGGGTCGAGTTCCGCCAGGTAGCCTTTCCGATCCAGGTGGTTCATCGCGGCCTCATACATCCGCTGCTGAACCGAAATCGGGTCGGTGAATCCGCCGCTGGCCAGTTCCAGATTGGCACGCCCGGAGAGGTCCGCGCCGGTGATCCGGATGGCGTGCATGGGATCGGCGAGTTCCAGATCCGGAAGGATCGCGCCTTCTTCCACGAGGGTGAGGAGAGCTTCGGTGGCCGCAACTTTGAGGCCGGTTGTTGCCTGGGAAATATTGGAATCCCCCACGATAACGTGCATGCGCCGGTAGAGTTCCGCATCGGCGTGGGGTTCATCGCGGGTATTGATCATGGGCCGCGACCGCGTGGATGCCGAGGAGATCGCCTCCCACATCTGGTGGGAGCGCTGGGAGAATTCGTAGCGGACCTGCCCGTCTTCCCCGCGGTGCAGGCTTCCGGCTCCCGCCACGATCTGCCGGGTCACAAAGAAGGGGATGAGCCGGGCGATGCGCTGGCGGTAGTCCGGGCGCCGGTGCACCATGTAGTTTTCGTGGCACCCGAAGGAATGCCCCTCGGAATCAACATTGTTTTTCAGGAGGTGGATGGCCCCGGGGACGCCGTCGTCGTTTAATTTCTCATTGGCGCGCTTGGCGAGCCGCGCGAAAATGAGTTCGCCGGCGCGGTCGTGGGCGAGGAGATCGTCGATATTATCGCATTCGGCGGTGGCGTATTCCGGGTGGGCACCCACGTCCAGGTAGAGGCGTGAGCCGTTTTCTAGGAACGTGTTTGTGGACCGATGCGCGGCGAGCACCGGCGCGAAAAGCCGCTGGGCGGATTCTTCGGCGTCCAGCGGTGGGCGTGTTCCGCGCCGGGCCGCGCAGGTGATTCCGTATTCGGTCTCGATGCCCATAACGCGACGGGGTATCACTGTCCGCCTTTCTGCACGAAGCCCTGCACGAAGGAGGACGCATTGCTTTCCAGCACGGCGTCGATATCGTCGAGCAGCGCGTCAATACCAAAATCTTGGTTTTGGGCCTGCGGGGCTTCCACTTCGGTGTTTTCTTCCTGGCGGCGCTGGGGCTGCAGGAATTCTTGACTGGACATTTCTTCCTTCCTCTTTTCTGGTACTGGTGCGGATGGGTGCCGGCTTGCGGGTGCGTGCCGGCTGCGTGACCCGCCCGAACGCGGGACCGGCCCGGCCCGCCTATGTGGTCTCGTTACCGGGCCTAACGCGGGCCGTAGCCGGGCGGCAGGTACCGGCCCGATCCCGCCTACGAACCCGCCGCGGTGAGCGCGGCAATAACCTCGTCAATCGTGTGAGCGCCGGCCAGGGTGACCCCCAGGGCTGCCTCGTTCGCACTGTTAGGATCGGGCAGGCTGAGGCGGTGGAGTTGGCCGGTGCTATCGCGCAGTACCGCGCTCGACCAACTGGCCGCGGCCACGTGTTCGGAGAAACGGGAGATGAGCTGGCCGCGCAGATACGCGCGCGTGGAGCCCGGGGCGCACAGCGCCGCCGTGGCAATCTCCGCTTCGGAGAAGAGTTCCTCTACCCGCCCGGCTCTCCGCAGTTTCGCCACGATGGAGCGCTCGGGGCGCAGATCATGCCATTGGACATCGAGGGCGCGCAGTTTATCGGAATCCCAGCTGCCCCCGCCGCGTTCGCGTAATTCGCTCAAGATCTGGTATTTCGCGACCCATTCCACCTGGGATGCGGCGGAGAAAATATCGCGCGAAAGCAGGTCCAGCACGCTTTGCCACCGCTCGAGAATTTCGGCGGTATCGCCGTCCACCTCACCGCGTTCGGCCAGCGCATCACGGACCGCGTCGAGGTAGATCTGCTGAATTTCCAGGGCGGTACGCGGTTCGCCTTCATGCACCTCAAGTTTGGTGGTGAGGCTCGGGTCCTGAGAGACCGTCCAGGTGAGGGGCACGGGACTATCCATAATCACGGATTCCAGCCCGAGGGGAACCGCGTCCTGTTCCAACATCCAGAGCACCAGCGAAGTAGTTCCCACTTTGAGCAGGATAGAGACATCAAATTGGTTGGCGTCTCCCCCGATGACGTGCAGGCGCCGGAAGCGCTCCGCGGCCGCATGCGGTTCATCGCGGGTATTGATAATGGGCCGGTTGAAGGTAGTTTCCAACCCGACGTCGTTTTCCACGTAGTCGGCACGTTGCGAAATCTGGAAACCGGGTTGTTCCGAACGCGGGCCGAGCCCCACACGCCCGGTACCGCACAGAATGGGCCGGGTGACGAAGAAAGGAGTGAGGTAGCGGATGATTTCCGTGAAGGGCAGCGCCCGATCAACCAGGTAGTTTTCGTGCGAGCCGTAGGCCGCGCCTTTTCCGTCCACATTGTTTTTGTAGATCGCGAATTCGCGCCCGCCTTCGCGCAGCAGTTCTATTCCGCGCCGCGCGATGAGTTCACCGGCGCGGTCCCACAGCACGGCTTCCCGCGGGGTCGCGGTTTCCGGCGAAGAATATTCCGGGTGGGCATGATCAACGTAGAGGCGCCCGCCGTTGGTGAGAACCGCGTTCGCGGCGCGCGGGCGGCGCAGCTCTGCGTCGTCTTCCGTTATAGGTGCGACGACGACGCCAGCTGGCGGGGCGGGATTCTCCGGATCATCGGTGAGCTGAGAAGGATCCGCCTCCTCCCGGCTCATCCGGAAACCGCGGGCGTCATTGAGGGGGTCTTCCCCGGTGTAATCCCAGGCCACCGGGCCGTGCGTGCCGGCCCCTGCCCCGGCGTGCCCGTAGCTTTCTACGAAATCGGCCGAAAGTACCACGGGATTAGCCCGCAGGTCGGCGGGTTCCATAATCCCGAATTCTGTTTCCAGGCCGATGACTCGACGTGCTGTCATCGTGGTTCCTCTCCCCTTGTGTTCTGCGCGCTCGAATCACTCTGGCGCGGACGCACCGCCACGATCCGCTCCCCGCGGTTTTTACCATTGACTTTGGCCCATTCATCCGGATTGGAGATCTGGTCCAGTTCCGAGCTATCGCGGGCTTCGGCATGCACGGCGGCGATAGCGTGCTCCGCGGTAATCCCGCGCGCCCCGGTGGTCAAATACGTTTTGATAGCTGCCTTTTTCGCGCGATCAACGATGCCGGCCAGGAGAGCCCCGGACACGAAATCGGCAAGATAGAGGGTTTCTTTCCGCCCCGAAGCATAAGTGACATCAACGAAGCGGTTCTCCGGGGATGCCTCAAAAACCTTATCCGCGATGAGGCGGGCCAGGTGGGCCGCGGCTCCCGCCCTGCCGCCGTAAGCCTCGATATCGGCCGGCGCGTAGGGTAGCTCGGGGGTGAGGTACTTGGAAAGAATATCCACGCTCCCCGCATAATCAGGGCGCTCAACCCTGATTTTCACATCAAGCCGGCCGGGCCGCAAAATGGCCGGGTCGATCATATCTTCCCGGTTGGAAGCGCCAATAACGATAACGTTGGAGAGTTGTTCCACCCCGTCAATTTCGGCAAGGAGCTGAGGCACCACGGTTGTTTCCACATCGGAAGAAACCCCGGAGCCGCGGGTGCGGAAGAGGGCTTCCATTTCGTCGAAGAAAATAACAACGGGAATACCCGAAGAGGCCCGGTCTCGGGCCCGGGAAAAGATTTCACGGATCTGGCGTTCGGTTTCTCCCACGTATTTATCGAGAAGCTGTGGACCCTTGATATTGAGGAAGTAGGAGGATGCCTTCGCTACCCCTTGAGCACGCGCGGCATTCTCCGCGAGGGAGGTGGCCACCGCTTTCGCGATCATGGTTTTCCCTGTTCCCGGCGGCCCGTACAGCAAAATGCCCTTGGGCGGGCGCAGGCCGTGCTCCCGATAGAGATCGGGTTGCTGGAAGGGTAATTCGATACTGTCGCGGATTTCCTCAATTTGAGCATCCAAGCCGCCAATATCCGCGTAGGAAACATCCGGGACTTCTTCAAGCAGCAGGTGCTCAACATCCGGGCGCTCTACCTTTTCTACTAGGAACCCGGTTTTCAGGTCTGCCATGCAGGTATCCCCGACCCGCAGTTTCCCGGCCGAGAGTTTTCCGCCGATGCGCAGCACTTTTGTTTCGTCCGCGTGCACCCGCACGAGCACCCGCTGGGGATCCAGCACGAGTTCGACGGCAACGAGCTGCCCGGTATTTTCGTAGCCGCCGATACCGACCACCACGAGTTCTTCATTGAGACGTACTTCTTGGCCGGGGCGCAATTGTTCCAAAGCGACATACGGGGAAACGGCCACGTTCATTTTCCGGCCGCCCACGAGGGCATCAATGGAATGATCGGAAGAATGCCCGCGAATAAAGGTGGCGAAAGTAGCCGGAGGCCGGGAGAGGGAATCGAGTTTCTCCCCCAATTCCTGGATGCGTTTCCGGGCGGCGACCAGCGAGGTGGAAAGCCGTTCATTTTTCTCACGCAAGGACGCGATTTCGGCAAGAGCCGCGCTCGACTCCGATGTGCTCATGGCTTCCTTTCTGATCGTCCCCTTATTCTAGGACAGGCCTACCTTACCGCCCACTCCGGGATATAGCATCCCCGGTGCCCTCACGGTTAGGCCACTAGTCCTCAGAGTTCTGTGTTTCCTCCGCGTCCCGCTGTTTTTCCACGTGCCGCGCATCTTCACCCTGCTGCCGTTTTTCGGCGTACCGAGATTCTTCGCTGTGCTGCCGCTTTTCCGCTTCACGTTCGGCAATTTCTGCCGCGATTTTCTCAGCCATCTGGCGGGAATGTTCTCCCGGGGTGGATACCCCGCTTTCTTCCACATCGGCCCGGTGCGCTAGATCGCGGCGGACTTTACGCAGTTTCTTTTCCGCAATCGGGCGTTCCTGGAGTGGTTCAGCTTCTGGGTTTTCCCAGGGCATGGGTTCGGCGTAGGCGCCCTTGGCCGGGCGGGATGCCGGAGTGAGCTGGGTGGGTCCGGCTAGGCGGCGCGCCACAATAAGGAAGCCGGTATGCGCGACCATCCGGTGATCGGGGCGTACCGCGAGCCCTTCTAAATGCCAGGTGCGCACCAGTGTTTCACTGGCTTCCGGGCCGGTGAAAAGTCCCGTTGCTTTGAGATCTTCGGCGCAGCGGGAGAGCTGCGTCGTCGTTGCAACGTAAGCGAGGAAAACCCCACCGGGTACCAAAGCCTGCGCTGCTACCGGAATGATTTCCCAGGGAGCGAGCATATCGAGGATAACGCGATCAAAACCGGCCGGGTGCGCGGCCAAAATATCAGCTGCTTCCCCGCATTCCACCTGCCAGTTTTCCGGGTGGCTCCCCCACCAGGACACCAGATTGGCCTGCGCGATCTCCGCGAATTCCGGGCGGCGTTCCGCGCTGAGAAGAAAACCTTGAGGGCCTACCGCTTGGAGCAGGGAAATGGAGAGAGCACCGGAACCGACCCCGGCCTCAAAGACCCGTGCCCCCGGATAAATATCCGCGGTGTGGGTGATTTGCGCCGCATCTTTCGGGTAGACAATGGTGGCGCCGCGCGGCATCGAGAGCACGTAATCGCTCAGGAGCGGGCGCAGCGCGAGGAATTCGCGGCCTTCTTCGGTGGTGATGAGGCTGCCTTCCTCTTTCCCGATGAGCTCGCTGTGGCGGAAAGAGCCGCGCGTGGACTGGAAGTAGCCATCAACCGTGAGATTGATGGTGTAATGCCGCCCTTTGGGATCGGTGAGTTGAACGCGTTCACCGGGGCGGAAGGGGCCTCGTCGTAGTGTCATTCCTCCAGTGTAGTTTGTCCTTACCGCAGATTTTTCTGTCGTAGCGAGTTGTTAAAGTGGAAGCATGACTCGTCACGCCGCACTATCACCATCACGTGCCAAAGATTTCAAGCAGTGCCCGCTGCTCTTCCGTTTCCGGAGCGTGGATCGCCTCCCGGAAGCGCCCTCCCTCGCCGCGCTGCGCGGCACCCTGGTGCATTCGGTTCTGGAATACCTGTACGCCGCACCACAGCAAGCCCGCACCGAAGAATACGCCCAGTCCCTCCTGCTACCGCGTTGGGAGGCGCACCTGGAAAAGTCCCCGCAGGATGCGGATCTTTTTGAGTCCGCGGATGCGCTCTCGGAATGGCTGGAACAGGCCCGCGCGCTTATTAGCAACTATTTCCACATGGAGAATCCGCGGTTCTTGGCGCCGCGGGATCGGGAAAAATTCATTAATGCCCGCCTGCCCTCCGGTTTGGCCCTGCGCGGAATCGTGGATCGTATCGATGCGGCTCCCGATGGGGCCTTGCGGGTGGTGGACTACAAAACCGGGAAGTCCCCGCATCCGCGCTACCAGAACGAAGCGCTCTACCAAATGCGTTTTTATGCGCTGCTATTGGAATTGACGGAAGGGCAGCGCCCGGCCCGCACCCAGCTTGTTTATCTCAAGGATGGGCGCACTCTCACCTATGATCCCCTCCCGGAAGATACCCGGCGTATCGCCATGGATCTGGAGGAAACCTGGCGGGATATTGCCGCGCGCCTGGATTCCGGGGAATTCGAACCGCGCACCTCCCGCCTGTGCGATTGGTGCTATTTCCAGCAGATCTGCCCGGCCTACGGCGGGACTCCCCCGCCGCTCAGCACGGAGGGGGTGGAGCAGATGCGCACGGCACATAGTTAGTGCATGCGCCCGGTCGCGTTGGCACAACGAACGCGCGGCCGTTGCCCGCGCCTGACTCAGGCGCCTACCTCAGGCGCTGGACCCTCGATTAGTCGGCAAGCAGCTGGATACCCAGGAGGGCATCCACCGCGCGCACCACCTGCCCGGCATCGGGTGCTCCGGATGCCGCCCACTCATCCAGGATGCGCAGGGCTTGCGGGGTGTCCAGATCATCCGAAATCGCCTCGATGAGCGCCCGGCAGGTGGGAACCAGCTCAGACTCCGCGGCCGTATTATCGCCCGGCCCAGCGGCTGCGGACTTTCCGAGCGCGCTGCGGGCTGCCTGCTGCCAAGCTTCCAGGCGGGCTTCGGCCCGCTCAAGCGCACTCGCCTCGTATTCCCAATCGGAGCGGTAATGATTGGCCAGGAGCACCAGGCGAATCGCGCTCGGATGCGCACCAGCCGCGGTCAGCTCCGAAACACGGACCAAATTCCCCAGAGATTTGGACATTTTTTCGCCCTGGTAAGCCACCATCCCCACGTGGAAATGAATATCCACCCGGCCGCGGTCATCTGTCATCTCCCGCAGGTGGCTCTCGCTCATCTCGTGGTGCGGGAAGAGCAGATCACGCCCGCCGGCCTGCACGGTGATATGTTCACCCAGGTAGGTGCGGGCTATCAGCGCGCATTCCACGTGCCAGCCCGGCCGCCAGAACCCGGGCTTCTCCCCAGCGGGCCGGAAATCATTCCCGCGCACACCCTTCCACACCAGCGGGTCAAGGGTGCGGCGCTTACCCGGACGGGTGGAATCCCCACCGTGTTCATCGAACATCCGCTCCAGGTCCAAGTACTCGAAAACAGGCGCGGCGGCGAAACTCGGATCGCGGGTGAGATCAACATAAATATCTTCCGAGCCGTCCCCATTGGGCAAGCGGTACGCGAGGCCACGCGCCTCAAAATCGCGAACCACCGCCTCCGCCTCATCCAAAATCTCAGAGACCGCAATCCAGTTCCCGGGCGGAACAACCCGCAAAGCATTCATATCGGAACGGAAAAGCGCTACTTGAGAATCAGCCAGTTCACGCCAATCCACCCGGGTTTGCTCCGCGCGTTCAAAAAGCGGATCGTCAATATCCGTGATGTTTTGGGCGTAGCGAACCGGAAGGTCCGCGGCCATCCAGTACCGCACCAGGGTATCGGCACTCACGTACGTAAAAGCATGCCCCAGGTGAGTGGCATCGTAGGGTGTGATACCGCAGGTGTAGAGGGTAGGTTGCCGCGTTTCCACCCGGCAAATTTCCTCATTGTCGGAATCGTACAGGTTGAGGTCCGGGGTAAACCCCAGCGGTGGTACCTCCGGGCGTGTCCAAGTCTCCATCTGGTTATCCGTTAGTCTCCTACTTCACGAGTCCTCCACGTGAGGAACCCACGCACAGTCTACCCAGTACGCCGCTCGCCCTCAGGGAACAACAGTAGCGGGGCGAGCCGTTGCGGCGTCGTCGTTAAAAAACAGAGAGCACGCCGGTGCCGAGCAACACCACCACGAGCGCCGCCAGCCCCAAGCGATAGATCACGAAAGGCAGGTACGAACGCGTGGAGACCAGACGCAAGAACCACACGATCACCGCGTACCCCAAAACGAAAGAAATCGCCGTGGCAAGAATCGTGGGCCCGGCCGGAATCGAAGCGTCACCGGCGTATTTGACCAGCTGGTAGAAGCCTGAGAGCAGCACCGCCGGCACCGCCATGAGGAAGGAGACCCGCGCCGCAGCCTCGCGGGTGTAGCCGAGGAGCAGGCCGGTGGTAATCGTGCCGCCCGAACGCGACACACCCGGAATCAGCGCGAGAGCCTGCCCGAAACCGAGGAGCAAACCGTCGCGGTAGCTCATATCGCGCAGGTCTTTGCGCTGGCTCGCCCAGCGATCCGCTAGCCCTAAGAAAATCGCGAAGAGCGCCAGCACGGCCGCGGTGATATAGAGATTACGCAGTGACGTTTCGATGGTGTCCGCGAAAAGCAGGCCGAGGAGGCCGATCGGCAGCGTGCCGATAATAACGACCCAGCCCATGCGCACATCCGCGTCCGTGCGCGCCACCCGCCCGGTCCACGAGCACAACCACTTGCGGATAATGCGCACGATGTCTTTCCAGAAGTAGCACAGCACCGCGGCTTCGGTGCCCAGTTGAATAATCGCGGTGAAAGCCGCGCCCGGATCGCCCCACCCGAAAAGATCACCGACAATGCGGATATGCGCCGAAGAAGAAATCGGCAAGAATTCCGTTAGTGCTTGCACAAGGCCAAGAATGGCTGCTTCTAGATAACCCACGGGAACTAAGCATAGCGGGCGCGGCGCGGCGGCGCGGTGAGGTGTCCGGGCGGAACCGGCAGCACGGTGGTTTAGAGTGGAGTCATGGATTATCGTGCGGTTGGTGCCAGCGGGCTTCTTGTATCCGCGCTCGGCTTGGGAACGCTCACGTGGGGTCGCGATACCGATGAGGAGGAGGCCCGCGGGCAGTTGCGCGCCTTTTTGGACGCTGGCGGCACCCTCGTGGACACCTCGCCAGCTTTCGGAGACGGTGCAGCAGAAGCGCTGCTCGGCTCCTTGCTCAGCTCTTTTTTTGGCGACGACGCCGCCCGCTCGCAGCTCACCATCTGCACCCGCGTAGGTTTCCTCGATAATCCGAGCGGTCCCAGCTATAGCGTGTCGCGAGCCGGGATTGCACGTTCCCTCGATGCGTCCCTCGCTCGGCTCGGTATCGAGACAGTGGATATTGCAGTGGCCGGTGGCCCCGATGGCATCACCCCGGATGAGGAAACTGCGCTCGCCCTGGCCGGGCTGGTGATGCGCGGCAAGGCACGCTATATCGGGGTGTCGGGATATGCGCCCTGGCGGGTGGCGGCTATGCAAACCCTGCTGCGCGAACGTCACCTGCCTGCGCTCACCGTGGTGGAAGAAGAGTATTCCCTGGTGGAGCGGAGTGTTGAAACAGCTATGCTGCCGATGTGCGAGGCCATGGGGATTGGGCTGCTTGCCACCTCGGCCCTCGGGCGCGGGGTGCTCACCGGGAAATATCGGCATGCGATCCCGGCGACCTCGCGGGCGGCTTCCGATCATTTGGCTGCTTTTGTGGCTCCCTATTTGGACGAGGGGCCGCGCCGGATTGTGGAGGCGGTGGCGAAAGCCGCCGAGGGCCTGAACTGGAATCCCGCTGAGGTTGCCCTGGGTTGGCTCCTGGCCACCCAGGTGAGCGCGGCTCTGGTGGGCGCGCGCACCGCCAGCCAATTAACCAGCTTGCTCGGGGGTAACCTAGCGGGTGGTGAGGAACTGCCCGATCTGGTGATCGAGGCGCTCAACGATATTTCTTAGGAGCGGGAAGCGGCGGCGTCGGCCTCATCCGCGTCGTCTTCGTCGTCGCCGTCTTCGTCATCGAGGCCAGGGTAATCGTCCTCATCATCCTCATCGTCATCGTAATCATCGTCTGAATCGTCATCATCGTCGTCCAGATCGTCATAATCATCGGTGTCGTAGAGGTAGTCCTCAGAATCGTCATCATCGTCGTAGAAATCGTCACTATCGCTATCGAAAACATCCAGCGGCGTTTCGACATCGAAATTCGTGAAGATGACGTCATCGTAAATGGTGTAAGCATCCGCCAGCTTATCGGCGGCTTCCAGCACCGCCGGAGCTTCCGGGTCATCAGCGGTAGTAGCCGCCTGGTGGAAATCCTCGAAAGCACCGATGAGACGGTCAAGCGCAGCGCGCGGATTCGTAGCCATGGCCCTAGAATACCCCGAAAGGCAGGTGATTCGCTAACCTTAGCGGCGCTGGTATTCCCGCGATCGGGCTGGATGCCGGCCGCGCATGCACCCGCGCATGCACCCGGGCATGCAGGGGTTAATAGACAAATGGTGGGTCTTATATCCGGGGTTTGCCCCGCCATAGCAACGAAAAGTCGGCCTTATTGAGGT
>NZ_JBOZGG010000003.1:0-202512 GCF_051267215.1 Actinotignum vesiculae
GATGTCCGTGGCCTACCCTGACCGGTTTAATAAGTATTTATAAACAATGCTCACACACAAACAACTTGACACACTCAGCGCATCAGAAAGATAACGGAAATCAAGAGTTGCGACCAACTCTTCCGGTTCCATTTCACCCAGCAGGCGCCACAGAGGCTTTCCAGCACGCTTGGCTTTAATATCCCAAAGCGCTGAGAGCAATGCACCGATAGCCATATGCTCCACGCCCTTCTCGGGACCAAGCCACCGCAGTTGGGAATCCCCTACGAGCAGATCCCACGCGAGTCGCATATTGTCGAGCAGCTCTTCAACATTACGCCCGACGAGCGTGTGAGCCATAGAGTTCATTGCCGCGCAAACAACATCATTTCCACGACCAATGGTGAACACAAACCCAACACCGATAATTCCATCATCAGCATCAGTAGAAATCTCCACATAAGCCGACGAGTAGTCAGGGTCGGGATTCATCGCATCCGAGCCAGAGAGCGTGTTAGATGTGGGGAATCGAAAATCGTACGTTTTTACGCCGGTAATCTTACTCACGAGTAAACTCCTTTGTTTTAGTTACCCACCGTGGAAGTTCCACGTCATGAACCCTAGTCCCATTTGGGGAACTATCCTAGGACCTTTTGCGACCAAGATTTGCACCCAGTGCGTAAAACTGCACAAATACGCGGGTTTAGTATTTAGGTATGACACACTTCACACATTCTCATAATCTCGCCAAAGCTACAGGAAATAATAATTTCAGGTTCAAAACAAATGCGGGGCGACTCTTCCCGCATGACTTTGAATCGTTTCCGGTTCCTCAAGGCTCCTTACGAGAGGAGGCGCACAAGCAACAGTCAACCATCTACAATTGAGTTCCATAAAATGGAACTGGTGGTCCGTATCGATCTAGAAGAAGGTTCTTCTCTTGAGTACCAAACAGAGCCCGAGCGCAGCCGATAAAACTCTCATTGTTCTTCAGGCAGCACTGCAACACCCCCGTTTTACCGACATCGTTAACGCGACCGGCCTGGCAAAATCTAGTGTGCATCGCCTTCTCCAAACTTTGGTGAAGTACGAGTTCATTGCGGTAAGCCCTGACGGAAACTATTACGCCGGACCGGCTGCTTTGTCACTCGCCGCAACAGCATTCGAAAGAATCGACATCTCTCAACAAACGAAACCCTACATCCGACAACTTGCCCGCGAAGTTGGGTGCCAAGTGCACATTGGGGCGAGGAACGGTAAAGATGCCGTTTATGTTGCCATACAAGAAACTGATACCCCGTACCGCATACCATCACGAATTGGGGATCGGCTTCCTCTCCATTCAACTTCAATTGGTAAGTGTTTCCTCGCCGAGGAAGAGGATGAGGCGATCATTCGTTACGTGGCAGAGATGCAACTCCCTAAACATACACCCCGAACTATTTCGACAACCGCTGAACTGATAAAAGAAATCGACACAGTTCGTGACCGCGGGTTCGCTATTGACGACGAAGAGAATGTTCCCGGAATTCGATGTGTTGCCGTCCCTATTCGCAACCATCTTGGACGGGTGAACCATGCATTATCAATCACGACTTTAACATTGGAGAAAAGCATGGACGAAGTCATTGCCTTGGTTCCTCAAGTTAAACAAACCGCAGCAAAGATCTCGCGTTCTCTTGGTGCTAAAGAATCCTGAGAATAATCAACCGAGTATTTGGAGTGAACTACCCCAGCTCCATGCGCTCCTCACATGTGCGGCGCTGCGCCTCGAGTTCCATGAGGCGGGCGAAGTGCTGCTGGTAGGCGGCATCTTCCGGATTGGTGCGCTGGAGCGCGGAACGCACGTCCTCGATTTGGCGTAGCACACCTAGCCGAATGAGCGCGAGGGCAATCCCCCACACATAGTGCGGGAGGCGCTGCACATCGGTCTCCGGGAGCGGCTCGGCGGCGAGCTGGGAAATCACTCCGGCTAGCTCCGGGCCACCGGCCGCAATCACCGCCTCCACGTAAGCGGCACTCGCCTGGGGCTCGGCGTGTTCTACGTCCATACCCGCGCCGGTCAGCTGCGCGAAGCGCTCGGCAAATACTCGGGTTCCGCCCGCCGCCCGAATCGCCGTATGAATGGCGTGGTGCACCGGATGGGTGAACGTATGCGGAGGCAGATTATCCATCTCCGCCCGTGCCGCAAAAGCCGGAAGCTGAAGATAAATCTCCAGCGCAGCCCGCTCGACTTTTTCGGTAGGGTCACGCAGCTGCGACACCGGCGGCAAGGTCGCCGCCCGGTGGGTACCGGCATCGGCCGCACTCCCCTGCACTGTACCCGTCCTTTGCGCTGCCGCCTGGTACGACGGCGCATTCCCCGGCTGCACCGCGACTCCCGCCTGCTGCGCACCGCCGGCCGCTAGCGCCCTCGGGGTGTGCTCGCTGGCTGCCTCCAGCACCGCGCGCGCCTGGGCTCGCCCCTGGCGCCCGGCTTCCGCCACCGCCTGGCGCACCACGTGCTCATCCATGCCGAGCCAGCCGGCCAGATTCCGGGTGTATTCCCCGCGCAGTACCCGATCTCTAATCCCCGCCACAATCGGCGCGCTCACCCGTAGCCCGGCGCTGCGGCCCTCCGCGGTGGTGAGCGGAAGGTCCTCAATCAGGGAGCGAATCGCGAATTCGAAAAGGGGGCGCCGCCCGGCGATTACCTCGCGCAGCGCCTCATCCCCGCGCTGGAGCCGCACATCGCAGGGATCCAGATTATCCGGCGCAATCGCCACGTAGGTTTGGGTGGCGAAAGCCTGATCTTCCCCGAAAGCACGCAAAGCTGCCTTCTGGCCGGCACTATCGCCGTCGAACGTAAAAATAACCTCGCCGCCGTAAGCCTTCCCGGAGGAGAGCACCACCCCGGCGGCCGGATTGGCGCCGTCGCCCAAAAGCCGCCGCACAATTTTGACGTGCTCCGCCCCGAAAGCTGTACCACACGTTGCTACCGCCGTGGTGATTCCGGCCAGGTGCGCGGCCATGACGTCCGTATAGCCCTCCACGATGACCACGGAACGCGAGGTCGCGATCTCCTTTTTCGCGAGGTTGAGGCCGTACAGCACCTGCGATTTTTTGTAGATCGGTGTTTCGGGGGTATTGAGGTATTTCGGGCCGCGGTCATCCTCCCCGAGGCGGCGCGCCCCGAAGCCGATAGGTTCGCCGGTGATGGAGAAAATCGGCCACATGAGCCGCCCGCGGAAACGGTCGTAGAGCCCGCGGTTGCCCCGGGTGGCCAGGCCCGCCGTTTCGATTTCCCGGTCGGAAAAGCCGTGGCTGCGCAGGTGCGTGTAGAGCGCGTCCCAGGAGTCCGGGGCGTAGCCGCATTCAAAATGGTCAACGGCCGCCCGCTCAAAACCACGTTCGGCCAGGAGCGTGCGGGCCGGGGCCGCCGCCGGGGTATCGAATTGGGCGCGATAGAACTGCACGGCAACCCGGTGCGCATCGATGAGCCGCCGCTTGGACGGCTCCCCCGGCCGCCGTTCACGCGCGCCCTCGTAATGCAGCTCGATTCCGGCGCGCCGCGCCAGCAGCTCAACCGCCTCCACAAAATCAATACTTTCGGCCCGCTGCACGAAAGCGAAAACGTCGCCGCCTTCCCCGCAGCCAAAGCAATGCCAGCGCCCCAGGTTCGGGCGCACGTGGAAGGACGGAGTTTTCTCGTCATGGAAGGGGCACAGGCCTTTGAGGGAGTCCACCCCACCGGGGCGCAGGGCCACGTACTGGGAGGCGACGTCGTCGATCCGCACCGCGGCGCGCACCCGATCGATGTCTTCCCTTTTGATGAGCCCGGCCATGCCGCCTAGTCTAAGCGAGCCCGCCGCGCAGCGCACGCTCGAACCGTTTCACGCGCTCACCGCGTTCCGCACGCGCGAACCGCGGCGCACGCCGGGGCCGCGGGCGCCGGAACATCAGTGCCGGAACATCAGTGCCGCAGCATCCCGCACAGGTGCGCGTGCCACTGCCGCGCCGAGAGATCGGTGAGCGAAGCGACCTGGTCAATCACCAAACGCAGCCGCGCGTCCTTATCGCTGCTCGCCCACAATTCCGCCAGGTGCGGCTCCAATTCATCCGGATTCTCCAAGAGCGCCTCGACGAGGTCGAAAATAATGGCCCGCTGCTCCACGTAATGCGGTTCGTGTTCGCGCGGAGCCATAACATAGGCCACCGCGATCCCTTTGAGAACCGTAATTTCGGCAAAAGTTTCTGGTGGTACGACGACGTTACCGTTGTAGCGCACCAATTTGCCATGCCCGGACTGCGCCCAGGTTGCCTGGCATACGGCGGAAACAAAACGGCCGATGAGGTCGGAAGTGAGGTCCTTCATGCGGGCAAAATCACGGTAATTGCCACCGAAGTGCACCGGCCAGGCTTCTTCGCGCAGCAGGCGGTCGAGGGCATCGGAAAGCTCCCCCGCGCTCGGTTCGCCATACCAGGCCAGGGTATCCTCCACGACTTTCTGGCGCTCCCCCGGGTCGGTCAGGCAGGACGGGTCGAAGAAACCGCGGGCGATCGCATCCTCAACATCGTGGACGCTATAGGCAATATCATCGGCCAAATCCATGATTTGGGCTTCAACACAGCGGTCGTGCCCGTGCTCGCCGTGAATCCACTCGAAAACATCGGCATCATCGCGATAGTAATTGAATTTCGGGGTGCCGCCCGGGCCTTCGTTATTGCCCCACGGGTATTTGATGACGGCATCCAGGGTGGCGCGGGTGAGGTTGAGGCCGGCCGGACGCCCGGTGTGGGTGGTGCGTTTCGGTTCCAGGCGGGTGAGGATCCGCAAGGTCTGGGCATTGCCTTCGAAGCCACCGATCTCCTCCCCCACTTCCGCGAGGGCCCGCTCCCCGTTGTGCCCGAAGGGCGGGTGCCCGAGGTCATGACACAAGCACGCGGTTTCTACGATATCCGGGTCGCAACCGAAGTTTTTTGCCAGCGAGCGCCCGATTTGGGCCACTTCGAGCGAGTGGGTGAGGCGGGTGCGCACAAAATCATCCGATTCGGGCCCGAGCACCTGGGTTTTCGCGCCCAGGCGGCGCAGCGCCGAAGAATGCAGCACCCGCGCGCGGTCGCGTTCAAAATCGGTACGCGAACGAGATTTGGGTGGTTCATGCACCCAGCGCTCGCGGTCATCCGGCCCGTAAACTTCGGCCGCCCCAAATAAATCCGTCACAGCTAGAGGGTACCAAGCCCGCGGGCGGTGCGGTGGCGGCGAGCGGAGCGGTCGTGACGGGCAGGGCACCGGGCCTGAGGCAAGCGCCGCGTCGGGGCTGGGGCAGCCAGCACACCGTGGCCGGCGCGGTCTCCGCGCCGTTGCCCGTTTAGCCGCCGGAAATATCGAGTTCGGCTTCGTGGATCCGGGCGGCCTGCTCCGGGGTAAGCTCGCGCGAATCGAGCCAGCCCTCGGGGAGATGCGGGCGCTTTTCCCCGCCGGCGCGCCCGCGTTTACCTTCCGCGGCCGCCGGATAGGGCTGATCCAAGTCCAGGGCCTGGAGGCGTTCGTGGAGTTCCTCCAGGGTGGAGACCAGCCCTAAGGAGTGGCGGGTTTCCCCGCCCACCGCGAAGCCCTTGAGATACCAGGTGATGTGCTTGCGCAGCTCGCGCATGGCCTTATTTTCGCTTCCGAAATGCTCCACCGAGAGGCGGGCGTGGCGCTCGATCATCGCGGCGACTTCGCGCAGCGTGGGGCGGCGCTGGGCGCTGGCCCCGTGCATGAGGGCAGCCAGATCATAGAAAATCCAGGGCCGGCCCTGGCAGCCGCGCCCGACAGCTACCCCGGCGCAGCCGGTATGGGCGCGCAGCGCGGCGGCATCTGCGGCGTCGAAAACATCACCGTTACCAAAGACGGGCAGGTCCGTGGAGTCTACGAGCTCCGCAATAAAATCCCAGTTCGCGTGGCCGGCGTAATGCTGCGCGGTGGTGCGCGCGTGCAAGGTGAGCCCGGCAACCCCGTAATCTTCGGAGATGCGGGCGACGTCCCGGAAAGTTTCGTGGGCGGCGTCGATGCCGATGCGGAATTTCACGGTGATGGGTACGGCGTGATCGCGCCCGCGGTTCGCGGCACCCGCTGCTGCGGTGGCCTGGCGCACCAGGTCCTCGTACAAATCCAGTTTCCACGGCAGGGCCGAACCGCCGCCTTTGCGGGTAACTTTGGGGGCCGGGCAGCCGAAGTTGATATCGATATGGTCCGCGCGGTTTTCATCGATGAGGAGCCGCACCGCCGCGGCCACCACCTTGGGTTCTACCCCGTAGAGCTGGATGGATCGCACCGGATCGCTCGGATCGGGCTGGATCATGGTCATGGTTTCCGGGGTGCGTTCCAGCAGCGCCCGGGAGGTAATCATTTCGCAGACCCACAGCCCGGCCGGGGCGTAAGATCCGGGCGCGTGGGGTTGCGGGGAGGGCGTATCCGGTGCATTGCTGGCGGTCGCACCCGGAGCATCTTTCGCGGCCGTCGCGTTTTTTGTGCCCGTCGCGTCTTTCGCGCCCATCGCGCGCCGAATTCCCGCTTCGGCTTCTTCACGGCAGAGTTGGCGGAAAGGCGGGTTGGTCACCCCGGCCATCGGCGCGAGCATGACCGGCGTGGCCAGAGTCAGATCGCCTAGCTGAATCGCCGGCCATGCGGCATTCTCCGCCATACGCTTCCCTTCTTCCCGTCCTGCGTCATGGATGAGGGTACCGCACAGCCAGGAGCGAGAGTTATTCCGTGAGCTAAACACCCAGCTATATGACCTGCATCACGGTAGGCTACAAGTGAACTCGCCAGAGTTCCCAGGCAGATTGCGTTCTTCCCGCACCGCCCACGCCGCGTGGGGCCTAGGCTCTTCCGCCGTGGCTGGGAAGAGGTGTCACCACCACACGTGAGCAGTTAGCTTCGGCTACCTGGCCTCGGTTCTACATTTTCTATCAGGAAGGCACACCACATATGGCCGAGAACAAGAATGTTCAGGATCTCCTGAACGCCACCGCATTTGATTCCCATAACGATAAGCTCGGCGGAGTTAAGGAGGTATTCCTTGACGCCGAAACGGGCCAACCCTTCTTCGTGGAAGTGGGCCACGGACTCTTCGGTATGTCCTCCAGCCTCGTTCCGCTGCGCGGTTCGCACCTTGAGGGTGAAGAACTCCACCTGGCTTTCGTCAAGGATGCGATCAAGGATGCCCCTGATTTCGATGTGGAACAGGGCATCACCCCCGAAGAGCAGGACCGCCTGCTCGCCCACTACCATCTCACGGATGCTCACGAAGGCGACCGCTACGCCACCGAGGTTCCGCCGGTAGGTACCGGTGAGCCTCGCACTGCGGCCGAGCATCCCGCCCCGGTAACTGACGCGGATGATAATTCCGTGGTTCGTTCTGAAGAGCGCCTCAATGTTTCTAAGGACAATGTGGCGACCGGTACCGTGCGGCTGCACAAGTACGTTGTGCATGACACCGAAACGGTGGAGGTACCCGTGACCCGCGAAGAAGTACGGGTGGAACGCACCCCTATCAAGGAAGGTGAAGAGTACGTTGGTGAAATTTCTGAAGGGGGCGCCGCTGTCACCCTTCATGAAGAACGCGTCAATGTAGAGAAGGAAACCGTACCCGTTGAGCGGGTATCTCTCCATAAGGATGTCGTGCAGGATACCGAAACGGTCTCCGAAGATGTAGCCAAGGAACAGATCGAAATCGAAGACGAAACGGGCCGCTCTACCAAGTAGTAGGCTCGTGAGAAACCTGACCTGCTAGGCAGAGCCAGGCAGGAACGTGAGCCGCACAGGAACGTGAGCCGCGCGGGCACGTCAGCCGCGCAGCGAAGCTAGGGAAAGAGGAAGAATGGCTGAGGTAACCGTCCGCGACATTATGGATGCCACCGCTTATGACCGCTCCGAGGCGGAGATTGGGCCGGTGCGCGAGGTATTCCTCGATGATGCCAGCGGGCAACCCACCTTCGCTCTCATCGGGCGGGGATTATTCAATCTTCGCTCCGCCCTGGTTCCGCTGCGCGGTTCGCGCCTGGTGGAGGGCAGGCTCATCCTCTCGGTTTCCGCAGAAGCGGTGGCCAGTGCTCCGGCCTGGTCGGTGGAGGACGGCCTGACCGAGGACCAACAGCAGCGTATTTACGAACATTTCGCCCTCACCGATATCGCCGACGGCAAAGAGCACGCCACTAACGCTTAGGCACCGGATCTCCACGGGGAACCTGACCTCCGAGGGGAAGCTGCTCTCCACGGCGAACCCGATCTCCACGGGAACCCGGTCACCAAGGTATCGCCTGTTGTTTAGCCGCCCCGGGGAGCCACAAGCTAGGCGCTCACCCGATCCCGCCCCGGTGCCACAGGGGCGAGGAGCGCGGCTACCGCCGTCGTCAAAGGAATTGCTAATACCAAACCAACGGAAGCAGCCAGGGTGCGGGTGATCTCCTCCGCGATCTGCTCCACCTGCATGAGGTCAAGGAACGACCGCTGGTACATCGAGGCAAGAATGAGAAGGGGCAACGAGGCCCCCACGTAGGCAAAAGCCAGCGTGTAAACGGTTGAGGCAATGTGGTCGCGCCCGATGGCCATCCCGCGGCTGATGAGGCGGCGGCGCGGCGTGCTCGGCGATTCGGCATGCAGCTCCCAAATGGTGGAAACCTGAGTAATAGTGACGTCATTGAGGGCCCCGAGCCCGGCCAGAATAATCCCCGCCAGCAGCAGCGTGCGCATATTGATACCGCCCAGGCTCCAGGACAGCATCGCGGTTTGTTCCCCGCCCGTACCGCTAAGATTTTGGGCGCCCACCGCCCACACCGCCACCGCCGTGGTGATAAGAAGCCCGAGGAAAGTGCCGATAATCGCGGTGGTGGTGCGGATAGAAATACCGTGGGCCAAATAAATCGAGGCGAACATCATCGCCGAGGCCCCGGTGAGCACCACCGCGAAAGCATTTCCGCCGCCGGCCAACGCCGGGATAATAAAGAATCCGACCACCAGGAAGGACACCCCCAGGCCCGCGAGCGCCGCCAGCCCTTTCCAGCGTGCCACCGCCACAATGACCAGCACGTACAGTCCGGCGAGCAGCGCCAGGGGCATCCCACGCTCAAAATCAACGAAAATATGGGCAGTGCCCGAGGTGGCCATGGCCGGGTTGAAACGGGCTTCGATCACGTCGCCCACTTCCAACCCGGAGGCCACCACCTCCGCGGGGACGTGCACGGGAACCGGCACGCCCTCGACCTCCATCTCCACCGGGGTCTGGCCCTGGGGATCCGTCTGCCCCACCGAGGTAATCGGCCCGCTCACCATCTGCACGCCCGGGGAATTCAGCGGAATGGAGCCCACCGGGGACTCCCCGCGCGGCCACAGCACCGCCAGCGCAATCGCGGTAAGCAGCGCTAGGGGAACAACAATAGCGGCAAGCAGGCGCCCGACCTTGCGGCGCACCCGCGCCGGGACCTCAATATCTGAATGATGATGCACGCCTTCAGGCTACCGGCCCGCCGCCGCGCGTGGGAACAGGTGTTTCCTCCCGCGGCACCGCGTGGGAGGTGTTTCCTCCCGCCGCCGCGATACTCACTCGCTAGACTGTATACATGCATTTCACCACCTTGACCGCCGAGGAATACGCTTCCGCAACCCGCCACAGCCCGCGTCTTTTCCTCGCCCAGCTTCCCGAATACGGCCAGTGGCGCACCGAGCAGGGTGACGCCGTTGATTATGTGGGGGTGCGTGATGGCGCACAGCTGCGCGGCGTCGCCCTTATTACCTACCAGCCGTGGAAAAAGCTTTTTACCCGCGCCATTATTACCAATGGCCCCACCCTGGATTGGGAGGACGGCGAGCTGGTGGAGTTCTTTTTCACGCAGCTCGCCGCGTATCTTGCCACCAAGAAACGGGTGATTGCGCTGCGCATCACCCCTAATGTGCCCGCCGCTTTCTATGAGGACACCACGAAAATTGCGGATTCACCCCTGGGGGCGCGGGTGACCGAGCAGCTGCGCGCAGCCAGGTTCCAGCATATTCCCGTCGATCCCAATGACCCGGCCGATATTCATTTTATTTATACGAAAGATATTGCCGGGAAGAATTTCGAGGAGATCGCTGATTCCCTCACGAAAACGATGCGCCGCCAGGTCAAACACGTAGGGCGCTACGGCGTGGAGGTGCATACCGGCGGGGTCGAACTGTGGGGTACCTTCCACCAGCTTTATGAATCCTCGCGCGAGCGCACCGAGATGGCTGAGATCTCGGATTATTCCGCGCAGCTGTATACCGGAATGATGGAGAAGCTGGGCCCTGAGCGGGCTTTCCTCGCGATTGCCTACGCGCATCCGGCCACCTACCTGGAGGAAATCACCGCGAATATCGCTCGCCTCGATGAGCAGATCGCGCAGAATTCCACCGAGCCGCGCACCCGCAAAAAGGAGGGCGCCCTCAAGGAGCTCGGCAGCCAGCGCGCTTCCCTCCTCAAGCAGGAAACCGAGGCCCGCGATTTAGCGCAGCGTTACGGCAATAATGTGCCTTTTGCCGGGGTTCTGGCCTGAGTCGTGCAACTTTTTGAGTTTTAAGATTTTCTCGAGTGTTTGGCCTGGTCAGAGGGTTGTGGTTGGTGGTTTTGGGTCACTAAAAGGGTGGTGGTGTTTTAGCTAGACTGGGATCATGGCACCTTTCCTACGTAAAGTGAGAACCGCCTCGGGTGCCACGGCCGTGCAGATCGTGGAAAAACAAGGCCGGGTAAACCGGGTTATCAAACACCTCGGCTCGGCACACGACGAGGCCACACTGGCGGCATTACTCGAGAAAGGCCGCCAAGAACTCTCCCCGGGCCAGTTAAAACTCGATTTATTCGATAGTGGTAGCCCTGGTAGCCCGCGTGCTTCTACCCTGGCTAAACGCTCAACACTACTGTGGCAAGTCCTCCAGGACGCCTACCGGGTAGTGGGCTTCGACCAGGCCATTAGAGACAACGTATTTGAGCAGTTGGTTTTAGCCAGAATTGTTGAACCGGCCTCGAAAGCCGACACGATCCGTATCCTCGACGAGCTCGGTGTTGAGCACGCGAGTTTGCGTACCATATTCACTACCCTGCGTCGCTGCGCGGATAAAGACTACCGATCCCAACTCGCCCGGGCGTGTTTCGGCCACGCCACAAAATCCGGGGATTTATCACTGGTGTTGTATGACGTGACTACCTTGTATTTCGAGGCTGAACGCGAGGACGAGGACGGGGACGCGAATGAGGGATTACGTAAAGTCGGGTACTCGAAAGAAAGACGTGTTGACCCTCAAATCGTGGTGGGTTTGCTGGTAGACCGTGGCGGGTTTCCTTTGGAGATCGGTTGTTTTGAGGGTAACAAAGCCGAAACTAAAACCATTCTCCCAGTCGTGAAAGGCTTTCAAGCCCGTCACGGGTTAGATAGTTTCGTGGTGGTAGCAGACGCAGGAATGCTCAGCGCCAACAACCTCAAGGAATTAGACGCAGCCGGGTTCAGGTTCATAGTCGGGGCCAGGCAAACCAAAGCACCCTACGACCTGGAATCCCATTTCCACTGGCATGGCGCGTCTTTTACTGACGGGCAGATTATCGACACGGTCACGCCCCGGCATGCCAACACGAAAGTCAATGACAAGTTGAAGGAAGACGAGCCTGTGTGGGATGAGACTATGGTCAAGTCCTGGCGGGCTATCTGGCAGTACTCCGCAAGGCGAGCCCGCAGGGATGGACTCACCCTGGAAGCCCAACGCCGGCGTGCTATGGAGGCGATAGAAGGCTTCAAGCCCGCGCGTAAACCCAGGTTCGTGAAAACCACTCGTAACGGTTGTAGTTTCGATGAGGTGGCCTTTGAACGTGCCCGGAGGCTAGAAGGATTGAAAGGCTATGTCACTAATATCCCGATCGCGGTGGCTCCGGCAACGCAAATCGTTGATTCCTACCACGAATTGTGGCACGTGGAGCAGTCTTTCCGTATGTCTAAATCGGATTTACGGGCCAGGCCGATATTCCACCGGAAACGTGAGGCAATCGAAGCGCACCTGACCGTGGTGATGGCGGCTTTGGCTATCTCCCGTTATCTCTACCAGGAAACCGGGGTCACGACTAAAAAGCTCGTACGCTTGCTACGCCCGATCCAGGAACAAACCATCCTTTATCAGGGCCATGAAATCCGTTCCAGTGATCCCATCCCGCCCCAAGCCCAAGAAATCCTAGACAGTCTGGGTCACTAAAGTTGCACGACTCAGGAGATCGCTGATTCCCTCACGAAAACGATGCGCCGCCAGGTCAAACACGTAGGGCGCTACGGCGTGGAGGTGCATACCGGCGGGGTCGAACTGTGGGGTACCTTCCACCAGCTTTATGAATCCTCGCGCGAGCGCACCGAGATGGCTGAGATCTCGGATTATTCCGCGCAGCTGTATACCGGAATGATGGAGAAGCTGGGCCCTGAGCGGGCTTTCCTCGCGATTGCCTACGCGCATCCGGCCACCTACCTGGAGGAAATCACCGCGAATATCGCTCGCCTCGATGAGCAGATCGCGCAGAATTCCACCGAGCCGCGCACCCGCAAAAAGGAGGGCGCCCTCAAGGAGCTCGGCAGCCAGCGCGCTTCCCTCCTCAAGCAGGAAACCGAGGCCCGCGATTTAGCGCAGCGTTACGGCAATAATGTGCCTTTTGCCGGGGTTCTGGCTTTCCGCTGGGGTGATGAGCTGGTGCAGTTGCTCCGCGGTTTCAATAAGGATTTCACCACCTATAACCGTGATTACCCGGTGGAATCGACCCTGCTGCGCTGGGCGGCCGCCCACGATATTTCCACCTACAACACCCTCGGGATTTCCGGTATTTTCGACGCCACCGGCCCCGATTACCCGGTGCTCGAGTACAAGCGCAAGCTCAACGGGAACGTGGAGGAATTCATCGGCACCTTCGCGCTGGCGCTGCGCCCGGAAGCCAAGCTCACAGGAGCGTTATTCTAGCGGTTCTGGCACGCCACCCCGCCGCACCGGGTACGACGACGGGGCTGCGCCGCCGGCGCAGCCCGGCTAGCTGCCACCAAGCCGATTAGCGGCGGCGTAGGCGGGCCAGGATCCTACCCACGGGGCGGAAGAGCACATCGATTTCTTCCATTTTTGCCAGCTTCATGCCACCCACGTACACGAGCACCATGACGCTTCCTCCCACGATGAGGGCCAGGAGCGCCTGGACGGGGCTCATGGGGCTGAAGACGGGGCCCACCAGGCGGGCCGCCCCGTAGCCGGCAGCGGCTGCCAGCCCGGAAATCCCCAAGAGTTTGAGATGGAAGGAAGCCAGAACTGCGCCGTCGACCCCACCCATCCGCGGTGAGAGGTG
Organism: Actinotignum vesiculae; assembly: GCF_051267215.1. Lineage (NCBI taxonomy): Bacteria > Bacillati > Actinomycetota > Actinomycetes > Actinomycetales > Actinomycetaceae > Actinotignum > Actinotignum vesiculae. The sequence continues at coordinate 13,317 of NZ_JBOZGG010000003.1, forward strand.
CCACAGCATCACGATGACCGCAAAAATATTGGCGAGCGAGCCCACGATACCCACCGCCCACACCACGTGCTGGGGCGGGAGTAGCGCGCAAAAAACCGTGAGCACGCAGGAAGCACCCTGGAACGGCAAGCTGATGAGGAAAGCGCCGCGGGTGTCCTCGAAGGCGTAGTAGACGCGGTCGAGTACGCTCACCGCGCCGATGCCGAAAAGCCCGAGGGCCATGGAGGCCACCACTTTCCCGAGGGTGACGGCCTGCTCCGCGCTCGAAGTAATGGCGAAGAGGCGGGAGACGGGAACCGCGAAAACCATGAGGCCGATGGCGGCCAGGAACATGATGGTGGAGACGATGCGCAGGGTGCGGGAAACGTCGCGGCGCATCCGATCCCGGTCGCCGTCCGCCGCGGCGCGCGAGATGCGGGTGAAGACCGCGGTGGCGATAGAAACCACGAAGAGCGAGGTGGGCAGGGAGTAGATCGTGTAGGCAGTGTCGTAGGCGAAATTGCCCGCCACGTACTCGGAGTTCATCCCCATGCGAATGGCCCGGTCAGAGGCCCCGGCGGCGGCATTGGAGATGAGCGCCGTCGGAATAATGGAGGTGACCATCATGAGGAGCATCCACCACGAAGCCCGGCCAGCCGCTCCCAGCCCGGAATTGCGCCACCGGAAATCGAAACGGAAATGGATGCCCAGGCGGCGCAGCGGCCAGATGAGAATAAGCGCTTGGGCGACGATCCCCAGGGTGGAAATACCGCCGAGCCAGCCCACCCGCGAGGCCGTCCAGCGCCCCGCTTCCAGGGCGTCTTCCGGGGTGGCCGAACCGAACAGAGCGAGGATGGCGAGCATCCCGAGGACCGCCACCACGTTATTGAGAGCCGGCGCCCACATATAGGGCCCGAAGTTTTCGCGGGCGTTGAGGATCTGCCCGATCACGGTGTACATGCCGTAGAAGAAAATTTGGGGCAGGCACCAGTAGGCCCAGGCCACCGTGAGGCGATACCAGTCCTCGGACATGGTGGCGGCCATGACTTTGACCACGGCGGGAGCGGCCAGGGTGATGAGCACGGTCACCGCGCCCAGGCCCACAATCGCCACGGTGAGGAGCTTGTTAATAAAGGCGGCGCCTTCTTTTTCCCCCCGTTTGGTGGCCCGCACAATGGCCGGCACCAGCACCGCGTTGACCAGGCCCCCCACAATAATCATGTAAATAAGATTGGGGAGCTTATTGGCGATCCCGAAAGCGTTGCCGGCCGGCGAGGTCAGGCCCACCACCGCGCCGAGCAGGATCGGGGAGCGCACCAGGCCGAGGATACGCGAAACGAGCGTGCCGAAGAACATAATGATGGAGGCCCGCGCGGCGCTCGCGCTTTTTTCGCTCGCGTTATTCGCGCTCGAGGTGGCGGAAGTAGCGGGCCCCGCGGAGCCGCCGGAGGTAGCGGACTCGAGGCCGGCAGCCGAGGTTTCGTGAGTGGCAGCCGCGGATTCCGCTAGATCCGGGCGGGCATCCGCGCGGTCATCGGCCACAAAATGCCGTCCGCTAGGGCGGCGCGGGGGGAAGAAACGCATGCTTCGAGCTTAGCCTTAGAATCCAGATTCGGTGGGATGCGGGTAGAAGCGCCGCATTTTCTGTACCGCGCGAATATCAGAAAGCATCCGGAAGATGGTGCGCTTGGGGTGGCGGTCCTTGCTGTAGGCGATCGGGTTGACCACCGGGCCGCGCCGCCGCACCCGCCGCACCTGCTCGGCCAGCTGCGGATCGCGCAAGTAGCGGCGCCCCGCCAGCCAGTCGGGAATAATCGCGAAAATCCCCTCGCGATTGACCCGCTGGAGCGGCGCGGTTTCCCCGGCCATATCCGCCACCAGGGCACGCGCCAGATTCACCCCGCCCACCTTGAGGTAGTAGTGCCCGCGCCCGGCGCGCGGGTTGAGATCCAACCAATAGGCCCGGCCGGTACGCGGATCAATTTTCACGTCCATGGAGAAGAAGCCGCGCAGGCCCACCTCGCGCACGATCCGTTCGGCGCGGTCGGTGAGGAACCCCTCCGGATCGGTGAGGATAATCCCAGCGTTGCCGATGAGCGAGGGCTCATGCAGCCCGAGGAGCACCCTCCCCGAGCCAATCGCGCTCAGGTGCCCGCGCGAATCGATATACCCATTGACAACCCACTGGGTGGTGTCGTCCCCCGGGATGAGTTCCTGGGCGATAAGGTCAATATCGACCTGACGGCCGGCAAGCGTGGCAAATTTCGCGCGGGCCAGCGCGGCGTCGTCGAATACCTCCACCTTTTTCAGACCCGTGGCGTACAGCGAGGTGGGGTTATCCGCGCGCGCGGGTTTGACGACGATGGGGAAAGGCAGCGTGGCGAGTGCCGCGTCCCAGGTATCGGGTTGGGAGAGATGTACGACGGCGCGCCGCGGGGCCGCCTCCCCCACCTTTTCGTACACCTGCGCCATCGCCTCTTTCGAATTCGCCACGTCCACGACGTCCGGCGCGGCGAAGGGGAAGAACCAATTGGAGGCGAGGCGGTGCCGGTTGCGCACAATAACATCCACGCCCTCATCAACATTGACCAGGCAGATGAGGCGGCGATCCGCGAACTCGGCGGCCAGGGAATTGAGCAGGGCCACGAATTTTTCTTCGTCCTCCATAATATGGCGTTCGCAGTAGCGCACCGAGAGGATAGAGGAATTATTAATATGCCCCCGCGGGTATTCGGCGACGACGAGCGAATTCACCCCGTAAGTCTCGTGGAACAGCCGCGCGAAACTATAGGCTTCCACCTCATTACCGAAGATCACCGGCAGTGCATCCATACGTGTTCTCCCTCCGCGCCCGGCCGCGGGCATGGTCATTATGCTAGCAGCGCCGCGCTAAAGTAGAAGGCAGCACTCCGCCCGCGTGAAAGGACCATCGTGACCGAAGCCGATATCCCCAGCATTGAGGTTCGTTTGCCGATTAAGCTCGGCCAGTTCGTGAAATTAGCATCGCTGGCCGCCTCGGGCGCCGAAGTCCGCGAGCTTATTGAAGCGGGCGATATTAGCGTAAACGGCCAGGTAGAAACCCGGCGCGGCAGCGCGCTGAGCGACGGCGATGTGGTTGCCCTCGCCCAGCCGCGCGGTGCCTTGCGGGTGCGGGTAGCGAGCCTCTAGTAGCTAGCCTCTAGCAGCCCACCAGTTTCTGGGCCAGGAAGCCCTCCACCTTCTCGAGCGGGATCCGGACCTGCTCCATGGTGTCGCGGTCGCGGACCGTCACCGCCTGATCTTCGAGGGTGTCGAAGTCCACGGTCACGCAGTACGGGGTGCCGATTTCGTCCTGGCGGCGGTAGCGGCGCCCGACCGCTCCTGCGTCGTCGAAATCAACATTCCACGAGGCCCGCAAGCGCGCGGCAAGATCCGCAGCCAGGGGCGTGAGCTTCTCGTTACGCGAGAGCGGAAGCACCGCGGCCTTGACGGGCGCCAGGCGCGGATCCAGGCGCAGCACGGTGCGCTTATCCACCCCGCCCTTGGTATTGGGGGCTTCATCCTCCACGTAGGCATCCACGAGGAAGGCCATGAGCGAGCGGGTCAGCCCGGCCGAGGGCTCAATCACGTAGGGAACGTAGCGTTCCCCGCTGGCCTGGTCGAAGTAGGACAGGTCCTTGCCGGAATGCTTGATATGGGTGGTGAGGTCGAAATCGGTACGGTTGGCGATGCCTTCCAGTTCGCCCCAATCCGAACCTTGGAAACCGAATTTGTACTCGATATCCACGGTGCGCTTGGAGTAGTGGGAGAGCTTTTCCTTGGGGTGTTCGTACAGGCGCAGGTGCTCCGGGTTGATGCCCAGGTCCTTGTACCAATCCAGGCGCTGATCAATCCAGTACTGGTGCCATTCTTCGTCCTCCCCCGGCTTGACGAAGAACTCCAGTTCCATCTGCTCGAATTCGCGAGTGCGGAAAATGAAGTTTCCGGGAGTGATTTCGTTGCGGAACGACTTGCCGATCTGGCCAATGCCGAAAGGCGGCTTCTTACGCGAGGTGGTTTGCACATTCGCGAAATTCACGAAAATACCCTGGGCGGTTTCCGGGCGCAGGTAGTGCAGGCCGGATTCGTCTTCCACCGGGCCGAGGGTGGTTTTCAGCATCATATTAAAATCGCGGGGCTCGGTCCATTGGCCCTTCACCCCGCAATGCGGGCAGCCCAGCTCCGCGGTGGGGATGGAATCCGGGTCGTCAATATGCTTCTTGGCGGCCAGCGCTTCCTGGAGCTGGTCCATGCGCAGGCGCTTGTGGCAGTTGAGGCATTCGATAAGCGGGTCGTTGAACACGCCGACGTGCCCGGAAGCAACCCACACTTCCCGCGGCAAAATAATGGAGGAGTCGATACCCACAACGTTATCGCGACTTTGCACCATGTAGCGCCACCACTGGCGCTTAATATTTTCTTTCAGCTCGGTTCCCAGCGGGCCGTAATCCCAGGCCGAGCGGGTACCGCCGTATATTTCCCCGGCGGGGAAGACGAAACCGCGGCGCTTGGCCAAAGAAATAACGTTATCGAGACGGGAGGGAGCAGGCTTAGCCAACGTTGTTCCTTTCTATTGCGCGCATCCGGATGATGCGTGGCCCGTCTAGTCTACCGCCGCGCCCGTTTCCGCGCGGTCCCGGCCGGTGCGGAAAACGAAAAGGAAATATGCGACGACGACGCCCAGTACCACCACTGCGGCAATTCCCCACGGGTTGCCGAAAATAGCGGCCCAGACCGCTCGCAGGGCGAGCATGCCCACCGTGGAGTAGATCGCCGCCCAGCCCAGCCAGCCGGGCAGCGCGGCCAGGGTGAAACGCCAGCCGCTCATGCGGGTGAGCCCGGCACCGATAAGAATGACGGTTTGCACCCCGATGGTGAAGAAGCAGAGAGTAACGAGGGGCCAGCCGCGCCGCGCCACTCGCTGCGAGGCCGCGATCACGCGCTCGTCATGCGCCCAGGCCCAGGCCCGGTGGGCGAGGCGGTTGCGTGGTTCGCGCTGCCGGGCTACCAGGTAGGCGGCGTAGCGGCCCAGCCAAAAGGTGGCGCTGGAACGCAAGGACACCACGAGGAAAAGGAAAAGATAGACGAAGGCGAAGGAACGCCCGGCCAGGAAAGAGAAGGAATCCATGCTTAGCGGCCCGTTCCTTCCCGGTTCCGGCTGGTTTGCTGCCCGGCGCAATCGGCGCAGACCCCGATGAGTTCAAGGGTGTGGTCCACATCCGAGAAGCCGTTGGCAGTGGCGATGGAACGCACCCAATCTTCAGCCCCTTCAAGCGCGATTTCCACGGTTTTCCCGCAGCGCCGGCACATGAGGTGATGGTGGTGTTCTTCGGTTTCGCAATAGCGGTAGAGGGTCTCGGTGCCCTCCTGCATGGTGTCAAGAATCCCTTCGTCCGCCATCGCCTGCAAGGTGCGGTACACGGTGGCCAGGCCGATGCGCTGGCCCTCCCGGGAAAGCTTTTCGTGGAGCTCCTGGGCGGAAACGAATTCCGGGATCGTCTCCACCATCTTCGAAATGGCGATCCGCTGGGCAGTTACCCGCGGTTTAGACGCGTTCATGAACCCTCCTGTGGTTGCGCCGTACCAGTGTGGACATGATTGCCACAACTGCGTACCCGGCAATGAGAATCACCGCGATCATAGCCCCGGGAGAGGCAGAAACATAGCGGGTAATGACCAATCCGACAAGTGCGGCCCCGCATCCGAGCCCCATGGCCAGGCGCTGGGTGTGCGCCAGGGAGGAGCACACCAACTGGGCGGTGGCCACCGGCACGATCATCATGGCCGAGACCAACAGAATTCCCACCACCCGCATGGAAACCGCCACCGTGAGGGCGGCCGTGACCGCGATGAGGATATTAAAAGCACGTACCGGCAGGCCCGAGGCCCGCGCGAAGTCTTCATCATTGGTCACGGAAAAGAGTGGGCCGCGCAGCCCGATACCCACCGCGAGGATGACCACGGTGAGGGCTACGGTGTACCACACGTCCTGCCCCGTGACCGTGGTAACCGAGCCAAAGAGGTAGTAGTTGAGGTTCGCCGTCGTACCACCCGCGAGGGAAATCAGCAGTACCCCGCACGCAATACCGCCGTAAAACAAAATCGCGAGCGCGGTATCTCCCGAGGTGATCCCCGAGGAGCGCACCCATTCGATAATGAGCGCGCCGAGCACCGCAATAATGAGGGCGCCGGGTACCGCGAAACGTTCGGGTTGCCCGTGCAACCAGGTGCCGGTCAGCCAGCCGAGCGCCACCCCGGTGAGGGCCACGTGGCCGATGCCGTCGCCCATGAGGGCCATGCCGCGCTGGACGAGGTAGCTGCCCACGATTGGTGCGGCCAGCCCCACGAGCACCGCCACCAGCAGCGAGCGCATCATGAGGGGCGAGGAAAGAATATCTGCGATCATTGCGCCACTCCCCCGTGCACGTAGCCATCGGATACCTGAATATCGCGGCCTACCAGGTGGGCGAGTTCCCCGCGTTCGTGGAGCACCATGACGAGGGTGAGGCCCGAGCCGTGCAGGCGGGTGAGGATCTCGGCGAGGTCGGTGCGGGCGCGGGCATCGATGCCGGCCAGCGGTTCGTCGAGCACCAGCAGATCGGGGCGGCGCACCAGCGCGCGGGCAATCATGACACGGTGCTGCTGCCCGCCGGAAAAGACCCGCACCGGGTCCTGGGCGCGGCTTTCCAAACCCACCGCCGCGAGGGCCTCGTAGGCGGCGGCGCGGGCCGCTTTCCCTTTATCCGCGAAGAGGCGGCGCCCGGAAAGTAATCCGGAGCGCACCACTTCCAGGGCGGTGGCGGGCAGGTTGCCGGCATGCACCATCGACTGGGGCACGTAGCCCACCCGGTGCCAGGGCACCTGGCGGGGGTGCGCCGTATCCGCCCCGAATATCTGCGCGGTCCCGGTATGGGGTACGACGCCGAGAAGCCCTTTGACAAGGGTGGATTTGCCCGAGCCATTGGGCCCGAAAATCCCCACTGATTCCCCGGCTGCGATCTCCAGGTGGGCCGAATGCACGATTTCGCGCCCGCCCAGGGTAATGCACAGATCGCGGGCGAAGAGGGCCGGGGCCGGGCTTACTGGCACTGCAATCCCTCACGCAGGTGGGCGAGGTTGCTGTCCATAATGGCCAGGTAGCCCGCGCCCTCCGGATCGGCTTCCGCGGTGCTCAGCGAGGAGAGCTGCGCGCCGGTTTCCGAGGCGATGGCCTCCGCGGTTTTCGTCGGGCTATTGGCTTCCGCGAAGATGGTGCGGGTCCCAGTTTCCGCCATAATGCGTTTTACTTCGGAAATATCGAGTGGGGAGGGATCTTGATCCGGGTCAATGCCGGCGATCCCCACCTGGACGAGGTTGTAGCGGTCGGTCAGGTAGCCGAAGGCCGCGTGGGAGGAGACCACCGTGGTGGTGGCGCACTGGGCCAGGCCGGTGGCGTAGCGCGAATTCAGATCGGTGAGCTCTTGCTTGAGGCGCGCGAAATTCGCCTCGAAATCACCGCGGTGTTCCGGATCCATAGAGGAGAGCGACGCCGTGATCGCTTCGGCTACATCCTGCATGCGCACCGGGTCGAGCCAGAAATGCGGGTCGAGGACGCGCCCGGCTTCGGTGGCTTCATCCCCGTGATTATCGGCCAGGCCGCGGTGGTGGACCAGCTTCGCGGCATCGGCCAGGTTCACGGCGTTACCGGCCCCGATGGTGGAAATAGCCGCGTCGAGGGAGGGCTGGAATCCGGAGACGTAGAAGATAACATCCGTGCTTTCCAGCTCCGCGACCTGCTTAGGGGAAAACTCGTAATCGTGGGGTTCCACATTGGTGGGGGTGGCGGAGGTGACCGTCACGTAGTCCCCGCCGATCTGTTCGGCAAGCCACCGGATCGGGGTGAAGGATGCCGTCACGCCAATGCGCGCGGCATCCGCGCTTGATGCGGCTGCGGAGCTTGAAGCACTATCCGCGGGTGAGGTTGAGGAGGGCTGGCACCCGGCCAGCAGGGCGGTGGATCCTAGCAGCGCCGTGCAGCTCAGCAGCGCCACCATACGAGTCAAAGTTTTCTTCACCCGCCCAGTCTACCCAACGCGCCCGACCGTGCGGCGTGGCGGCCCGCGCCAGTAGCGCGTAGCCGCGCCGTCGCCGCCCCATAGCTACCGTGCCTACCGGCCGCGCCGGTGGCGCGTAGTCGCTGCGCCCCGCCTCGCAACGCCGTCGCGCCGCTACGACACCACGCAGTTGCGCCCGAGGAGCACCTTGAGATCGGAGAAGAAACGCGCTTCGGGTTTGACGTAAAACTCCTGGCCCACCTGCACCACCGAGGTGCGCCCGGGGCGCTGGATATGGAGACGCACCGGGGCGCTACCCGGGTAGGTGCGCAGCAAATCGCTCAGCTGCCCGAGCAGATCGCGAGTGCAGATACGTTCAGCCAGCTGCACATCTACGGGAGAATCCGGGAGCAGGTCACCGCTCGGGATTTTCATATCCTGGGCGGAGAGCTGAATATTGCCATCCCGATCCGAGACGCGCGCGGTAATAATCGCCACCTGGTCCGGGGCGAGCAGCCCGGCCACGGTCTGATAGGTAGCCGGGAAGAAGTTAATTTCGGTACTGCCCGTCATATCTTCCAGGACGATCGTCGCCCACATCTTCCCGTTTTTCTTGGAGATGCGCGGTTGGACAGCTGTGACGAGTCCGGCCAATGTCACAGTCCGCCCGTCCGTTGCGGCGTCGTCGTCCAAAAGACGTACCACCGTGGTATCTGCCGCACGGTCCAAAATATGCTCCATGCCCGAAAGCGGATGGTCGGACACATACAGGCCGAGCATATCGCGCTCGAGGTTGAGCTTTTCGCGTTTATCCCATTCGGGAAGCTCGGGGATATCGACTTCCACCCCGCCGGCGATTTCCGAACCACCGAACAAATCGAATTGCCCCACCGCTTCATTTTTCTTTAGGGCGACGACGGCATCTACTGCCTCGGCGACTTTGGAGAGCAAGGCGCGGCGGGTATAGCCCATCGAGTCGAAAGCCCCGGCACGCACGAGGCATTCCACGCTGCGCTTATTGAGGACCTCGAGGGGGACCTTGTCGAGGAAGTCCTGGAAGGAGGTGAAAGCGCCCTTCTCTTCGCGGGCGCTAATAATGCCGTCCACGACTTTCGCGCCCACGTTACGCACCGCGGAGAGGCCGAAGCGGATCTCCTCCCCCACGGCGGAGAAATTCGCCAGGGATTCGTTGACGTCGGGCACCAAAACCTTGATGCCCATGCGGCGGGCTTCCCCGAGGTAGACCGCCATTTTGTCTTTATTGTCTTTGCGGGAGGTGAGGAGGGCCGCCATGTATTCCACCGGGTAGTGGGCTTTCAGGTAGGCCGTCCAGTAGGAAATCACGCCGTAGCAGGCCGAATGGGATTTATTGAACGCGTAGGACGCGAAGGGCTCCATGGTGCCCCACAGGGTTTTCACCGCGTCCTTGCTAAAGCCCTGGGCCACCATCCCGGCTTCGAAATCGACGTACATCTTGTCCATGACGTCTTTTTTCTTCTTGCCCATGGCTTTACGCAGCGAATCTGCCTGGCCCATCGTGAAACCGGCCACCGTGCGGGCGATCTGCATGATCTGTTCCTGATAGACGATCAGGCCGTAGGTGGGGGCCAGAATCGGCTCGAGGATCTCCTCCAGCTCAGGGTGGATCGCCTCGATTTTCTGCAGCCCGTTCTTACGCAGCGCGTAATTAGTGTGGGAATTCATCCCCATGGGGCCGGGGCGATAGAGCGCCGAAACGGCGGAAATATCCTCGAAGTTGGTGGGTTTCATCTGCTTGAGCAGGGTACGCATCCCCGACCCATCCAGCTGGAAAATACCGAGGGTATCGGCGTGCTGGAGCAACTCGAAGGTGCGCTCATCGTCAAGGGGAACATTATCAATATCGAGCGGCTCTTTATTATTCGCCACGATATTTTCCAGGGCGTCCTCAATGGTGGTGAGGTTGGAGAGCCCCAGGAAGTCCATTTTGAGGATGCCGAGGTCCTCGCATTCGGGGTATTCGAATTGGGTGATAACCGCGCCGTCGGCCGGGCGTTTCATCACCGGGATCACGTCCGTGAGGGGCACGGAGGACATGAGGATAGCGCAGGCGTGCACGCCCCACTGGCGGGTGAGGCCTTCAATACCCTGGGCCAGGTCGAAAACGCGTTTGGCATCCACGTCGGTGGAAACCATATCGCGGAATTCCCCGGCTTCCATATAGCGGGAATTCTTTTCATCGAAAACGCCGGAAAGCGGGATGTCTTTGCCCATGACCGAGGGCGGGAGGGCCTTCGTGAGGCGTTCGCCCATTTCGAAGGGGTAGCCGAGCACCCGGGAAGCATCCTTGAGGGCCTGCTTCGTCTTAATGGTGCCGAACGTGACCACCTGGGAGACTTTGTCATGCCCGTATTTATCTTCCACGTAGGCGATGACTTCCCCGCGGCGGCGTTCATCAAAGTCCACGTCAATATCGGGCATGGACACGCGTTCCGGGTTAAGGAAACGTTCGAAGAGGAGGCCGTGCTCGATAGGGTCAAGTTCGGTGATATGCAGCGCGTAGGCCACCATGGAACCGGCTCCGGAGCCACGCCCCGGCCCGACCCGGATACCGTTACGTTTGGCCCACAGGATGTAATCGGATACCACGAGGAAGTAGCCGGGGAAGCCCATCTGGACAATAACTTCCACCTCGTAATTGGCGCGCTGGCGCACGTGATCGGGAATATGCTCCCCGTAGCGCGAATGCAGGCCGCGTTCCACTTCCTTAATGAACCAGGAGGTGATGTCCTCCCCATCGGGCACCGGGAAGACCGGCATGTAATTGGCGCCTTCGGCGGCGGTGGTGAAGGAGATATTGCAGCGTTCGGCCACCAGCAGGGTGTTTTCCATGGCCCCGGGCAGGTCCCCGAAGAGCTTGTACATTTCTTCGGTGGAGCGCAGGTGGTAGCCATGCCCGTCGAATTTGAAACGGTTGGGGTCCTGGAGGGTGGAGCCGGAGTTAATGCAGAGCATGGCGTCCTGGACGGAATGGTCCTCCGCGCGCACGTAATGCGAATCATTGGTGGCCAGCAGCGGCGCATTGATTTTCTTGGCGAGGTCAAGCAGGTCATTGCGGGTGCGTCGCTCGATCTCATTATCGTGGTCCATGATTTCCACGAAGTAGTTCTCTTTGCCGAAGATTTCCTGCATGCGCCCGGCGGCCTCGAGCGCTTCGGCGTGCTGGCCCAGGCGCAACCGGGTTTGCACCTCCCCGGAGGGGCAGCCGGCGGTGCCGATAAGGCCTTCGTGCAGCTCCTCAAGAAGCTCGATATCCATGCGGGGCCATTTGCCCATCTGGCCTTCCAGGGAGGCGCGCGAATCGAGCCGGAAGAGGTTATGCATCCCGGTGTTATTGGTGGCGAGCAAAGTCATATGGGTATAGGCCCCGCGCGCCGAGACGTCATCGCTGCGCTGTGATTCATCTCCCCACAGCACCCGGTTGCTCGAGTACCGCGAGGTCCCCGGGGTCATATAGGCTTCCACCCCGATAATCGGTTTGATGCCGGCATCCTTGCAGGCCCGGTAAAACTCGTAAGCACCGAAGCAGTAGCCGTGGTCGGTGATGGCCAGGGCGCTTTGCTTTTGGGCGACGGCCTGCGCCACCAGCGGCTTGATTTTCGCCGCCCCGTCCAGCAGGGAGTATTCGGTATGGGTGTGGAGGTGAACGAAATCTGAGGGAGCGGCCATGGGGCCTAGTCTATCCAGCGCTCACTACCCGCGCCATTTCCCGGTGCCAGATGCGCGCGTCCGAGAAGGGTGCGCGGGCCGTGAGTTCGTAGCCGAGGGCCCGGTAGAAGCCGATTTTGTCCTCCTGGGCGTCGAGGACGATCCGCACCTGCCCGGCGTGTCCAAATTCGCGCAGCGCTACCTGAGCGGCCGCCTCGCACAGGAAGCGCCCTACGCCTAGCCCGCGCGCGGCACTGGTCACGCACACCCGCCCCAGGTGTACGACGCCTTCGGTGGTTGCGTAGACCCGCGCGGCACCTAATGCTTCACCAGCATTATTTTCGACGACGACGTGGTGGGCGCGTTCGTCAATATCGTCAAGTTCTTCCTCAAGCTCCACGCCCTGTTCCCCGCAGAAAACCTCGATACGGAGGGCGCGGGCCCGCTCCAGGTCTCCCTCGAGCCAGCGCAGCTGGGTGGCGCCGCGTTGCGGCACGGTGGTATCTGGCGCGGCGGGCGGCGCGGTGGCGGGTTGCGGCGCACCGTGCAGCGGTGCGCCGTATGGCGGGGTGGTGGGTCGCGGCGCGCCGTGCAGCGGTGCGCCGTCGTGCGCCGCCGTCATGAAAAAACTCCTTTACGCATGCGCTCAAGAGCGGTGGCGAGGTCCTCCGGGTAGGGTGCCTCGAATTCGCGCCAGCTGCCGTCCGGGTGTTCGAAGCCGAGGCGGGTGGCGTGCAACCACTGGCGGGTGAGCCCCAGGGTTTCGCTCAGGCCCGGGTCGGCCCCGTAGGTAGCGTCCCCCACGCAGGGGTGGCCGAGGGCGGACATATGCACCCGGATCTGGTGGGTGCGCCCGGTTTCCAGGTGGACCTGAAGGAGGCTGCCGCCGGCCATGGCTTCGAGGGTGTCGTAGTGGGTGATGGAATGGCGCCCGTCCGCCCGCACCCCCATTTTCCACTGGTGGCGTGGATCGCGCCCGATGGGGGCGTCCACGGTGCCGGAGAGCGGGTCGGGATGCCCCTGCACGAGGGCGTGATAGATCTTTTCGGGAACGCGGTTGCGGAACTCATCCTTGAGTAGCACGTAAGCGCGTTCTGATTTCGCCACCACCATGCACCCGGAGGTGCCCACGTCCAGGCGGTGCACAATGCCCTTGCGTTCGGCCGGTCCGTAAGCGGAGAGCTGCACCCCGGCGTTCATGAGGGCGCCCAGCACGTCCGGGCCGGTGAAATTGAGGGAGGGATGGGCCGCCAGGCCGGCCGGTTTATCCACCACCACCAGATCGGCATCTTCGTAGAGGATGGGGATGGTGACATCTCCCCCGCGCGGGGCAACGGTGCGCGGGGTAGGAATATTGATTTCCAGGATGCTCGGCGCGCGCAGCCGGAGGGATTTCGCTACCGGGCTGCCGTCCAGGAGGACATCCCCGGCATCGATGAGGCGTTGTACTTCCGCGCGGGAGAGGCCGGTCAGACGCGCGATGGCCGCGTCGATACGAGCCTCGTTAAATTCTTCCGTGACCGGGTAGGTCCGCCACATGTTACTCGCCTCGCTCCGGCTTTCCGGGTGCGGGCACGGAGCCTGATGTGGATACGGAGCCGGAGTCCGCGCTGGCCCGAGCTGCGCCGTCGTTCATAAAGAACGCGACAGCGATCATGATCACGGCCCCGGCCACGAGTGCAATATCGGCCACGTTTCCCACGAACCAGTCGAAGTAGGCGATGAAATCGACCACGTGCCCGGCGAAACCGCCTGGCTCGAAGAAGATCCGGTCGATGAGATTGCCGGCCGCGCCACCCCACATGAGGGCCAGGCCCACGCCGATCCAGCGGTGCCGTACCCGTGCCGCGAGGACGGGGAAAACCGCGAGCACCACGACAAGCGCGATGGCGGTAATGACGCGGGTGGAATTTGCCCCCAGTGAGAATGCTGCACCCGGGTTGAAGACCAGGTGCAGCCCGAGGGCATCCCCGACAATGGCGATGCGCTCCGTTTGGCTGAGGTTAGCGATGGCCCACTGCTTCGTGAGTTGGTCGATGGCCACCACGGCCAGCGCCCCCACGAGGATGAGGAACCACGAGGTGCTTCGCCTCACCATACGCACTAGTTACGAGCTTCGGGTTCCTGCGCGCCAGAATCGACGTTGGCGAGCAGCGTCTCCAGGTAGCTGTGCAGGCGCGTGCGGTAGTCACGCTCGAAGTCACGCAGCTCGGAGATCTTGCGCTCCACCAGGCCGCGTTCCTGCTCCAGCTGAGCCAGGGTGCGGTTGGACTGGGCTTCGGCATCCTCGATGATCTTGGCGCTGCGGGTTTCCGCATCCTGGATCTTCTGGGCCTTCTCGGTTTCACCGCGGGCCACGAGTTCTTCGTAGGTCTGCTGCGCCATCTGAAGCACGGCGGCGGCCTGTTCCCCAACGGTGCCGGTGGGCTGAGCGAAGGACGCGGTGGTTGTGGCCTGGTCCGGCGCTGCGGGTTCTTCACCCGAACCGTTCTGGAGTTCGGTCACGCGCGCTTCGGCGACGGTGGCGCGATTCTCCGCTTCCTGGAGCTGCTTCGACAAATCGACGATGGTTTCGTAGATCGCGTCAAGGAATTCATCGACCTGTACCTCGTCGTAACCGGTCTCCGCGGTTTCCGGGCGCTTAAAGCGGACATCCATGACATCCTGTGCCGTGAGCATTGCCATTTCTCACCTCAAGTAGTGTAACGAAACTGTGTTAAGAGCACGCGGCTGTGTTATGAGCACACGGCTCTCGGATAAAGCCTACCTCATCTGGGCGAACTACGAGACAAAGATACGTAAAATTATCCCATTGAGGATTTGAAGCACGATAAAAACAACGATGAAACCGATGTCAATCGCGATGCCTCCCAACCGCAGGGGCGGGATGATTTTGCGCACCAGATTGAGAATCGGGTCCGTGAGTGCGTAGACGACATTAACGATAACGAGAAGGGCGCCACTAGGGCGCCAATCACGCGCCGCAATGGTCACCAGATCAATAATCACCCGCGCGAGCAGCACCAAAAGATAGATGCTGATGAGGGTGGAAAGAATGATTCCAAGTACTGCCATTAGAACGAATCACGCGACTCCGGGCGCTGGTTTTCCATGCGGACGGTGCGCGGGGTCATGAGCAGGACATCCGCGGAAATCTTATTGAGATCCCCGTGCAGTCCGAAGCAGATCCCGGTGGCGAAATCGACAATGCGATTGCGCGCAACGTCGTCAGCTTCCGCCAGGTTGATAATGACGGGCAGGCCGTCGCGGAATTGTTCGGCGAAGCCCCGCACCTCGGTGAAGGAACGCGGCTTAGCGGTGATGATACGGGCGATATCCACGGGCTGCTCCACAGCGTGAATTTCGCTGACGGGGCTTTCCGCTTCGGCCTCGTAATCATCTTCGTAGTAATCGGCGTCGTCCTGGTAATCCAGGTACTCGTCGTCGTTAAGCGTTGCCTTGGAGACAAAACGCTGGAACATTCCCATAGCAGCCAACCCTTCTCGCTGTTCTCGTTTTACGTTAGGCGACGCGCCCGGCCTTGTCAGCACGGCGCGCCGCGGGAGCGTTGCCGGCAGTTTCGATGCACGGCGCTTCGGTACCCACCGGCACCGTGTCCGTTAGTGCCGTTCCCACAAGCTCAGTGCCCACCGGCGCCGTGCCCGCAGGCCGCGGAGTGACGTCCACCGCGAGCACGCCGGCGAAGCGGCCGGTGCGCGATGCACGTCGGTAAGAATAAAAATCTGGATCTTCGCGGGTGCACTGAGGACTGACGTGGATCTCAGACACGCCGACGGCGCGCAGCTGGGCGGTGAGCCCGGCCGCGATATCGAGGGAGGGCGTGCCCCAGGCGGTGCGCCCGGCAGCCTCGGGGATGCGCGCGGAAACGCTATCCCGGAGTTCCTCGGGCACTTCGTAGCAGCGCCCGCAGATGGACGGGCCAAGGTAGGCGATGAGGTGCTCCGGCCCGAGGGCGCGCGCCGCGGCCGGCCCGATACCGGCCTCCAAACCGCGCCGGCCCACATGGACGGCTGCCCCGGCGGGACGATCCTGCGCCACCAGGAGCAGCGGGAGGCAATCGGCCACCATGACCACCGCGGCCGCGCCCCTCGGTACAGGTGCGGCGCCCGAGCTAAGCGGGATGTCAATGAGGAGGCCGTCGGTGCCGGGGGCCACGAAGGTGCCGGCGGAAGTCAGAACGCCGGCATCTTCAAGGTGGTCCCCGTGCACCTGGTCCATATAGACGGGGCGCTGCCCGATTTGCTCTGCGAGCATAGCTCGGTTGTGCTCCACGGCGGCGGGGTCATCCCCGACGTGGTGGGCCACATTGAGGCTCGCAAAAGGAGCGCGGGATACCCCACCGGCGCGGGATGTGAATCCCGCCCGGATGCGGCCACCGGGCACGGAGATATCCGCCACCCACTCCACCAGAGCGCTACGAGTCATTGATGCCTGAGTTTCCTATGCCCTATGTTTCCCTGAGTTTTCGAGCTTTCCGGGGTTTCCCGCAGTTTCCCTAGTTTCCGCGATTTCCCCTAGTTTTCCTCGAAGAGGAAGGAGGGGATATCCAGATCGGAGCGCTGGGGTTCTTCCACCCGCGGCGGGATGGCGCGGTGGGTTCCCGGGCGCTGTGCAGCCGGCTGCGCTTCAGGCTGAGCCGACGCATAGGTGGGGGTGGCCACCGGATGAGCCGGGCTCGCCACAGCTTCAACTTCCGGTTCGGGTTCCACGGGGGCCAGGTCCTCAATAGGCTCCACGGTATCGTGCCCGGCAGGCACGCCATCCATCTGCAGCAGGTGGTCGCGCGCCTCATCGAAGCCCGCGGCAATCACCGTCACGCGCACCTCGTCGCCGAGGGATTCGTCGATAATCTGGCCAACGATAATATTCGCGTTCGGATCGACCGCTTCCTTGACCATCTTGGAGGCGGAGGCGAGCTCCTTCATGCCGAAGTCCGCGCCGGCCAGGAAGGAAATAAGTACGCCGTGTGCGCCGTCGATGGAGGCTTCCAGCAGCGGGGAGGAGATGGCGCTTTCGGTGGCGCGCACCGCCCGATCTTCCCCGGAGGCCGAACCGATACCCATGAGGGCGGTGCCCGCGTCCTTCATAATGGCCTTGACATCCGCGAAGTCGAGGTTGACCAGGCCCGGAATGGTAATAAGATCCGAAATTCCCTTAACGCCCGAGCGCAGCACTTCATCGGCGAGGTGGTAGGCCTCAATAATGGTGAGATCTTCTTCGGCGATCTCCAGCAGGCGATCATTGGGGATAACAATGAGGGTATCCACCGCTTGACGCAGTTCCGCGATACCCATGGAGGCGTTATTGGCGCGCTGGGCGCCTTCAAATTCAAAGGGGCGGGTCACGACGCCGACAGTCAGCGCTCCCAGATCCCGAGCCACCTTGGCAACCACGGGGGCGGCACCGGTGCCGGTCCCTCCGCCTTCACCAGCAGTGACGAACACCATATCCGCGCCTTCGAGGGCACTTTGGATAACTTCCACGTTTTCTTCCGCGGCGCGCTTACCCACCGAGGGATCCGCGCCCGCACCCAGGCCCTTAGAAACCTCGCGGCCAATATCGAGTTTGGTTTCCGCTTCGGATTTCACCAGGGACTGCCCGTCGGTGTTAACGGCAATAAATTCCACACCGGCAAGTCCGTCTTGAATCATGCGGTCAACAGCGTTGACACCGCCCCCGCCGACCCCGATGACTTTGATATTGGCGGCGTTATTGACTACGGCCATGAGTTTTCCTCCCGAACCTCAAGTAAAACTTGAGGTTTTTCGTTCCTGACTTCGCGGAAAAGATAGTAGGTGAATGACAACGGTGCAATTCCCCGCGCTGGTGTGTTGCGAAGTGATCTGCGCCGCCGGGTCGAAATCGGGTGGAACGATGCCGCAGTGGGGCGTAACGGTGCGCGAATCGAGTGGAACGGTGCGATGGCCCCGTGGAACGGTGCGGTAGCCGGGTGGTTCAGGATTAATGAACGACGACGGCGGTGGGCTCTGACACGTCGTACACCTGGCCAGGAACGGTAATCACGGTGGCCAGTGCGGCCGCTTTCAGATCGGAACGCTGGGCATCCCCCCAGATCACTTTCTGCCCGGAGTTGAGATCGAGTCCGACCCGCCCGCTATCGCTCACTGACACCCCGGCTACCTGAGCCCGGACATCGTCCTTGAGGCTGGCCAGCACATCGAGGGCGATGCGGATACCCGGGCCGTCACTACCATCCTCGGAGCGGGTGGCCGGCCCGGGGCTCAGGCTCACGCGCGGGAGGCTGGCTTCCACCTCGGGGAGGACCGGGAAGCTCACGCCGTCCCGATCCATGGCGGAGCATGCTCCTTTGCCCACCAGGCAGGCCACCGGTTCACGCACGGTGAGGGTGACCTCAAGTCCGTGGAGGTAGCTGCGGCGCAGCTGCGCTTCTTTAATAGATGGGAATTGGGTACTCAGGTCGGTGGCGAGCGCTTCGGTATCCAGGCGTGGGAGCGGGATTCCCGAGCGTTCGGCGAGGGCGGCGGTGACGTCTTCCGCCGTCACCGCCGCGTTCGCGGGGATACCCGAGACGGTAATATCGCTGGCCCGCAAAGCCAGCAGCGGGCTAAAGAAAATCACCCAGGCCAGTGCGGCAAGCGCGGCGAGTACCGCACCAACCACCCCGAGGCGCCGCCAGCGTACCCGGCGTTTCTCGGAAGCTTTTTCTTCGAGGCGCTCGTCCAGGGATACCGTGGTGGTGCTCCCTAGGTCGGCTAGCGGGGCGTCGCCGTCGTCGTACACCACCGGGGCGGTGGCTGCGGTGGGAACGTAGGTGATCTCCGCGTGCGGATTGATATCGCGCGCGGAGCGGCGCCGGGATGGTTCTTTCACCGCGCCGTCCCCTCCCCCAGTGCCGCCAGGATCTCGGGCCCCAGCGCGGTCACATCACCAGCCCCCATGGTGAGAAGCAGATCTCCCGGCTTCGCGCTTTTTGCGAGCACCCGCGCGGCCTCGTGTTTATCGGCAATAAAATGCCCGGCGTTTCCCATGCGGGAGGTGATCATATCGCCTTCGATACCGTCGAAGGGCGTTTCGCGGGCCCCGTATACGGCGGTAACAATGGCGGTATCGGCCAGTTCGAGAGCGGTGGCGAAACGATCCGCGAAATTGCGGGTGCGCGAATACAGGTGCGGTTGGAAGAGAACTCGCACGCTGCCCTGCCCGGCCTCGGCGCGGGCGGCGCGCAAGGTGGCTTCCACTTCGGTGGGATGGTGGGCGTAATCATCGAAGAGTCGCACTCCCCCAGCCTCGCCGCGCAGCTCAAAACGCCGCCCCGTTCCGGTAAAAGCCGCCAGGCCGCGCGCCATATCCGCCAGGCTCACGCCCAGTTCCAGACCGGCGGCGGCCGCCCCGGCCGCATTGAGTTCGTTATGGGATCCGGGAACCTGAAGGGAAAGCGGGGCGCGGCTTTCCCCGCACCGTAGCGCCCCGTCCTCGAGGGCCACGTGGAATTCCACGCCAGGGAGCGGGGCGCCACGCCCGTAGCTGACCACCCGGATACCTTCGCTCACCGCTTGAGCGCCCAGGCGGGCCGCACCTGCGTCGTCGCCGCACACGATGAGGAGCCCGCCGGGCACGATGCAGCGCGCGAATTCCGCGAAGGCTTCTTCGAAAGCTTCCCGGCTGCCGTAATGGTCGAGGTGATCGGGTTCGACGTTGGTGACCAGGGCGATACGGGGCCGGTAGTTGAGGAAGGAAGCATCGGATTCATCGGCTTCGGCAACGAGAACCTTCCCGGTGCCCAGGTGGCCTCCGGAGCCGTGCCCGCGCACGCTCCCGCCAATCGCCCAGGACGGTGCCTGACCGGCTTCCTCCAGTGCCACCGCCAGCATTGCCGACGTGGTGGTTTTCCCGTGCGCTCCGGCGACCGCCACGAAATCGCGATCCCCGCTCGCGAGGGCGAGGGCTTGGGAACGGTGGATGACGCGGGCACCGAGCTGGCGGGCCCGCGCGAGCTCGGGGTTATCTTCCCGGATGGCGGAAGAGACCGCCACGAGGGTGTCGGCGCTGAGGCGTTCCGGTTCCGTTCCGATCCACAGGGTGATGCCGGAATCTGCCAGGCGCTCCGTGGTGGCCGAGGCGCGGGCGTCGGATCCGGTCACGGTCCAGCCTTCGGCGTGGAGCAGATCGGCGATTACGCTCATGCCTGCCCCGCCGATGCCGATGAGATGGATATGTGTCACCTGAGAACCTCCTCGATAAGATCGGCGAGCCGGGCCGCGCCGTCGGCCGGGCAGATGGCACGCGAAGCCTGGGCCATGCGGGTGCGGGTGGACGCATCGGTGACGATGCCCAGTACGGTGCTCACCGAATCGGCAGTGAACTGGGAATTGGGGATGAGCAGCGCCCCGCCGGCAGCCACGACGTCCGCGGCGTTGCGCGCCTGTTCGCCGTTGCCGATAGGAAGCGGAACGAAGACCGCGGGGATACCCAAGGCCGAAACTTCCGCGACGGTGCCGGCCCCGGCGCGGCACACCACGGTGTCGGCCACCGCGTAAGCGAGTTCCATTTCTTCCAGGTAGTCGAGCACGTGGTACCTGGGGATAGTGGCGGCGGTGCGCTGGGCCGCGGCGGCTTTACCCCGCCCGGTCAGATGGAGTACCTGCACGCCGGCGGCGGCGCAGCGGGGGGCGGCTGCGGTCATCACGTCATTGAGGTGGGCAGCCCCCAGGGAGCCCCCGGTGACCACAAGGGTAGGTAACCCCGGATCCAGGCCGAGGCGCGCCGCGGCGGCGGTGCGTGCTGCTGCCCTATCGGCGCTGGCTAGAGCCGCGATGGCGGGGCGTAGCGGCAGCCCGACGGTGCGGGTGATGCCGCGCGCGGCACGCAGCGGTGTGGAGGGGAAGGTGAGGGCGACGGCGGCCGCGCCCCGTGCCCCGAGTTTATTGGCCAGACCCGGTAGCGCGTTTTGTTCGTGCACCACTACCGGGATGTCGGCCCGGCGTGCCGCGGCGTAGACGGGGGTGGAGGCGAAACCTCCGAAACCGACAGCCAGCTCGGCTCCGGCCGCGGTGAGGATACGGCGGGCTTGGCGCACTGCCCTCGGGAAAGCCACGGGGAAACGTAGCGCGTCCCTATCGGGACGGCGCGGGAACGGTGCGCGTTCCACGGTGGCGAAATCGAAGCCGCTGGCGGGAACGAGGTCTTTTTCCATACCGGTGGCGGTGCCGACCACGAGGATACGGTGCCCGCGCCCGGCGAGTTCGTGGGCGGTGGCCAGTAGTGGATTGACGTGCCCGGCGGTTCCCCCGCCGGCGAGCACTAGTGTCACGAAGTCCTCCTGATAACTGCGCGCACCCGGCCCGCGAGTGAGCTGGAGCGCCGGAACGATTCTTTCACGCCCGGGACCGCCAGGGCTGCCGCCACGCAAACTCCCACCGCCATGAGGCAGGAGATGACAGAGGAGCCGCCCTGACTCATAAAGGGCAGCGGCACTCCGAAAACGGGCAGCAGGCCGGTGACGACGAACATATTTGCCACGGCCTGTCCGCATAGCCACAGGGTGGCTCCCCCGGCAACGAAACGGCCGAAACGGTGCGGGTGGTACATGCAAATGGTAAGAAGGGCGTAGCCGATGGTGCCGAGCAGCACGATGACGACGGCGCATCCGAAGAAGCCGAGTTCTTCTCCCACCACCGCGAAGATGAAGTCGGTATGTGCTTCGGCGAGGTTCCCGGGCCATTTTTCAATTCCGGTGCCCAGGCCGGAGCCGCCCGGCCCCCCGGAGCCGAAAGCCCAGAGCGCGTAATCAGCCTGGGAGGGTGTTTGCCCGGTGGGAAGCGTGAAGAGATTTTGGAAGAAGTCTTGGATGCGGGTGATGCGCGACCGGCTGGAGAAAATAAGCACGACGACGAGGAAGAAACCCAGCGCCCCGCTGATAAGGAAATAGCGGCCCGGGAAACCGGCCATCCAGAACATTCCCACGCCGATGAGGAGGAAGATGAGGGCGGTTCCCATATCGCCGCCCACGAGCACCGCGCCGATGGACGCGCCGGTGATGGCAATGGGGCCGCTCCAATCGGAGAGTTGGAAGTGGGCGCCTTGCACCATGCGCCCGAGCACCGCGGCCAGGGCCACCACCATGGCGAGTTTGAGGAATTCGGAGGGCTGGAGCCGGATGGGGCCGAAGGCAATCCAGTTGCGGTTACCGGCAACGGAGGCACCCATCGGGCTGAGCACGAGGAGCTGCAAAAGGATCCCGAAGCCGAGGGCCAGGCCCCACAGGCGCTGGAAAACAGCGAGGGGAATACGCGCGCAGATCACCGCCAAAACGGTGCCGATAGCGGCGTAGGCCATCTGGAGGTAGGCGGAGCGGAACAGGTTGGGGCCGTCTTCGTATTCGGCCCGTACCGCCCCGGGGGTGATGGCGGAAAACACCATGAGGAGCCCGAGGAGGGTGAGAATCGCGGTGGCCACCACGAGAAGGAGGATGGAACGGTGCATGACGTTGCGCACGCGTTCCTCCGGGATACTCGGTGCCTGCGGCTTCTCGGTCCGCTCACGCATGACGTGCCTCCGTGGCGCTATCCGGTGCACCGTTATCCTGCACCGTCGCCTCCGTCGGGGCACCGGCGCCCGCCGAAGTGCTGCCCGCTTCCGGGGCAGCGTCCCCCGTTACAGCACTACCTTCCGACGGGGCGGGCAGGGCGCGCACCGCCGCGGCGAAGCGGTCACCGCGATCCGCGTAGGAGGTGAATTGGTCCATGGAGGCACTGGCGGGAGCCAGCATCACGGTATCCCCCGCCTGTGCGTAGCGCGAGGCAGCCAGCACCGCGCGCGCCATGGGTTCGGAAGCCGCCGGATCGATATAGGTGACGGGGAGGTTTGCTCCGTCCAGCGCCGCGTGCCAGGGTTCTTGGTTCACGCCAATAACGACGACGGCGCGCAGCTTGTCCCGCACCTGTGCCACGAGGGATTCAAAGCGGGCGCCCTTGGGTTGCCCGCCCACGATCCACACGCAGGTTCCCTCCGCCAGCGCGGAGACGGAAGCGAGGGCGGCGTGGGCATTGGTGGCTTTGGAATCGTCCACGTAGCGCACCCCGGCACGTTCAGTCACCGTCTCAATACGGTGGTGGCCCGGGCGCATATGCTGGAGGCCGGCGCGCACCACCTCCGCGGGAATATCAATGGCCCGAGTGAGCGCCACGGCAGCCAGGGCATCCCAGATAAGGTGGCGCGGCAGCGCCGCAGTCGTGGGAGCCAGCTGGGCGACGTCGTGCAACGAAGCGATCTCCACGGCGCTAGTCCACCGTTGCTTCCCGTAGGCACGGTCCACAATGAGGCCGTCCACGATGCCGATCTGCCCGACGGCGGGAATGCCGGTGGTGATGCCGATGGCGCGCGCGCCTTCGCGCACGTCCGCGTTATCGACCATGCTCTGGACGGTGCTATCACCCACCGGGTATACCGCGGCGGTGCGCACATGTTCGTAAATACGGGCTTTCGCGGCGGCGTAGGCGGCGCGGCTGCCGTGCCATTCGAGGTGGTCGTCGGCGATATTGAGGCAGATACTGGCGGCCGGCTCCATGGTGTGGGTGGTGCGCAGCTGGAAGGAAGAAAGCTCCAGGGCGAAGGCACGCGGGGCATCCGGGCCGGTGGCGCTCACGGCGGTGACGGCGGGATTGCCGACGTTCCCGATGGGTTCGGCCCCCAGGTGCGCGGCGCGCAAAATATGCGCCGCCATGGTCACCGTGGTGGTTTTGCCATTGGTGCCGGTGACGGCGAGCCACGGGGCGGCGTGCCCCGCACCGTCATGGGTGCGCAGGCGCCAGGCCAGTTCGATTTCAGACCACAATTCGATACCGTGGTCGGCGGCCGTCGTAAAAAGCGGGCCGATTTCGGGTATGGCGGGTGCGGGGATAATAACGTCGGGCCGCCACGCCAGCACTTTGCGTGCCAGTTCGGCAGGGGTCGGGTCACTGCCGCCAGTATCCACGGGGAGCGCGGTGACCGCCCCGAGCTTAGTGATATCGGCGTCCCATACGCTCACGCGTGCCTCGGTGAGCTCGGTCAGTGCCCGCGCGCAGGCCCGCCCTGATTTCCCTAAACCGACGACGGCGATGCGGCGCCCTGCCAGTTCCGCCCCGCCCGGATGTTGCCACTCACTCATCTTTGCATCAACCACTCAGCGTAAAAAATACCCAGGGCAATAAAGCCGCACAGGGCTTGGATCACCCAGAAGCGCACCACAACCGTGACTTCGTTCCACCCTTTGAGTTCGAAATGGTGGTGGATGGGCGCCATGCGGAATACCCGTTTTCGTGTCATTTTGAAGACGCCCACTTGGACTACGTCGGAGATGACTTCTAGCAGGTAGAGCCCGCCGATGAGCACGGCGAGGAATTCGGTGTGGGTGTAGATGGACATCCCCGCGAAGACGCCGCCCAGGGCGAGGGAGCCGGTATCCCCCATGAAGATTTGGGCCGGCGAGGTGTTCCACCAGAGGAATCCGATCAGTGCCCCGACGAGGGCCACCGCGATGATATTGAGATCGCGCGGGTCACGGATGGGGTAGCACCCGGGGGCGGCGTCCACGAGCCCGTAGCAGGGGTGGTTGCTTTGCCACATAGTGATGAGAGTGTAGACCCCGAAAGCGATGATGGAGGCACCGGTGGATAGGCCGTCGAGACCATCGGTGAGATTGACGGCATTGGACCAGGCGGTGATAAGGAAATTCGCCCAGATAATGAAAAGGATAATGCCGACGGCGGTACCGGCGAAGGCGAGACTCAGGCCGGTATCGCGCACGTGGGAAATGCGCATCGATGCCGGGGTTCGGTTGTTTTCATCCGCGAACATGAGGGAAAGCACCGCGAAGGCGACACCGACAATCCCCAGGCCGGCGATTTTCGCCCAGGGGGTGAGCCCCAGGCTTTGTTTGCGGGAAATCTTGGTGAAATCATCGGCGAAGCCTACGCCCGCCATGCCGATCATGAGGCCGAGGAGGAGTATCCCGGACATGCCCGGGCTGCGCCCCGCCCCGATATTGCCCACCAGGTAACCGATAACAACCGCTGCCACGATGGCCAGGCCTCCCATGGTGGGGGTGCCGCGCTTGACGAGGTGGGAGGTGGGGCCGTCCTGGCGGATGAATTGGCCGAATTGTTTGCGCACGAGGAAACGGATGAGAAGCGGGGTCCCGAATAGGGTGACGAGAAGCGAGACCGCAAAAGCGATAATAAGCGCGAGCACTATTCCCCCTTGAGGCGGGTGGCGATATGCCACACGCCCGAACCGTGCGAACCTTTGATGAGGAGTGCCCCATCCTCATTGAGCATATCGGAGAGCTCCGCCTCGGCTTCTTCCCACGCGCCGACGGCGCGGGCGGTGATACCGGCGTCACGGGCTGCCTCGGCGAGCGCCGCCATCTGGGGGCCCACCGCGATGAGGAGGCTCACCCCGGCGGCTTCCAGGGCCGGAAGGAGAGCGAGGTGTTCTTCCCGCGAGGCAGCTCCGAGTTCGAGCATATCTCCGAGAATTGCGGCTTTGCGCCCGCTTCCGAGCTGTCCGAGCGCGGCGATGCCGGCGCGCATGGAATCCGGGTTGGCATTGTAGGAGTCGTCGATGATGAGGGTGGAGCCGCGGCGGAATACATCCATACGGTGGGCGCTGGCGGGTCCGCTGGATAGCCCCGCCACGATGGCGGGCAGGCTGACCCCGGCGGCGGCCGCGGCGGTGGCCGCCGCGAGCGCGTTCATGACCTGGTGTTCTCCTACGAGTCCGAGGTTGACAGCAGCTGCGCCGTCGTTCATATGGAGCGTGAAACTGGCCCGACCGTCACTGCCGAGGGTAATGTCGGTTGCTGTCACGTCCGCCGGGTGCACGCGCCCGAAGGTGCGTACCCGGCCGCTCGCGACCTGCCCGGCCATGGCCGCCACCCGCGGATCATCGGCGTTGAGGATAGCGATGCCGTCCTCGCGCAGGCCTTCCACGAGTTCTGCCTTGGCGCGCGCCACGTTCTCGATGCCACCAAATTCGCCCAGGTGCGCGCGGGCAACCACCAGCACCACGGCGATATCCGGGGGTGCGATGGAGGTGAGGTAGGCGAGGTTGCCGATATGGTCGGCGCCCATTTCCGCCACCAGGGTGGCGGTGTTCGCGCCTACCCGGAGCACCGTGAGCGGTAAGCCGATTTCGTTATTGAGCGATCCGGGTGGGGCAACCACATCCCCCCGTTCCCGGCATATGGCGGCGAGAAGATCCTTGGTGGTGGTTTTCCCGACGCTCCCGGTCACCGCGATAACCCGCAAGTCGGGGTTGAGGTGGCGGGCCAGCTCAAGGTTGTGCCGGGCCAGGCGCCCGAGCGCTGCGGGAATATCATCAACCACGATAATCCGCTCAGCTTCGGCACCGCCGGCGCGGGCTGCCTGGCCATCTTCGGTGAGAATGAGGCTGGCTCCTGCCGCGCGCGCCTGGCCGCTCAGGGTATTCGCGTCCACGCGCGCGCCTTTCACGGCGGCAAAAAGCGCGCCGGGCGTGATGGCGCGGGTATCGATAACCGCCGCGGTGACCTCGGTATCGCACAACGGTGCGAGCGCGGTCCCGCCGACGGCGGCGATAACCTCCGCGGAGGACATGGAAATCATTGCGTGTCTTTCTCTTCTTGCGTGTTTTTGTCGAGGATGCCGCGCCTAGCGCGCTCAGCGAGCGCCACCCGCGCTACCTCGCGGTCGTCCAGCGGAATGTTACGCCCCCCGGCCACCGGTTGATAAGTTTCGTGCCCGCGCCCTGCCAGCAGCACGGTATCTTCCGCTGCCGCATCACGGATGGCGGTGCGCATGGCGGTGGCGCGATCAGCTATCTCCACGATGCGTGCGGGGCTGTGCGCGCTGCGCGCCCCGTCCAGGAGTGCGGCGCGAATCGGTGCGGGATCTTCTTCGTGCGGATCGTCATCCGTGATGTAAACGACGTCGGCCAGTTCGGCCACCGCCCGCCCCATCTCGGGGCGCTTGTCCACATCGCGCTCCCCGGCGCTTCCGGTTACCACGATGAGCTGACCGCTGGTGGTGGGGCGTAGGGCAGTGATCGCTAGGCGCAGCGCCGCGGTATTATGCGCAAAATCAACGACGACGCACGGCGCGGCCCCCACCACTTCCATCCGACCGGGAACTTGCGGTGTGAGCCCGGTGCCTACCACGGCGCCAACGGCACTGCGATCCGCCCCGCTTTCCAGCACCATGGCCACGGCAAGCGCGGTATTGGCGATATTGAAATCTCCGGGCAGGCCGGTGCGCACCGTCATCTCCCAGCCGTCGCTATGGGTCAGGGTGAAGGAGGTGACGGGGCCGCGCTTGATATCGCGCACCTGGTACCCACTTCTCCCCTCAAGTTGAGAGAACACGGCGAGGGCCACGGTGGGCACCTCGGTTTCATCCGCCAGGCGCCTGCCCCACTCATCATCAACCGTGATAACCGCCCGCCGTGAGCACTCCGGGGTGAAGAGGCTGCGTTTGGCCTGGTAGTAGTTTTCCATGGTGCGGTGGTAATCGAGGTGGTCCCGGGTGAGGTTAGTAAATCCGGCCACGCTAAAGACCACGGGGCTGGTACGGTGCTGGGCCAGCGCGTGGGAGGAGACTTCCATGGACACATCCGTGCCGCCCCGTTCCACCAGGAGGGCGAGCAGTGCTTGCAGATCCGCGGGCATGGGCGTGGTCAGATGCGCGGGAGCGCACAGGTCCGCAATTTTTGTTTCCACGGTTCCCACCAGCCCGGTGGTGCGATCCAGCGCGGTGAGCAGGCCGTCCAGGAGGTACGTCGTCGTCGTTTTTCCGTTGGTGCCGGTCACCGCGAAACTCCGCAGGTGTTCGGCCGGTTCCCCGTAAATGCGGGCCGCAATGCTGCCCAGGTGCGCGGCCGGGTCCTCCACCACGAGGAGCGGAAGCTCCACTCCGGCCTGCGCGATGAGAGCGGCCCCGGCGGCGTCGGTGAGGATGGCGCGTGCGCCCCGTTGCGCCGCCTGGGGGGCAAAGCGCGCCCCGTGGGCGTGAGCGCCGGGCAGCGCGGCGAAAAGCGCCCCGTCCTGCACCGCGCGCGAATCGGCGGTCACGGAACTAACGGCAGTCACGGACGTAACGGTGGTCTGCGGGGCCTCGCAACCGGCACCATCCACCTCGGAAAGCTCGGAAAGCTCGCGCAGCGCCACCGGACGCACCTGCGGAAGAGGGAATTCGTCACTCACTAGTTGCCTACCTCCGATGAGAACCACGGATATTTGAAGAGGGGAACGGTGCTGGGCGGGACGCCCAGGTGCCGCATCGCGAAGGGCGCGAAATTCGCGAAAACGGGCACCGCCGTATCCCCACCGTACCCGGCCCCGGCCCCGCCGTAGACCGCTATCGCCACCGCAATCTGCGGATCTTCGGCCGGGATGGCCGCAATAAAGGTACCCACGCGGCGGGTGAGGTTTCCGTTAGCGTCCGGAACCTGGGCGGTACCGGTTTTGCCAGCCACGTTGTAGCCGGGGACTTTCCCGCGCCATCCGGTGGATTGGTTATTGGTGACCGCCTGCATCATATTCATCATGGTGCGTGAGGATTCCTCGCTCATGACGCGGTGGCTTTCCCCGGGAACGGTGGGAGTGGTGCGTCCGCTGGCGTCGGTGGTCGAGTCCACAACATGGAGCGGGATATAGACTCCCCCGTTGGCGATGGTGGCCCCGATCTGAGCGAGTTGCACGGTGGTGGCCGCCCAGCCCTGCCCGAACATGGTGGTGTAGCGGTCACGCTGGCCCCATTGCTCCGGCGGGCGTAAAATTCCGCTCGATTCGGCCGGTAATTCAATCCCCGTGGGGCTTCCCAGCCCGTAGCTGCGCATATAGTCATAGCGCACGTTATCGTCCACGGTGTCACCGATCTGGACGAGCCCGGTGTTATAAGACTGGGCGAGAATCCCCGCCACCGTCATGCCCTGGGTGGGATGCGGGTCGTTATCGGAAATGCTTTCGCCATTGGGCATGGTGATAGTGTCCGGAACCGTGAACTGAGTGAGCGGGGTGACGGTGCCGGTATCGATGGCCGCCGTGAAGGTGGGGAGCTTACCGGAGGAACCCGGCTCGACCGGCGCCTGCACGGCGCGCGAACCCCAGGAATCCGGATTCGCTTCCTGGAGGCGCGAAGGATCAGGGGCATGGGAATCAGCCAGGGCAAGCACCCGCCCCGTCCCCACTTCGATAACAACGGCGGCACCCCAATCCGCGGCATTGGCGTCCACCGAAGCGTCGAGAGACTCCATGAGGGCGTTTTGCAGATCGCGGTCGATGGTGAGTTTCACGCTCGCACCATTGACCGGATCCACGCGTTCGGTTTTCCCATTCGGTACGACGGCGCCGCCTCCGGCGGTTTGCACCGTCAGGCGCCCATCCGTGCCAGAAAGGGCATCATTGAAGGTGCGCTCAATCCCGGCCTGGCCGGTGGGCACCGGGTTATCCGCGGTTTCCCCCACGTAGCCCAGCACATTTCCGGCCACCGAACCATTGGGGTATTCACGTTTCATGAACTGTTCGGGTTCGATTCCCGGAATTCCCAGCGCGTTGATTTCCCGCCATTTTTCGGGGGAAATATCCCGGGCGATATACACGAAAGTGGATTTCTTCTCACCGCCCAGGAGGGTGCCTCCCAGTTCCGCCCGATCCACGCCGAGCAGGGGTGCGAGTACTTTCGCGGCTTCTGCCGCCCCGGTGCCTTCCACGATGAGCTGGTCATTGGCATCCAGAACGTAGTCACCATTGTCATCGGTTTGGTAGTGCCGATAGGAGCCGATGAGATTCTGGTTGACGCCCACGTTATAGCGCTCCACGGAGGTGGCGAGAACCGCCCCGTTGGCATCCACGATATCGCCCCGTTTGGCCTGCAGAGTGTAGGTACGGGTGCGGAAAGCATCCGCCGAGGCAGCCAGGGCATCGGCGCGAATAAATTGCAGGTCGATGAGCCGCACCCCGAGGATCCCCAGCGCGAAGAAGAAGATAATCGCCATGGTGCGCACGCGCCGTACGTGCGGCTGCGCGGCCTTCCAGCGGCGGGCTAGTTCCTTCATGCGCTTGTCCTTCGTGTCACTCCCCCGGAATCGGAGCAAGAATTGTAGCGGACCCCAGGTCCATATGCTGAACGTCCGTGGCGGGGACGAGGCCGAGGGCCTGCGCGCGTTCCTTGAGGCCTTGCGGAGTGGAGGCCCCCACCACTTCATCCGTGAGGGTGGACTCCACCGATTGCGCGACCGCCAACTCCTGCTTGACGGAGCGGATTTCGTACGCCGTGCCTACCATACGCGTATTAAGCGCGAAAACTGTGGCAAACGCGCCGAAGAAGAGCGCCAGGCAGATGATCACGGTGCCGAGGAAACCACGGTGCGCCGCCGGAGTGGGGATGAGTGTCAGCTCGGGTCGCCCCGAGATGACGGGACGGGTACGCGGCGCTGCAACAACGTGGGGCTGTGCGCTCATAGCTGACCTCCGGGGCGGATTTTCTCGGCCGCGCGTAAGCGAACAGAGGCGGAACGAGAATTGCGGGTAATTTCTTCTTCATTGGCTTGGATAGCTCCTCGGGTGAGGAGCTCCAGCCAAGGTTTATGTTCTTCAAGTTCAACGGGCAAACCCTTGGGCGCCCGGGAGGTAGCACCGGCAGCGAAAGCCCGTTTCACCAAGCGGTCCTCGAGGGACTGGTACGCTTCGACGACGATGCGCCCACCCACTCGCAACGTGGCGAGGGCTGCCGGCAAGGCTCGTTCGAGCGTTCCAAGTTCGTCATTGACCGCGATGCGTAGTGCTTGGAAGGTGCGCTTGGCGGGATTCCCGCCGGTGCGCCGTGCCGGGGCGGGAATCGAGGAGCGCACGATCTCCACCAGTTCGCCGGTACGGGTGAGCGGGGCACTGGCGCGCCGTTCCACAACGGCGGTGGCAATACGGTGGGCGAATTTTTCCTCTCCGTACTCGCGCAGAATCCGGGTGAGTTCCCGCACCGATGCGCCCGCGAGGATATCCGCGGCGGTGCGCCCGACCTGGGCATTCATACGCATATCGAGCGGAGCGTCATGGGAGTAGGAGAACCCGCGCTCGGTTTCATCCAATTGCAGGGAGGACACTCCCAAATCCATGAGGATTCCATCCACGGGGCGATTACCCGCTGCCGCGGCCACGTCGTCGTACGTGGTTTGGACGGGGCGGAACCGCTGCCCGAAACGGGCCAGGCGCTCCCCCGCCAAGGCGATGGCGGCCGGGTCGCGGTCGATTCCGATGACGGTGAGGTTCTCGAAACGCTCGAGGAAAGCTTCGGTGTGCCCGCCCATCCCGAGGGTGCAGTCAACGAGGACCGGAGCGGGAACCTGGAAGGCGGGAGCGAGGAGCTCGATGCAGATGTCCACGAGCACCGGGGCATGCAGCGCGTTCCCAGCGGCACGCGGCGCGTCCGGGGTGCGTGCTGTCTCCATCCTGTGCCCTTCTCATTGCGGCGCCCGCGATAGTGATCCCCCGCGAGCGATCTGAAGCTGGGGAAGTGCCTCAGAGCTCTCGCGAAAGACCGCCACCGCGATCACGCGATTCCTAGAAGAGGCCGGGAATGACCTCTTCCTCCCTATCGGCGAAAGCCGATTCTTGATCCTCCAGGTAGGCCGCCCACGCGGCGCTATCCCAGATTTCGACCCGGTTGCCCGTGCCGATAACCGCGAGGTTGCGATCCAGGCTCGCGTAGCTGCGCAGCATTGCCGGGATGGTGATTCGCCCCTGCTTATCAGGGATGTCATCCACGGCGCCGGAGAGCAGCACGCGGGTATACGACCGCGCCTCTTTGGACGTCAAGGGGGCTTTAGCCAGGGTCTGCTGCAATTCCACAAAATCCGCGAGCGGGAAAACGTAGATGCAGTGTTCCTGACCGCGCGTCATCACCAGCCCGCCCTGGAGCTGATCACGAAATTTGGCGGGCAGGATGATTCGGCCTTTGTCGTCCAATTTGGGCTCATACGTGCCGAGGAACATCTACCGCACCCCCTCTCGTGGCGCTTGCCTCCACTTTACTCCACTTTCCTCCACCAGTTTGCCACGGCAGGGGTATGTCGCGCTAGTGATTCCTAGAAAAGCGCGCCAGAACACGGAAAAGCGAGTGGAGGGTTAGTGGAGTGTGGTGGGGAGATCAGTGGCGGGTAATCCGTGGTGTGGGGCGCCAGAGCGGTGGAGTCTGGCGGGCGCGGGGCGGTTGGCTCGCTTCGTGGAGCACCGTGGATGGCCTGGCGCGCCCCTGCCCGGCGGCGCCGTCGTATCTAAAAAGAAAAAGAAAAACGGTGAGAGGATCGATATCCTCCCACCGTTATGGGTGCTGAGTTTGAGTTACCGGCCGACCGGGCCGGCGCTACCGCAGTTTTTAGTGTTCGCCGCGGCGGCGCTTTTCCCAGATTTCTTGCTGGCGCCGCATAAAGGACGATACGCCGCCCGGCGCGGACGACGTTGGCGCCCCGCCACCGCCGGCAGGCACCGCCACTTTCTCCGTGTGCACGCCCGCGAGCGCGTACCACACCGAGGCGAACATGATAATGACGCCGAGCAAACCGAGCCACCACATTTTCGGTGTGGAAATTCCGCCGATAAGAATGGCGATGCCCGCGACCAGCCCGAGAATCCCCAGTACGAGATTGCGCACGGACAGTTGCCGACTGATGGCTTCCACTTCCGGCGCAGCGGGCTTCATATTACGTGCGAAGCTGGGATCCTCGTTGGTGAGCTGCGCTTCCAGCTCCGCGAGCATCTTCTTCTCGTAGTCCGATAGGGCCACTGTGCCTCCTTGTTAATGTACTGCTGCCAGTCTACCGTGCGCGGCGCGTCAGCGTCACGATATGTTGTGTCACGATACACCGTCCCGGTGCCCCGTGTGTCCGCCCGGTGCGGAGCTTCCCGGCACCGCGCCAGCCCCGCCGTCGTGCTCCGTTCCGGCACGTTCAGCCCCGCCGCCGCGCACCGTTCCGGCACGTTCAGCCCCGCCGTCGCGCACCGTCCCCGGCGACTGCAAGAGACTTGCCGGGCCGAGCGCCCCGGCCCCGAAGCGCGAGCGCACCGCATCCATGGCGTTCTCAGCTTCCCCGCGGCGCGGATCATCATCGAAAGCGAGCTGCTGGTAGCCGCCTTGCTCGCTCAGGTTCTCCACACGCAAGCCCAGGAGCCGCAAACCGGCGGCGGTGATCTCCACACCGTCCAGAAGCTCGCGGGCGCGTTCGTAGATCTCGGCGGCAACCTGGGTGGCTTGCGGTAGCGTTACCGAGCGGGTGATAGTGGTGAAATCCGGGAAGCGCACTTTGATGGCGACGGTGCGCCCCACCAGGCCTTTTGCACGCAGCCGAGTGGCGGTGTCATGCGCCTGGAAAAGTAGAATACGGTGCAATTCCTCCCGGTCAGCCAGGGGGTCGAAAAAGGTTTCTTCGCGTCCGATGGATTTTTCCTCGCGGCTCGGGGTGACGGGGCGCGGGTCGACGCCGCTGGCCAGCTGGAAGAGGTGATCTCCGGCAGCGGTGCCCAGGAGGCGGCGGAGCTGGTCCGGGCCGGCAGCTGCGACGTCGCCCACCGTTTCGATCCCGTGCAAACGCAGCCGTTCTTCGGTGCGCCCGCCCACACCCCAGAGCGCTCCGGCCGGTAAGTCATGCAAAAACTCGAGGGTAGCCGCGGCGGGAATGAGGAGAAGCCCATCCGGCTTGGCGTGCGCGGAGGCAATTTTAGCTACGTGTTTGGTCGCGGCGATCCCCACGGAGGCCGGCACCCCAACCTCGGCGCGGATACGGGCACGCAGCTGCTGGCCGATTTGTACAGGTGAGCCGAAAAGCCGGCGCGCTCCCCCGACGTCCAGAAAAGCTTCGTCCACGGAGAGCTGCTCCACCAGCGGGGTGACCTCCCGCAAAATCGCCATGATTTTCTCTGAAACATTCCGATAGAGCCCCAGGCGCGGAGTGAGCATAATGAGATTCGGGCAACGCCGCCGCGCCTGCCCCACCGGCATCGCAGAATTCACCCCGAAGGCGCGCGCCTCGTAGGATGCCGCCGCCACGACGCCCCGTTCCTGGCCGCCCACCGCGACGGGGCGCCCGCGCAGCTCCGGGTGATCGAGGAGCTCCACGGAAACGAAAAAGGCATCCATATCAATATGGAGGATGGGGGTGCCCGAATCGTCATCGCCCCAGGAATGGCGGGCGGCGCGTGATCGCGGTGCACGTGACATGAGCCCTCCGTTCCCTCTCGCTCCATTTTTGCGCGCGGTTTCGTTTCCTGAGTTCTCCTCGCGAAGGCGCGCTCTCCATTAGGCTGGAACTGTGAGTGTGCCTACAGAACCCGTGCGAACTGATTATGCCCTCGCCGAACTGGATCGGCGCTCGGATCGCCCCTCCCTCGTGACGCTCTACCTGGACGGGGTGGAATCTTCCGCCCTGGACCTTGACGATCCCACGTATCTGGAATTCGAGTATATGCAACAGTTTAGGTGCATTCTCGAGGCCATGTACCCCAAGCGCGAGCCGCTGCGCGTGCTCCACCTGGGTGCGGCCGGATGTGCTTTCCCGCGCGCCCTGGATGCCGCCCGCCCCGGCTCGCGCCAGCTCGCTGCGGAAATTGACGGCAAACTCGCCACCTACGTGCGTGAATGGTTCGATCTGCCCCCGTCCCCGCGTTTGCGTATCCGGGTGCAGGATGCGCGCGTCACCTTGGATACCACGGCGGCACGGTGGGATGTGGTGGTGCGGGATGCTTTCGCTGACCGCGACGTCCCGTCCCATTTACGTACCGGCGACGCCGCTGCGCGGGTCGCCCAGGTTTTGCAACCGGAGGGCGTGTATCTCCTCAACTCGGTGGCCTCCACCGGCCTGACCCGCTTCGCGAATGAGTCACGGGCTCTCCTCGAGCATTTCGAGCACGTGCTGGCGATTATGGATCCGGCAGTGCTGCGCGGGCGCCGTTTCGGCAATATTGTGCTGGCTGCCTCGCAGCGGGAATTTGCTTTCGCGCAGATCGAGAGGCTGGTGCGCCGGCTCCCGCTCCCGGCGCGCATGGTGGGGCGGGCGGATTTACGCCGCCGAGCCCGCGGCGCGATCCTCGAGAGCGATGCCGATATCGGCTACGTACCCCCGAATACCTAATCCGCGGCGTGCCGGCCGCGCGGGCGCTGCGGCGCCTCTCCCCCGCCGTCCTCACCGTGGGCATCCCCCTCGGCTCCGGCTTGAGCTTCGCCTCCGGTATGCGCCTCGGTGCCGGGCTGGTGCCCGCTACTGGCGTGCTGCCAGGCGGCCCGCATATTTTCCAGGCGTTCCGTCAGCTGCGCCTGCTCGTTATCCGCGTGCTCCTTACGCTTGACCATCGAGGCATCCACTCGGGCGAGGAAACTTTCCGCGGCCCGCCCAATTTCATCAGCGCTGGGAACAGTGAGGGTATGCTGCGGGGCCTGGATAAGCCCGGGGTGCCCTTCCGCGCGATCATATTCGTGTTCCAGGGCCGCCACGATCTCCGCGAGCTGCTCATTCTGCTCGGTGAGTTGGGCGAGCTGCTCGGATTCTTCAGCGGCACTGGCCTCCAGATCTCCCAGTGGCAAGCTCAGTCCGGCCGTTTTCGCGAGCATGGACAGCGCGCTAGCCGCCCCGGCCGCGTAATGGTGCCCCGCGATATACATGGGCACCCGCACCGTCACCGAGAACGTCGCCACGCCCATTTGCCCAAGGCTGTATTCCAAAAAATCAGAGAATGAAGCCGGGTACCACACATCGGCTTCCAGGGCGGGAGCCACCGGATCGGCATTGCGCGTGCGGATGAGCATATCCGGCTGGCGGGTATGGGGCAGCGCACCGGCAACCGATCCCGCCCGGTAAAGCCGTTTCACCCCCAGTTGCGCGAATACCGCCATGAGCTCCGAATTAAGACCCTGCCAGCAAAAATCAGGTTCGGTACCGAGCAGGAGCAAAAACGAGGTACCTTCAATATCCTTGGCGTGGAAGAGCCCGAGCGCGGGGATAGCAATATCTTCCAGAGCACCGTTGAGGTAGTGCACCCGCGGGCGCTGCGCCCGGTAATCAACCAGCCCATCCACATTAATATCGGCCACCGGGCTGAGATCCAGGGTGTAGAGCTGGGAGGCAATAAGTTCGGAAACCGAACCGATGTCATTGATGGGATCGGTGAGATGAACGACGACGCTCTCGAAATGCTCCCCGTTCGCCCAGGAATCTTCATGTTTCCCCTCGCAGGGGTAAACGAAATAGTTCACCGTGATCCTCCTCCCTCTCCAGCTCGCTAGCTTCCCCTCCAGCCTAGACTACCGGTCTGGCCGAGTACCCTGGGCGCCGTCGTACCTCCATAACGGCAATCTCTACAACGAGACGCAAGCACACACGGTTCCGGTATTCGCCACCGGCTGATCACTGTCGTTCCCGTCACCGCACTATAGCGCGCCCCGGTGTTTTCCGTAATAATTGATTGTTACTTTTTTGCAGGACGCCACCCGATAATTTTCGGTCATCAGGAGGAGCCGCTCGTGGTTAACGATCCTCACAGTGCGCGCGAGGACGCGATACGGGAAGAACAGCTTTTCGTGGACACTGCGTACCGTGCCCTTGACCGCCAGCGCGAGGCTTACGCCCAGCGCCTGGCCGCGGTTCGCAGTCAGAGCGGTCAGGAAAGCGCCGGTGAAATGACCGAGCGCGATTCCTTCGCCACCCATTACGAAGATAATCTCACCCGATTGCGGCGCGTGGAAAACCGCTTGGTTCTTGGGCGACTCGATACCCGCGAGGGGGAAACAGATCATATCGGGCGTATCGGCTTGAAAGACGAGGCCGGGGACATCCTGCTTCTAGATTGGCGGGCCCCGCAATCCGAACCGTTTTATCGGGCCACCGCGGCCCATCCAGGGAAGGTGCGGCGCCGGCGCCATATTCAGACGCGTCTGCGCACCGTGACCGGCGTGGAAGATGAACTTCTCGATTCGTCGCAGGCATCCTCGGATCTCAATTTGACGGGTGAGGGCGCGCTCATGGCGGCAATGAATGCGGCGCGCGACGGGAAAATGAACGATATCGTCGCGACGATTCAGGCCGAACAGGACCGTATTATTCGCGCTGATTCCAATAATGTGCTCGTGGTCCAGGGCGGGCCGGGTACCGGGAAAACGGCGGTGGCCCTCCACCGCGCGGCCTATCTTCTCTACACCCACCGCGAGCGCCTGGCGCGTTCCGGCGTGCTCATTGTGGGCCCCTCGCCGGTCTTTTTGCGCTATATCGACCAGGTGTTGCCTTCGCTGGGCGAATCAGATGTGGTGTCGACGACGCTCGCCGGGCTGGTGCCCGGCGTGACGGTCAGCGCCGTCGACACTGCCCCAGCCGCGGAGATCAAAGGGCGCCTGGTGTGGCGCACCATTGCCCCGCGGGCGGTGCGCACCCTCCTGGAGCGTCCGCTCCTCCGCCCCGTACGCATGCGCATCAGCGGGGTTGATGTGCGTTTGACCCCGCAGGATGTGGAGAATGCGCAGCGGCGGGCTCGCCGTACCGGTAAGCGCCATAATGAGGCCCGCGATACCTACGCGAAATACCTCGTGGATGTGTTGGCCCGCCAGGTGGCCGAGGGTCAGGACGTTGAGCTTTCGGAAAATCCGTGGATTATTGCGGACGTGGCGGAGAGTATTGACGCGCGCCGTGAGATTAATTTGCGTTGGATGCCGTCCTCCGCGGTGGCGCTGCTCGAGCGCCTGCTCACCAAGCCGCATCTCCTCGCCGAGGTAGCCTCCGAGCTGAGCGCTGCCGAGCGGGCTGCGCTCGCGCGCCCGGCCGGGCACGGTATTACTATCGCGGATATTGCCCTCATTGATGAATTCGCTGAGGTCCTCGGGCCTTTTGCCACCGACGCGGAGCGCCACGCGCGGGCGGCTCGCGATGCGGCCGAGCGCAATCGGCTCAGCTACGCCGGGGAAACGATGGAGGCCCTGGGCGTGGGCGGCGGGATCGTGAGCGCGGAGCTGCTGGCCGAACGCATGGGCGGGCGCGGGGACGGGACTTCGCTGGCCGAGCGGGCCGCCGCGGATCGGACCTGGACTTACGGGCACGTGGTGGTTGATGAGGCGCAGGAGCTCTCCCCCATGCAGTGGGAGATGCTCATTCGGCGCAATCCCTCGCGTTCCATGACGGTGGTCGGTGACCTGGACCAGCGCCCCGATGGTTCCCCGCGCGCCGGCTGGGAAGGGCTGCTGGGCCGCCTGGCTGATCGGGTGCGAGTGGAAGAACTCACGGTTTCCTACCGAACACCGGCCGTTATTTTGGATACTGCCGGTGCGGTGCAGCGCGCCGCCGGGGTGAAGGTGCGTCCCGTGCGTGCGGCGCGTACCGAGGGTGGCGCCGTGGAGATCGCTGAACGTTGCGCGCCGGGAACTCTTGTGGCGGGCGCTATTGCGGCGACGGCGCAGGTGTGCCAGCGCTTGGACACCCGCTACGGGCAAGCCGGTACCCTCGGGGTTATCGTGCCGGAAGCTCGGCTAGCGCAAGTGGCGGCGGCTATCGGCGCGGCTCCGGAGCTGGCCGAATGGACTGTGGATGTGACGGGGCGCGATGTCACGGCGCGTATCCAGGTTCTCACGGCGGTTCAGTCCAAGGGCTTGGAATTTGACGCTGTTGTGTTGCTCGAACCTGCTGAGATTTTAGCCGAAGGGCCGGGCAATATTTACGTGGCGATGACGCGCCCCACCCAGCTTCTCTCTGTGGTTTCCGAAGGAGAACTCCCGGCCGGGCTCACCGCGAGCGCGGCGGATACAGGAGTCTAGCTGCACCGTGGAGCGCCGGTGAGCGTAGGTTCGTAGGGCGTGGTTCGTAGGGCGTAGGCTCGGCGGACGTGGGCCGCAGTTCCCAATTGTTACCACTATGATTGATTAGTCAATGCTGTGAGGCTGCCGTTCGGGTAGGTGAAGGAGTAGGAATGACCGTGAAACCTTGGCTGGATATTTACCCGGAGTGGGTACCTTCCGATATCACGGTGGATGAGGAGACTTTAGAAGAGTCGCTCCTGCGCGCTGCTGACCGGTACCCCGATCGGGTGGCCTTGGATTTCCTCGGTGCGACGACTAGTTATCGCGAACTTGTTGAGCGTGCCCGCAAGGTTGCTACGCTGCTACGTAATTTAGGGGTGCAGCGCGGGGATACCGTTGCTCTGGCTTTGCCGAATTGCCCGCAACATATGTATGCCCTGTGGGGAGCGATCTTGACGGGGGCAACCGTGGCAGAGATGAATCCGCTGGCCCCGCAACCGGAATTGCACCGCCAGATCGCGATGGTTGATGCGCGGGTTGTTATCGCGTGGGAGAAAACCATTGCCACGATGGCGCCGGCCGCTGATGACCCGCGCCACTACTTCGCGGTTGATCTTTCCCGTGATTTGCCACTGACGTCGCGGATGCTTCTCAAGCTTCCGGTGGCCCAGGCCCGCACCCAGCGCGCTCGTTTGCGCGGGGAGGTTCCCCCTCATGTGGCTTCTTTTGATCGGGAGTGGCGGAAGGCGGCCCCGATGGATCTTGCAACGTTCCGTAAACCGCAGGCGGACGACGTCGCTCTCTATATGTTTACCGGGGGTACAACGGGAAAGCCGAAGGCTGTTATGCTCACCCACCGGAATTTGGTATCTAATCGTAAGCAGATTATTGCTTGGGTGCCTTTTGAGGCTGATCATCACGAGGTAATCGCGGGGGTGCTTCCCCTCTTCCATGCCTTCGGTTTCACTCTCATGATGATGTGCGCCCTGGATCTGGCGGCTACCGCTATTTTCTTGCCGAATTTCGATATTCCGTCTCTCTTGGCCGCTCAGAAGCGCCGGCCGATTACGGTGCTGCCCGGGGTGACTCCCATGTTTTCCCGCATTCTTGCCGAGGTGGAGAAGCGGGAAGCGGCCGGGGAAACTATTGATCTGTCCTCGATTCGTTTCGGGGTGTCTGGAGCAATGGCGCTGCCGGATGAGGTGGCGCGCCGCTGGGAGGAACGCACCGGGGGCTTCCTC
This sequence comes from Actinotignum vesiculae, assembly GCF_051267215.1. Taxonomy (NCBI): domain Bacteria; kingdom Bacillati; phylum Actinomycetota; class Actinomycetes; order Actinomycetales; family Actinomycetaceae; genus Actinotignum; species Actinotignum vesiculae. The sequence goes on from NZ_JBOZGG010000003.1 coordinate 53,052, forward strand.
ATTGAGGGATACGGGATGACGGAATCTTCTCCGGTGGTTTCCGGGTCTCCGATGAGTCAAGATCGGCGCCCGTCCACCTTGGGTGTTCCGTTCCCCGGCACCGAGGTGCGTATCGCCAATCCCGATAATTTGGCGGAGGACGCCGAGGATGTGGGTGAGATTTTGGTGCGCGGCCCGCAGGTGTTCGCTGGGTATCTGGGTGAGCCGGAGGAAACCGCGCAGGCGATGTTCGAGGATTGGCTGCGCACTGGTGACCTGGGGCGCTGGGATGGGCCTTTCGTTGTTATGGCGGATCGCGCAAAGGAAATGATTAATTCTTCCGGCTTCAATATTTATCCTTCCGAGGTGGAGGAGGTTCTGCGCGGGATGCCGGAGGTGCGCGATGTTGCTGTTGTGGGGATTCCCGCCGCTGAGCGTGGCGAGTCTGTGGTAGCGGCTCTTGTTTTAGAGCCGGGATCAACGGTTGATTTGGCGACGGTGCGCCGCTGGGCGGAGGGTAAGCTCGCCCATTACGCGATGCCCTCCTCCATCGCTCTTTTTGATGCGCTTCCCACGTCTCAGTTGGGGAAGGTGATGCGCCGCTCGGTGCGCGAACAGCTGGATACTTTCGAGCTGAAAACCGGCGTATGGGTGAAGAAAGCCGGTGCAGTTGCGGGTAGTGCTACTGCCGCGGTGAGTGATATGACCCGTGAGACTTTCGAGCGGGTCTTGGCCGGGTTGGAGACCACCTATAACCTGACTGTTGATCAGATTCAAAGCTGGGCATCCAGCGTCACGAAGTCCGCTGCGGAAAGTGGCGATGTGGTACGCCAGTGGGTTGATAAAACGGCCCCCAGTGGCGAAACTATTGCAGCTTTTGTGCGCTCCGCGGGAGCCACGCTGGAGTCTTTCGCCACCTGGGTGGTGCGTTCCAGTCACGACCTGGTTGCTGGTGCTACACGATCCGTCCCACCCGCAGCGGAAGACAAGGGTACCACTGGAGACGACACGACCGATCAGGAAGGCCGCGCCAAGTCCGAAGAAACCGCGTAGCCCCGGCCACCGGAGCATCCGGGGCCACCGGAAACACCCGGCCCTGGCACAGCTCTTTGCGCGTGGAACCCTCAGGCGCGTGGAACCCTCAGGATTGGGGTTTCGAGAAATCCGGCGATTCGGATGCAACTGGGACATCCGGATCTTGGCGTAGATCTGCGATGGCTCGCTCGAAGTCGTCAATGGAATCGTAATTCGAGTAGACCGAGGCGAAACGCAGGTACGCGACCAGGTCAAGAGCCTTGAGCGGTTCGAGAATGGCAAGACCAATATCATGCGCATCGATCTGCGAGCTTCCCGAGGAGCGGACTTTTTCTTCCACTTGGGCTCCGAGCAGCGCAAGTTGGTCTTCGGTAACCGGGCGCCCCTGGCAGGCTTTCCTCACCCCGCTGATGATTTTCTGACGCGAGAAGGGTTCGGTAGCACCCGAGCGTTTGACGACCACGAGGCTGGCTGTTTCCAGCGTGGAGAAGCGCCGGTGGCAGTTCGGGCATTCACGACGACGTCGAATGGACAGACCGTCATCAGCGGTACGAGAATCAATCACCCGTGAATCAGGGTTGCGACAAAATGGGCAATGCACATTAATCATTCTAAATGTCTCAGCTATAATACGCCAACCGCATAACTATGACGGACCCGCTAGTGCTACCCGTGGCACTATCCGCAGCGACCGTGCCGCCCACGCACAGCCTTGTAGCTCGGGACTAATAGCCTGGAATCTCAAGCACTTGGCCGGGAACCAGGTCATGAGAAGCGAGTCCGTTGAGGTTCACGATATCCGCCACGCCGGTGGAAATATCCGGAACGCCCGGGATGCTGGCAGCAATGCTGGCCAGAGTATCCCCGCCTTGCACCGTTACCGTGGCCATTCCCGTTTCCAGGAAAGTGGTGCCTACGATCATGGCAAAGCTAGCCAGCAGAAGAGTGACAGCGATGGTCAGCGCCACCCGCACCCCCATGCGAACGATGGCATCCAGCGAAGCCGGAGTGGTACGCGAACGAGCTGCCGCTGGCACCGGCACGTGACTAGCGGATCGTTCGACCCCTAGGGCGAGCGATGACGCCACCGCCCCTGTGCGTTGAGCGGCTGGCCGGGCAACCGGCTGTGGAGCGAAAGTAACTGGACGGCGCACCGCGCCCAGGGCCGGAGTATTCCAGCGCCGACGCGCCTGCGCCACTCGCAGCGCGGTGACTGAAGCTCCCCCGCGGACACTTCCGCGGGCATCCCCGCGGGCATCCCCACAATCATTCCCGTAGTGCACTTCTTCGCCGCGCAGCTCACGGTGTACAGCAGCCGGGCGCTCAGCCACCACCCGCAGTTTCGGGTGCCGCCGGCTAGTGTGGGCACGGCTAGTTTCCCGCGGAATCTCCTGGTATGCGACACTCATTTTCCACTCCTCGAACATTCGTTCGCCGAACATCTGTATGTTAGACTAGTACGACAGTGAGGGTTTGTCTAGAACGTTCGTTCGATTCCGTTCGCTTCGGTAACGTTCTGGGCCTTGCCCTCATAGAACTATTCAAACCCGCCCTTACGACATAAAAATCGGCACGAACTCTCGGGAGTGCATATGGATCGTCCTCAGCTCACAGCTCGCCAGGCAGAGATACTGGACGCTGTTATTAACGGGATCGTCACCCACCGCGTCCCCCCAACGGTGCGGGAAATTGGTGAGGAAGTAGGAATGTCGTCCCCTTCCTCGGTGAAATACCAGCTCGATGCACTGGAAGAAAAGGGCTATATCTCCCGTAACCCGCGCCGGCCGCGCATGATTGAACTCACGGAAGCAGGGGTCGCCCATGCCCGTAGTTCTCGTAGCGATTCGGCGTGGGAAAGCACCCTGTTCCCCGTGGGTGAACCCGCTCAGAGCAGCCTGGAATCCGATGTGCCGGTTGATATTAGCGAGGCAATCAATGTTCCCGTCGTTGGGAAGATCGCGGCGGGGGCTCCGATTCTGGCTGAAGAGCTTATTGAAGATGTTTTCCCGCTCCCGCGCCAATTGACCGGAACGGGCGAGCTTTTCACGCTCAAGGTGCAGGGCGAATCAATGATTGATGCCGCGATTTGCGATGGAGATTGGGTGGTAGTGCGCCGCCAGCCCACTGCGGAAAACGGGGAAATTGTTGCCGCCATGATCGATGGCGAAGCCACGGTCAAAGTCCTCCAACGCCGCGATGGCCACGTCACGCTACTCCCGTGCAACCCCGCCTACTCCCCTATCCCCGCAGATGATAGCGAAGTGCTCGGCCGTGTCGTCATGGTACTGCGCACCCTCTAAGCATCCTCTGGTTCAGCCAGCTTCAGCTAAGTCCTAGCCCGGAGCTACCTTCGGGCTGAGGCCCCATGCCGCGGCCCCCGGGCCCAGTCACTGCCAAGCCCACACTCGTGGCAGGTCAGCCTCCCGCCACGAGGCTGCGTCGTCGTACTACTTCCCGTTACCCCAGCTGTTCCGCAAGCCGGCCCAGGGCCGCACGCACCACGGCGCCGTCAACCGTACCCCACATACGCGGAAGGGAGGCACGCAAGAATCCGCCGTAACGCGCCGTCACAAGCCGCGGATCCAGAATCGCCACCACGCCCCGATCGCCCTCGCTGCGGATAAGGCGCCCGGCTCCCTGCGCCAGCAGCAAAGCAGCATGCGCGGCAGAAACATCCATGAAGCCGTTAAATCCACGCTCGTTAGCTCGTCGCGAACGTGCCTGCACCAATGCGTCATTGGGTCGCGGGAAGGGAATCCGATCAATAGTCACCAGACGGCACGTCAAGCCGGGCACATCCACGCCCTGCCACAGCGAAAGCGTGCCAAAAAGCGAGGCATGCGGATCCGCCGCGAAATCCTTAACAAGCGTGGGCAACTGGTCTTCGCCCTGCACGAAAATCGGCAGGTCAAGGTGATCACGAGCGAAAGCCGCGGCCTCATTCGCTGCCTTGCGGGAAGTGAAAAGGCACAGCGCCCCGCCCCGGGAAGCCTCAATCAACTCCACGAGTTCGCGCAGCGTTTCCTGCCCGTACCCGTCCTTTCCCGGCACGGGCAGGTGGCGCGCAATATAGAGAATGCCCTGCTGGTGGTAGGTAAAAGGAGAGCCGACGTCGATTCCCAGCCACGGTCCCTGACTCGGATACGAAAAACCAATCTGCCGAGCGGCCAGGTCAAAACGCCCGCCAATAGCGAGCGTTGCGGAGGTGAGGATCGCGGGGCGCGCCTCGAAAAGGGTATCCGCCAGCGGCGCGGACACGTCGAGCGGCGCCGCGCACAAACTCGACCGTCCCTCCAGGTCGCGGGATACCCACACGACGAGGGAGCCGTTCGCCACCTCGTCACTGACCATCGCGCTCACCATATCGACGCAGGTAGAAAGCCGGTGGCGCACTACCGCTTTCGTTGCGGCATCAGATTCGGTACTACCAGGCAGAGCTGCGACGTCGTTCTCCACCAGCTGCAATTCACGCAGCAGCAACATAAGAGCGTCCTGCAGGGGCGCCGGAAGAGACGTGAGGCGCCCTTCCTCCAGCTCATCAAGAATATCGACGACGCCGTTACGGGCCCGTTCGATCCCATCTGCCAAGATTTTTTCGCGGCGCAGCAGGCGCGCCAATCCCGTGATTTCGCCGTGGGAGAGCGCGAATGTGAGTTGGCTGGTGACCCGGTCAGCCAGGTCATGGGCTTCGTCCACAACAAAAGCATCCACGTCCGGGAGCACCGGAGTGCCCGAGCTATGCACGCCCAACATCGCGTGGTTCGTGATAACGATATCCGCCTCGGCGGCCTCGGTGCGGGCGCGCACCGGGAAACACACCTCGCGCAGCGGGCACTTCACGCCCACGCATTCGGGTTTACTCAAAGAAACTTGGCGCCACGCCCGCTCCGAGACCCCGGGAACAAGATCATCGCGGTCCCCGGTCTCGGTTTCTGCGGCCCATTCGCGCAAGCGCATCACTTCTTCGCCGGTTGCGCTCGCGCCGTATTCCCCTTCGGCGCGGCTGACCAGGGCATCGTCTTCGGGGTAGCCGCCGTGGACTTTACGTAAACATACGTAATTATTCCAGCCTTTAAGCAGGGCAATATGCGGTTCGTGGCCGGTCACGGCGCTGACGGCCCGTGCCACTCGCGGTGCGTCCTGCCCCACGATTTGGCGCTGCAAGGCGAGGGTGGCGGTGGAAACAACAGCGCGCTGGCCGGTGCGCACCGACCATTCCATGAGCGGGACCAGGTAGCCGATAGATTTCCCGGTGCCCGTCCCGGCCTGAATCAGCAGGTGGGAGGAGTCCTCGAGTGCGGTGGCGGTCTCCTCGACCATGCGATTCTGCCCCTCGCGGACCGCTCCCCCGAGATCCGCGACCACCAGCTCGAGGATCTCGGTTAGTTCTTTCCTCATGCCCGCGTCCCGGTGGGCATATCTGTTTGGGCACCCCAGCGGTCCTCAATCTGGCCTGCGATATTTGCTCGCACCCGCGCGTGGATACGAGTTCCGGTGGGCAGATACTCAAGTTCCTCCAAGAGTTCCCCCTCTTCCAAGATCCGTGAAACAAGATCGCCGCGCTCAAAGGGAATGACCGCATCTATTTCAATATTCGGGTGAGGCAGTTCTTCTTCGATGCGCGCCAGGAGCTCATCGATACCCGCTCCGGTGTGGGAAGACACCGCGATAGCGGACGGGTAGCGCGAACGCAGCGCGGTTAGATCCACCGGATCAGCAATATCGGCTTTGGAGAGCACAATAATTTCCGGGATATCGCGGGCCCCGGGCACATCCGCGAGCACCTCGTGCACGGCGGTGACCTGGGCAACCGGATCAGCGTTGGAGGCATCAACGACGTGGAGGAGAACATCCGCCCCGTCCACTTCCTCAAGGGTGGAGCGGAAAGCTTCAACCAGCTGAGTAGGAAGATTGCGCACAAATCCCACGGTATCCGAGAGAGTGAATTCACGGCCTTCCGGAGTGAGGGCTTTGCGGACCGTCGGGTCAAGCGTAGCAAAAAGCGCGTTTTCCACCAGAACATTGGCGCCCGTGAGCCGGTTGAGCAGCGAGGATTTCCCGGCATTGGTATAGCCAACCACCACCACCGAGGGAATCCCGGTACGGCGCCGTTCGGCACGCCGGGTGGAGCGGGCCGGTGCCATCTTTTTGATATCGCGGCGGAGTTTGGCCATGCGTTGGCGGATGCGACGTCGATCCAATTCGAGCTGAGTTTCACCCGGGCCGCGCGACCCGATGCCGGCGCCGCCAGCCACCTGCCCACCGGCCTGCCGCGACATCGATTCACCCCACCCGCGCAGGCGCGGGAGGAGATATTCGAGCTGAGCGAACTCAACCTGGGCTTTACCCTCTTTCGATTGGGCATGCCGCGCAAAAATATCGAGGATGAGCGCGGTGCGGTCAATCACTTTGACATTGACGATATCTTCGAGGGCACGCCGCTGGGAGGGCGCGAGCTCAGTATCGACGATGACAGTATCGGCTTCCTGGGCTTCGACCATAGCGGCGAGTTCGCGAGCCTTGCCGGCGCCCAGGTAGGTGGCGCGATCAGGTAGCGCGCGACGCTGGATCACTCCGGCCAGTACCGTTGAGCCTGCGGTATCCGCCAGTGCGGCGAGCTCACGCAAGGATTCTTCGGCGCGGGGGCGATCCTCAGAAAAGACTCCCACGAGGATGACCCGTTCGAGGCGAACCTGGCGATATTCAACATCGATGCCTTGTTCGCGTTCGATACCGCGCGCTAGGCCTTCCACTTCTTGGAGGCCGGTGTGGTCACGGTGGATGCTATCGGTATTGGCCTGCCAGGCACTATCGGCTTGGAGTACCGTGCCGCGGCGGGTGGAGATATCGACATCACCGACGTGGTGGTTGTGTTCATGTACTTCGTTGCTAATGGCCACGTTCTCCTTTGTATTCGCTTTTATTTTCTCACGTTGTGCCGGAGTTTCCTACCGGGAAGTGGCGCGCGTGCTTCGGGTATGTACGTGGGATTCTTCGAGACGGTTTCCACGGTGGTTTTCACGAAAGTTTGCGCGACAGTTTCCGCGCCGCTGTGCGCTCCTTTAAGCTGGTGTTATGACTTCGCACTACTTTTCAGAGCATCCGGATACCGCGAGTAATGCGCGCACGCTCGAGGTTACAATCCGCGGACGGGACTATTCCGTTACGGTCGACGACGGCGTCTTTTCCGGCGGTGGCCTCGATAAAGGCACCGCGGTGCTCTTACGAAAAGTGCCCGAGCCGGAGCTGGATCCGGGCGATATCGCGGTCGATCTCGGGTGTGGCTGGGGGCCGATCACCTTGGCTTTGGCCGCCGAGGCACCTCAGGTTATCGCGGTAGACGTGAATGATCGGGCGCGCGAATTGACCCGCGTCAATCTTGAAGCGAATGGCTTGCGAGGCGAGGTGTTGGCTCCGGATGCGGCTCTGGAACGCTTGGGTGAGAAGTCGATTCGGTTGCTGTGGTCAAATCCTCCTATCCGTATCGGGAAAGCTGCCCTGCATGAGCTGCTCACCACGTGGTTGGGCCGTCTGAGTGAGGACGGGGAAGCGTATCTGGTTGTGCAGAAGAATCTGGGTGCTGATTCCCTTGCTTCCTGGCTGGTAAACGAGGGGTATCAGTGCGAGAAGATCGGTTCCTCTAAAGGATTCCGGGTCTTGTACGTACGCCGGTAGTAACACGGGAGCTAACTCGATACTGACAGAAACGCTCCTTCGGTAACCGCAGCGCCGTTCCGCGGACTCACCGGGTGAGTTTCGTGAGGATCTGCGCGGCTAGCTGGGCTGGCGTGTCCGTACCTGCGTCCAGCCAGGTGATGCGGGGATCGGCCCGGAACCACGAGCGTTGCCGGCGCGCGAGCTTTCGGGTGGCGATACGGATCTCTTCGGTTCCTTCAGCGAGGCTAAGGGTGCCGTCCAGGATGGCCATGGCTTGGGGGTAGCCGGTTGCCCGTGATGCGGTGGGGGCTTCCCGCAAGCCGCAGCGTAGCAAGCCGGCGGTTTCTTCCAGGAGCCCCTCCCGCATCATTTCATCAACCCGCTCGTTAATCGCGGCGTGAAGATCGGCTAATTCCCCATGGATCGCGAAGATATGCACATCCTGGTAGTGGGAGGTATGGCGCGGGAAACGCGGGGTGTAGGGCTTTCCCGTCAGTCGAATAACTTCCAGGGCGCGAATGACGCGGCGTTCATTACGCGTATCGATGGTGGCATATGCCTGCGGATCGCGTTCCTCTAGCTCCCGCAGGAGCCGGGGATAATCACGGCGGGATTCCTCCGTGATCGCGGCTCGCAACCTGGGATCGGTTCCAGGGAACTGCAATTCATCAAGAAGCGCAGATACATAGAGCCCCGAGCCTCCCACCACCAGGGGAATTTTCCCCGCCGTGGTGATAGCCGCGAGATCCTGCCGGGCATGCTTTTGGTAGGCCGCAACCGAGGCTTCTTCCGCGATATCTAACTCATCAATCTGATGGTGGCGGATTCCGCGCCGCTGGGAAACCGGAAGCTTGGCGGTACCAATATCCAAGCCGCGGTAGAGCTGCATGGCATCGGCGGAGATGATCTCCACTTTTTGCGGCCCGCCCAGAAGCTCCGCCAACTCCAGCGAGACGGATGTTTTTCCGCTCGCGGTGGGACCCACCACTGCAATAATCACCCGGCCACCGCCTCATCTGCCGCGTAACCGTACTGAGCATCATCAGTTTGCTCCGCGGCAAGTTCTTCCGCGGCAAGTTCTTCCGCGGCGCGTTCTTCTAGGAGCACCGCACGGGCTTGGCGGAGCGCCTGGGCGCATTGTTCGGCCGTGAAACCGCGCCGAGCCAGCATGGCGTAGGTACGTTGGGCGAGCGTTTCCGGTTTCCCGGAGGCGCTGCGTAGCTTCTTGAGAGCAAGCGCCACCGCCGAATCGAGTTCCGCTTCCGGTTCAATATCAGCAAGCACTTCCTCGATAATGCTTGCGCCTACGCCTTTGCGGCGCAGTTCCGCTGCGATAGCACGCCGGGAGGCGTTCTTATCACGCCGGCGGGCCGCGGTCAGCGTGCGCGCAAACTTGGCATCGTCAATATAACCGGCCGCCTCAAATTCGTGAAGTACCCGCTCAGCCACGCCTTCCGGCACCTGGCGGGTGTGAAGCGCCTGGCTGAGTTGATAGCGAGAACGATCCATCATCCCGAGCTGGCGATAAACAATATCCCGAGCCCGGTGCAGGTGTTCTTCTTCACTCAAGGACTCGAGGTCAGGCCCTCTCCGAGCGCCGCGCCCATCTCTACTAGCGCCGCGTTGTGAACGGCCACCGCGGCGTGTGTAGCTAGCACCGCGTGATCGACCGCCGCCGGTATCGGTATCGGTATCGGTATCGGTATCGGTATCCGAGTAGTGTGCCACCGCGACCACCTACTTAGAAATCAACGGTTTCCGCGGCGGAGCCGGTGCTTTTCGCGGATGCGGCCTGCTTAGCACCACCAGCTCCCGCGGTAGTGCCATCAACTCCGGCCTTAGCTTCAGTTTCGCTTGCTTCAGCTTCCTCCGGGTCTTCCCGCAGGCCGGCCTTGCGGAGAATTTTATCCTCAATTTCATCACGCAAATCCGGATTATCCATGAGGAATTGGCGGGCCTTTTCTTTACCCTGGCCTAATTGGTCACTTTCATACGTGAACCAGGCGCCGGCCTTGCGGATGATATTCAGTTCCACCCCAACATCGAGGAGGCTTCCCTCCCGGGAAATGCCCTCACCGTAGATGAGGTCAAATTCTGCCTGCTTGAAAGGCGGTGCCATCTTATTCTTGACGATCTTGACGCGACAGCGGTTCCCCACGGGTTCACTACCATTTTTGAGGGTCTCAATGCGCCGCACGTCCATACGGACGGAGGCGTAGAACTTGAGGGCCTTTCCGCCGGTGGTGGTTTCCGGGTTGCCGAACATCACCCCGATTTTTTCACGCAGCTGGTTAATGAAAATGGCGGTGGTACCCGAGGCGGAGAGCGCACCGGTCATTTTCCGCAGTGCTTGGCTCATGAGGCGTGCCTGCAAACCAACGTGGGAATCGCCCATATCGCCTTCAATTTCCGCCTTGGGAACGAGGGCAGCCACGGAATCGATGACGATGATGTCAATCGCGCCGGAGCGAATGAGCATATCGGCAATTTCCAAACCCTGTTCCCCGGTATCCGGCTGGGAGACAATCAGCGAATCAGTATCAACGCCCAGCGCCCGCGCGTAGATAGGGTCAAGCGCGTGTTCTGCGTCAATAAACGCGGCAATCCCGCCATTGCGCTGCGCGCTAGCAACAGCGTGGAGCGCAACCGTGGTTTTACCCGAAGATTCCGGACCGTATATTTCCACCACGCGCCCGCGCGGCAAACCACCAATGCCAAGGGCAATATCCAGAGCGATAGATCCGGTAGGAATGACTTCCACCCGCGGACGGACATGGTCACCCAGCCGCATTACGGAGCCCTTACCGAATTGCTTATCAATTTGCGCCAGAGCGGTATCAATTGCCTGTTTGCGATCATCCACTGCGGGGCGCCCGACCGTTTTGGTGCGGGCACTAGCTTTAGCTGCGGCCATATCCCATCCTTACTCACGTTTCCTACAGATCAGGCCTAGGCGAGACACTCCCTCTCCGAGAGGCTCGAGATCACTGTATATCCGGCCTACGACATACTTAGGCGCCGCGAAACTCTTGTGGATAACGCTGACGCCTGAGGATCTGTGGACTATTCTAATACGAACGGTTGTTCGGTACCGTATCGAGAGGGTGTGTCACCCGCTGCATTCACGCAGCTACTCGCGGGCCGCGAAATCTTCCGAGCTGAGCCGGTGGAGGTAATGGTAGTAATCCGGGAATCCCATCGTGTCACAGACGGCATCCCAGATCCGCTGCGGATCTTCCCCCGCTTCGAGGGCTTGGACCGGGCTGCGGTCACCCAGAGCGGATAGAACGAGATCTTGGGCCGCGCTTCTCCCGCGCCCGTGCGGGAAAGCACGATCAATATTGAGCCAGAATTCAGATTCACGCACCGGTGCTTTGCATTCCTTTGCTGGTGTGGGGCCTCGATTAGGGCGCCTGGTGAGAAGCGCTCGACACAGCATAACGGCGCGTATCAAGGGAAACTGAAGCTAATGGCCTAGCTCCGAGCACTCCCGCTTTGCGAGCGGGGCGCTACCTTGACCGCGCCGTTTGCGACGTGGTGTACAGGGATTACTTCGTAGTGGAAAGTTCCCCGCGCATGAGTTCCGCCGGACTTTCCGGCACGCGCAGGTGAGCCGGGATGCGACCTTCAACCAGATCAATCCGATCAGCAACCAAGCGCAGCACGTGACTCATGGGCACGTTGAGCGCCCGGCAGATCGAAGCGAGGAGTTCCGAGGAAGCTTCTTTCTGACCACGTTCGACTTCGGAGAGGTATCCGAGGGAAACACGTGCATCGGAGGAAACTTCCCGCAGGGTACGCCCTTGCCGCTGCCGGTAGGCCCGCAAAACCTCGCCAATCTCTTCGCGAAGGAGAGCGGGTTGGCGCTGTTCAGGACGCACTACGAAATCATTCTTCCGGGTTACGCCGGTACGGGTATCAATTGTCATCACTAACCTCAACGCCTACTTCCTGTTTTTATTCCCCACAGAGCGAAACATCTTCATCGCCTCCGGTGCCAGGCTCGTGGCACGAGGCCATCAAAAGGTTCCACAAATATTAAGCCAGGCGAATCTGAAGATTTACTGGGAGCGAACAGGAGTTAGTCAGGACACAGCCGAATTGGCGCACTGATCGGTTGCGCCGTCGTGCAAAAACGTTGCAAGAAGTTCGACGGCGCCGCGCACCGCCCCGCTCCGTACGTCGCTCCGGCCCCCGGCAATATGGAGTTCGCGCGCCAGGTGCGCACCGCTCCGCGTGCTCACCGCAATCCACACGGTTCCCGCCGGGTGCCCATCATGCGGGCCGGGGCCGGCTACCCCGGTGGTGGCCATGCCGATATCCGCTCCGGCGACGTCGCATACGCCGCGGGCCATCTGGAGCGCGACTTCCCGGTCTACCGGCCCGTGGCTGGCCAAACGCTCGCTAGACACTCCGAGGATGCTGGCTTTGAGGTCGGTGGCATAGCTGACCACTCCCCCACGCAGCACCGCAGAAACCCCGGGAATGGTGACGAATTGTGCGGTGAGCAGCCCGCCGGTGAGGGATTCCGCGCAGGCGAGGCTGAGGCCGCGTTCGTGCAAGTTCCTCACGCAAGTTTCCGTGAGCGTGGCGAGGTCCGCGGCGCCACTTGGCTGCGCCGTCATCATGAATGCGCCTCGTGGCCGCTACCGCGGGCGATACGCACCGCGTCGCCGACATACCCGACGGCGGACCACACCGAGAGTACAAGCGCCACCCCGAGGGTGATCCACCCGAGCCACTGGAAAATATCTCCACCCGGGTGCCCGAGCCACGCAATCCACGGCAGCATGAGGATACCGGCACCGATGGACTGGGCAAACATTTTGAGTTTGCCAATCCAGCCGGCCGCCATAACCTGTTTTGTCACCACGAGCATCCGCACCAGGGTGATGAAAATTTCGCGGGCGATCATGAGGATGGTGACCCACCACCACAGCCGGTCATGGAGCGAGAGCATAATGAGCGCCGCCGCGATGAGGCCTTTATCGGCGATGGAATCGGCGAGTTTCCCGAAGTTAGTAATCAGACCGCGCGAACGCGCCAGCTGCCCGTCGAGGCGGTCAGTGAAAGCGGCGACGGCAAAAACTACCCATGCCCAGAAGCTGCGGGTAGCGGTCGGCTCCCAGAACACCCAAACAAAAACGGGGATGAGGATGATCCGCGCGACCGTCAAAGCATTAGCAATATTGAGGAGGGGCGGCTCGCTCGCCTCCGGAGCGTTCGTGTGAGACATGGCCCTACTTTACCGCCCCGTGAGCTGCCAGGCGTCCTCCCCGGATTCGCCGGCGGGGTCATCATCGTCGTACCAGGTGGGGGCGGTGCTCTCCGGGTCGTGTGCCAGTGGATCTTCGGCGTAGCGGTTCGCGGGCGCGGCGCCAGCACCGGCACCGTTCGCACCGTTAGGTGCCCCGTTACCACCGTTCGCGCCCTTCGCCCCGTCGGGCGCTCCAGTTCCCGGCGCACCGGCGCCAGCTGTCCCGGCCCCGGCTTCCGCCTCGCTCGGTTCGTCCTCGTAAATAGAGTCACGTTCTCCACGCAGCATGGCGAGGGCGTCTTCCACCAGTTCCGGGGCCACCAGCACGTCGCGGGCCTTGGAGCCTTCGGAGGGTCCCACGATTTCGTATTGTTCGAGCAGGTCCATCATCCGCCCCGCTTTGGCGAAGCCAATGCGCAATTTACGTTGCAGCATGGAGGTGGATCCGAATTGTGTGGTAATCACGATTTCCGCGGCCTGGAGCAGAATATCGAGGTCCTCACCGATTTCTTCGCGCTGCTTCTTTTCACGCCCGGCAGCCTCCACCGTTTCTTGGAAATCCTCGCGATACTGGGGACGCAGCTGCGTTTTCACGTGCTCGACAACGCGCTCGATTTCTGCCTCGTCCACCCAGGCACCCTGGAGGCGAATTGGCTGGGCACCGCCCGGCATGAAGAGGGCGTCGCCCTGGCCAATCAGTTTCTCCGCCCCACCCTGGTCGAGGATGGTGCGCGAATCGGCCAGCGAGGAGGTCATAAAGGCCAGGCGGGAGGGAATATTGGCTTTAATAAGGCCGGTAACCACGTCCACGGAGGGACGCTGGGTGGCGAGCACCAGGTGAATACCGGCGGCGCGCGCCAGCTGGGTGATGCGCTGGATGGAGGATTCCACGTCGCGCGGCGCCACCATCATCATGTCAGCCAATTCGTCCACCACGACCAGCAGGTAGGGGTAGGGCTGGAGGGTACGGTGCGGATCGTGTGCCTTAACGGTGCCCGCCCGGATCGCCTCGTTGAAATCGGTGATGTTCTTGAAGCGGTAGGACTGCATATCGTCGTAGCGCGCGTCCATCTCCTTGACCACCCATTCCAGCGCCTCGGCGGCCTTCTTCGGGTTGGTGATAATCGGAGTGATGAGATGGGGAATACCCGCGTAAATCGTCAGCTCCACGCGCTTGGGATCCACGAGGATCATCCGCACTTCGTCCGGGGTGCAGCGCATAAGTACCGAGGTAATCATCGAGTTGATGAACGACGACTTCCCCGCACCGGTAGCGCCCGCCACCAGCAGGTGCGGCATTTTCGCCAGGTTGGTCACCACGAACTGCCCGCGCACATTCTTCCCCACCGCCACGGTGAGGGGATGGTGGTCACGGCGCGCCACGTCAGAAGCCAAGACGTCGCCCAGCTGCACCACTTCACGGTCCGCATTGGGAATCTCAATACCGATCGCGGATTTGCCGGGAATAGGCGAAAGAATACGCACATCGGCGCTTGCCACCGCATAAGCAATATTCTTCGAGAGCTGGGTGATGCGCTCGACTTTGACGCCCGGCCCCAGTTCCACTTCGTACTGGGTAACCGTCGGCCCGCGTGAAAAGCCAACCACCTGCGCATCCACCCCGAAATCGGTGAAGACCTGGGTGAGCGCAGCAACAACGCGATCATTTGCCTCGGTGCGTTCGGGATGCACCGCCCCGCGTTTGAGCAGATCCGGGGAGGGCAGCTCATACAAAATACTCGGGTCGAGGACTAGCTGCTGGGTACGGGTGAACGGTGCGCCGGTATCGGGTGCGGGAAGATCAGGCACCGTGGCCGCCGCATCCTGGGTCTCTGCCGCGCTGCCGGTTTTCTTGGTGCGCACCGTTTTTTTCGGCGACGACGCCGCCCGACCCGCCGCCCCGCTTCCCGCCGTAGCCTGCGGCAGCACCGTGGTGGCGCCCTGGGTCTGCGCACCATTGGCGCCGCTGGCACCATTGGCACCGTCTGCCCAGGCGGACCCCGCCGCCCCGTCTGCACCATTCCCGCCATTACTGGCGGCGGGATCGGTAGCGGCGTCGTCGTGCTCAGAAGAAGCTCCGGACAGTGCCGCATCCAAGTAACTGCGCGCGGATTTCTTACCGCGCCGGGACGTGCGCCCGGCGCTGGGGAGCCGGGTGGTGTTCTCCGCCGCATCAATATCGTGGGGGGAATCGTAGGGCACTGAGGCGGAATGCCCGCGGTTGGCGATCTCCTCCCCCGTATCAAGCTGGCGCTGTTCGCGCCGGTCCCGAATGGTGGCGGCAATATCCGCCATGGAGACGTCGGCAATATAGAGCCCGGCCCACAAAATAATAATGACGAGGATAGGAACGGCGCCCCACGGGGAGAACAGCATTTCGAGGACGCCCCCGCCGAGCCAGCCGATCAGGCCGCCGGCGTTTTCTACGTCCGCGAAGTGGTCGGCCGGGCTGCGCGGTTGTTTCACGACGTGAATAATGCCGGCCAGGCACACCACGATCATCAACACGCCGAGCAGCACCCGCCGGTGTTCGTTCCCGCGCGCCGGGACCACCAGCCTGATAGCGAGGGCCAGGAAGACGGCGGGTATAAGAACGGAGAGCATCCCGAAGATACCGGCGGTGGCGTGGTGAATAACCCCGCCGAGAACCCCGGAAATATTGAACCATTCGCGCAGTGCCACAATAACCGCGAGACCGAGGAACGTGGCCACGAGGGCGTTGCGCACGTTCCCCGTCAGCTGGCGCCCCTCCGCCCGCTCCGTACCCGCACCGTTGGCGGACGGTGCGGTACGGCGGGACGGGCGGCGCGCGGGCGCCGTCGTCTCTTTCTCGGTTTTTTTGACACGTCGCTGAAACTTCACATCAAAAGCCTAGCCTTTGTGCAAAAACTTGCCCCTCCCGGCGCGCCGCATGCGAGGGGGACTACACCTCCACGACGGTCGGAATAATCATGGGCGAACGGCGCAATTTACGCGACACCCAGCGCCCCACCACGCGCCGCATGGCCTGCTGCATCCCGTAGCTATCCGAGCCCTTCGCCACGGCTTCTTCCAGGGCACGCGTGACTTCCGGAGTGATGCTGTCAAAGACGGTTTCATCTTCGGCCATGGCACGCGCCTGGAGGTGCGGGCCGGTAACGATGCGCCGCGCATTGGTATCCACCACCGCGAAAATAGCAATAAAGCCTTCGTTGGAGAGAATTTGGCGGTCCTTGAGTTCGGATTCGGTAATATCCCCGACCGAGGAACCGTCCACATAAATATTCTGGAAAGGCACCGACCCGACGAGGCGAACTTCGCCGTCGATCATATCGATAACCGAACCGTTTTCCGCCAGAATCACATTATCGGCAGGCACCCCGGTTTTCACCGCGACACCGGCATTAGCGACCTGGTGGCGCACCTCCCCGTGAATGGGCATGGCGTAGGCCGGCTGCAAAATGTTGTAGCAGTAGAGCAATTCGCCCTGAGCGGCGTGCCCGGATACGTGCACCCGCGCATTTCCCTGGTGGATAACATTCGCGCCGAGCTTGATAAGCCCGTTGATCACCCGGAACACCGAATTTTCGTTTCCGGGAATGAGCGAGGAGGCCAGCAGCACCGTATCCCCGGGATTAATTGCCACCTTGGGGTGGGAACGATTCGCGATGCGGGAAAGCACCGCCATGGGTTCACCCTGGGAGCCAGTGGACATGTAGATGCGGCAGTTTTCGGGCAGGTCCTTCATATTTTTGAGATCGACGACGGTGCCCTCTGGCACGTCCAAATACCCCAGGTCCTCCGCAATTTTCATATTGCGCACCATGGAGCGACCCACGAAGGCAACCTTGCGCCCGTTGTGGGCAGCGGCGTTGAGGACCTGCTGGACCCGGTGCACGTGCGAGGCAAAGGACGCGACAACGATCTGCCCGGTAGCCCCGCCGATTACCGAATCGATCACCGGCTGAATTTCTGATTCGGAATGCACAAAACCGGGAATTTCCGCATTGGTGGAATCGCACATGAATAGGTCCACGCCTTCATCCCCGGCCGCCGCGAAAGCGCGCAGGTCGGTGAGGCGCCCGTCCAGCGGGAGCTGGTCCATCTTGAAATCGCCGGTGATGAGAATATTGCCCTCCGGGGTGCGGATGAACAGGGCCAGCGCATCCGGAATGGAATGGTTGACGGCAATGAACTCAAATTCCATGCCCGCGATACTCATGGAATCACCTTCGGCCACCACGGTGACATTCGGGGTGATGTGGTGCTCCTGGAGCTTCGCCTCCACGAAAGCAATGGTCAATTGGGATCCGATCACCGGGATATCCGGGCGCATTTTCAGCAGGTAGGGCACCGCCCCGATATGGTCCTCATGCCCATGGGTGAGCACGATGGCGGCAATATCCTCGAGGCGATCTTCCAGGTAGTCAAGATTGGGGAGAATAAGATCAACACCGGGCTGGGCTTCTTCGGGGAACAGCACGCCGCAATCGGCAACCACCAGTTTTCCCTGGTATTCAAGAACATTGCAATTGCGGCCAACTTCACCGAGCCCACCTAGGGGAACGATACGAACGGCGTTCCGCAGCGGTGGTACAGATTTCTTCACTTCATCACTCACCCCTGTATTCTCTCACGAAGCGGGGCGCTTCCATAGGTGCTTCATGCCCGGGCGTAAAACTAGTGGCCTGCTAGTCCGCCGCGGCGGCGAGGCACGGCGCGGCACGGAGCGCCCCACCTCGTTGCGGCACGGCGCGGCACGGAGCGCCTGCCGCCGTTGCCGCCGTGCCCGCACCGGCTAATCCGCGAGGAGCCCTTCGGCGCGCAGCACTTCCGCCAGTTCCGCGATCTGCGCCGCGGAGGCCCCCACCAGGGGTAGCCGCAGGGTTGCCGAGGGGATAACCCCGAGGAGCTTGAGCGCCTCTTTGGCCATAACGGCGCCCTGGCCGCTGCCCATAATCGCGGAAATAATATGACGCTGCGCGGCGGCTTCTCGGCGGGCGGCGGGCAGATCCCCGGCATCGACCTGCTCCACCAGGGCCCGCAAGCGCGCCGCAATAACGTGCCCGGCCACCGAAATCACCCCGGAGGCACCGTGGGCGAGCCAGGCGAAATTGAGAGCGTCGTCCCCCGAGTAATACTCCAGGCCGGTGCGCGCCATTTTGACGAAACCGCCCGCCACGTCCCCGGTGGCATCTTTGACGGCGAGGATGCGCGGATGCTCCGCCAGGCGCAGCAGCGTATCCAGTTCGAGCCGCACCCCGGTGCGCCCCGGGATATCGTAAACCATGACGGGCAGATCGGTTGCTTCCGTCACGTTCAAAATATGCTGGTACACGCCCTCCTGGGAGGGCCGGTTGTAATACGGGGCGACGACGAGCAGCCCCTGCGCCCCACTTTTTTCCGCACCGCGGGCAATGCGCACGGCGTGGGCGGTGTCATTAGAACCGGCGCCGGCGATAACCATGGCGCGGTTCCCCACCGCCGCGCACACTTCCCGCACCAGTACGTCTTTTTCGGGCTGGTGCGTGGTGGGAGATTCCCCGGTGGTACCCGAGAGGAGCAGGGCATCGCAGCCCTGGTCCACGAGGGTGGTGGCCAACGCCACCGCGGCATCAACATCCAAGGAGCCGTCGGCGTGGAAAGGGGTCACCATCGCAACGCTGACGGATCCGAAACTACGTGAAGGCAAAGTGTGCTCGTCCATGGGCTCAGCCTATCGTCCCCAGCTCATATACTGCTCTAATCCCACCTGCACGCCCGGATGCTGGTCAATGCCGCGGATAGCGAGGAGCACCCCGGGCATAAACGATTCGCGGGTGAAAGAATCCTGGCGCAAGGTGAGCTGTTCGCCCGGGTTGCCCAGCAGCACCGTTTCGTGGGCGTTCAGGCCCCGTAGGCGCACCGCGTGCACCGGGATGCCGGCAATTTTCTCCCCGCGGGCGGGCGCCGGCCCGCAGGTCGCATCGGGGGCGGGTGCGCATCCGGCCGCCGCCCGGGCCGCCGCGATTTTCTCCGCGGTGGCGCGCGCCGTTCCCGAGGGAGCATCCACTTTATCTGGATGGTGCATTTCCACCACTTCGACGGATTCGAAATACGGGGCGGCCATTTCCGCGAACATCATGGTGAGCACGGCGCTCAAACCGAAATTCGGGGCGATGAGCACATGGCGCCCCGTCTCCTTGGCCACGGCCTCAATACGCGCGATTTTTTCCGGGGTCCATCCCGTTGCCCCCACAACAGCATGGCAGCCGTTGGTCAGGAGGGCTCGCACGGTATCTTCCGTGGCATCGGGAACGGTGAAATCCACTCCCACGGTGGCACCCGCCAGGGTCTGGGCATTGATGGGATCGTCCTTGGTGATCCGGGCGGTCAAGTTCATATCGGGGGCGGCGGTGACGGCGGTGCACACGGTGCTCCCCATCCGTCCCGCCGCTCCCACCACAGCTACGTTGATAGTCATACCGTCCATGCTACGTGGCCTGGATAGACTAGGTGTTATGAGTTTTGGATATGAGCACAGCTCGGAACGTTACGATGCCCGCGGTGGGCGCGACTATCGGGGAGGCCGGGGCCCGCGCGGGGGCCGGGATCGCCAATTCGACCGTCGGGATAGGCGGGGCGGGGCGCCCCGTGAACGGCGCGAATTTGCGCGAGTCGAGGGAGACGACGTCGACCTTATCGACCGCCTCCACGAACTGGACGGACGCAATTACCCTGCCTACAAGTCTGTTATCGGCGATTACGACTACGGCATGTACACGGTGCATATTGATCGGGTGCAATCCGATCCCTACGCACCGCCCTCCGCGCTGCGGGTGACGGCCGATCCGGCGAAGGTAGGGATCCCCGCTGATCTGCTCACCACCCCGGAGCAGCGCCTGGCTGTTGCTGATTTCCTGGCCCGTACTTTTGCGGAGCACGCCCGCCATTCTCGCGATATTTCCATCGCGAAAGTGGGGCAAGAGATTTTGGAGCGCTCGAGCGCTACCGTTCTCGCCAATCATGTGGAGTTGCGTTTCCAATGCCATTTCCCAGCGCAGGGGCGCACGATCCTCGGGCATGCCATGGCCCAAACCGCCGATGAGTACCTTCCCGAGATCATCGAAGCCACGCTCAATTTCTCCTCCGAAGGGGAAGAATTCGCAGCTCACCGGGACGCGTTACGTAAACATGTGGAAACGTATGAGGATTATCTCGCCCTTCAGGACGTGATTCGGGAGCGCGGCTGGATTGGTTTTATTAACGACGGCGCAGTACTGGTGCGCCGGTCGGGTATTTCCGATCTGCCTTTGAGTGATGCCATTGCTTTCTCCAGCCCGGAGAATTTGCGCGAAAGCGTGCAGCTGCCCCATGCCGGTGAGGTGACCGGCATGCCGGTTATTCCGGGTATTACGGTGATCGTTGGCGGGGGCTACCACGGTAAGTCCACGCTGCTCTCCGCGCTGGAGCGCAGTGTTTACCCGCATATTCCCGGGGATGGGCGCGAGCTGGTCGCCATGGATCCCAGCGCGATGAAGGTGCGTGCCGCCGATGGGCGCTGGGTGACCGGTGTGGATGTCTCAGCTTTCATCAATTCCCTGCCCGATGGCACGGATACCACTGATTTTTCCACCGAAAATGCTTCGGGTTCTACTTCGCAGGCCGCCGCAATTGCCGAGTCCATTGAGGCCGGTTCGCGGGTCTTGCTTATTGACGAGGACACCTCGGCCACGAATCTTATGATTCGTGATGAGCGGATGCGGGAGCTGGTGCCGGCAAACCAGGAACCGATTACGCCTTTTGTGGATCGGGTGGCAGGTATGGCGCGCGCCGGTATTTCCACCATTATGGTCATGGGTGGCTCGGGCGATTATTTGGATGCCGCGGATCGGGTGCTCCTCATGGACCACTATGTGTGCCACGATGTCACGGAGCAGGCCCGCGAGGTTGCCGCGGCACACCCGCGGGAGCGCAACGATATTGCTGAGTTTGCGCACCCGGCACCCCGTTACCCCCTCCCCCTCAAGGCCCACGGGGTCAAAGCGAAAACGAAGTCGCGCGGGGTGGATCTTATTTCTCTGGATCGCGCTGATATTGATCTCAGCGATGTGCCCCAAATTGTGGATCCGGGCCAGACCGCCGCAATTGCCTGGGCGATCCGTTCCCTGACCGACCCCACCCGCGCCCTGTGCCTGCGCGGCAAATACACCGTTCCGGAAGGTATTGCGCGCCTGGAGGAGACCATTGCCACGCACGGCCTCGATGCCTTGGGTGCCGGCGAAAAACCGGCCTTCCTGGCCCGGCCGCGCGCGGTGGATATTGCCGCAGCACTCAACCGCTACCGCACCCTCAAGGTGGTGCACGCCCCGGTGGGCGAGCCGCCCGCGGGCGAGCCGGCCGCGGGCGAGCCAGAAACGGACGAGAAGGAGGCGGACGGCGCGGAGGCTGGGGCGGCCGCGCCGTCGGCACCAAGTGCGGGATCCGTACCCAGTGCCCCGTCTGCCCCATCGAGTGACAGCGCCCCGTCGGCGCCCAGCCCGGAGCACGCCGAATAGCCGGAAACCGACCGGAGAATTAGCGGCCCAGCGGAGCGCCCGCTAGTTCTCCGGTCCGACGGTTACGCACGAACGCTGGCCTGCCGCAATGCGGCGGGCCAGCTCGTTTATATCTGCGGCGCGCACGGCGCGGGCCCGGCGCAGGTGTTCCTCATGCGAAATGAGGCTGCCCCGGACCAGCTCCGAGGTGCCGAGCCGGGTCATGGCGGTGCCCACCCGTTCGGCGTCGAACACAATATCGGCGCGCAGGCGCCGGAAGGCGGATTCTGTTTCTTCTTCACTCACGCCGTCGCGGGCGAGGCGATCCAATTCGGTCATCATGAGTTCGCGCACGGTGCCCACATTATGCGGGGCACAGCCGGCCGCCAGGCAGAACATGCCGCCTTCGCGGTAGCTGATCGGGAAGGAATAGGTCGAGTAGGCCAGGGCGCGCCGTTCCCGAATTTCCTGGAAGAGCCGCGAGGAGGTTCCCCCGCCCAGAATCGCATTGAGAGCCAGCAAGGTGGGCAGGTCTTCGCTGGTCAAGCTCAGCCCCGGCATCCCCACGATAACCGCCGCCTGCTCCACTTCTTTCGGAACATGCAGCTCGCGCGCTTCCTGGTAGACGATAGGCGGGGCGATACGGCGCGGGTGGGCGTCGCGCTCCGTGCTCAGGTCCCAGCCCCCGGCGCTCAGCGCACCCACCGCTAGCTCGCATAGCCTGTCGTGATCAACGGCGCCCGCGGCAACCACCACCACTTCATCGGGATGGTAGACCCCGTGGTAGTGCTCGAGGAGTGCCTCGTGCTGGAGGGCCCGCACCGTCTGCGCCGTTCCCCCGACGGGGCGCGCCAGCGGGTGATCCCCGAAGACCAACTGCGGGATTTTTTCCATGGCGGTATCGGTAGCGTCGTCGGCATACATGGCGAGTTCTTCGAGGATAACGCCGCGTTCCACCGCGAAATCTTCGGCGCTGAGGGTCGCGCTGGTGAGCATATCGGCGAGGATATCGATGGCCTGGGGCAGGTCCTCGTCAAAAATATGGCCGTGATAGTGGGTGTATTGCTTCGAGGTGGCCGCGTTGAATCCCCCGCCCAGGTAGTCCGTTTCTCGCGAAATATCGAGGGAACTGCGCCGCTTGGTGCCTTTGAACAGCAGGTGCTCAAGGAAATGGGTGGATCCTTGGGTTTCGGCAACTTCGTCGCGTGACCCGGCGCCCACCCACATGCTGACGTAGGTGGAGTGAATATGGGGCAGGCGGTAGCTGAGGACACGGAGCCCGCCGGGGAGGACGGTGCGGCGTAGGAGTGCGCCGTCGTCGTCAATATTGAGACTGGCGCCCGCGTTAAGCGGAAGGGGCAGTTCGCTATACATCATGGGAATACTTTTCTGGATAGTTACGCAAACTCCCCGAACGTCCGGAAACATTCGGGGAGTTCACTATGCCTTAGCGCCCGTGGGCGCGGGTTTTAGTCTTCGTCCGTGTGGACGGTGCGACGACGCCGCCGCGAACCGCGACTTCCACGCGAACCGCGGCTCGAGCTGGAATCAGCATCGGAGTCGTCTGCCGAGGGCGCGCTGGGCGCCGAGGACTCGCTGCGCCGGCGCGAACGGGAACGCGCACGCGGCTGCCGCGGGGCGCTCTCCTCCGCTTCGCCGTGATCGCCGTTATCGCCCTGATCGGAGCTTTCCGCTTCGGTGTTCGCTTCGCCTTCCGGAACGACCGCTTCCAGGGAGATCTTGCCGCGATCATCGATTTCGCCGATTTCGACCTCGACCTTGTCGCCCACGTTGAGGACATCTTCCACGTTCTCCACGCGCTTGCCACCCACGAGGCGGCGAATCTGGGAGATGTGGAGGAGGCCGTCGCGGCCCGGGGTGAGGGAGATGAACGCACCGAAGGTGGTGGTCTTGACCACGGTGCCCACGTAGCGTTCGCCCACTTCGGGGAGCTGCGGGTTGGCGATGGAATTGACCGTGTCACGAGCGGCTTCCGCGGAGGCGCCGTCGGCAGCGCCAATGAAGACGGTGCCGTCATCCTCGATGGTGATTTCCGCGCCGGTATCTTCCTGGATCTGGTTGATCATCTTGCCCTTGGGGCCGATGACTTCGCCGATCTTATCCACCGGGATCTTCACGGTGAGGATACGGGGGGCGGTGGGCGCCATCTCATCGGGGCCGTCAATGGCCTGGTTCATGAGATCGAGGATGGCCAGGCGGGCGTCACGGGCCTGGGACAGCGCCGCGGAGAGGACTTCCGCGGGGATGCCGTCCAGCTTGGTGTCCAGCTGCAGCGCGGTCACGTAATCGCGAGTGCCGGCCACCTTGAAGTCCATATCGCCCAGGGCGTCTTCCGCACCGAGAATATCGGTGAGGGTCACGTACTTGGTTTCCCCATCAATCTGGGCGGAGATGAGACCCATGGCGATACCGGCAACCGGGGCCTTGAGCGGCACACCCGCGTTGAGCAGGGACATCGTGGAGGCACACACCGAACCCATGGAGGACGAGCCATTCGAGCCCATCGTCTCGGAGACCTGGCGGATCGCGTAGGGGAATTCCTCGCGGCTGGGCAGCTGGGATTCCAGCGCCATTTCGGCCAGGTGCCCGTGCCCGATTTCGCGGCGCTTGGGGCTGCCCACGCGCCCGGTTTCGCCAGTGCAGTAGGGCGGGAAGTTGTAGTGGTGGATGTAGCGCTTGTGGGTAATCGGGGAAAGATTATCCAGCGGCTGCTCCATCTTGAGCATATTGAGGGTGGTCACCCCGAGGATCTGGGTTTCGCCACGCTGGAAGATCGCCGAACCGTGCACGCGCGGCAGCACGCCGGCCTGCGCGGAAATCGAACGAATATCGGTGGGACGGCGCCCGTCCATACGCACGTTTTCGGTGAGGACGTGGCGGCGCATGACTTCCTTGAAGTGGTCATTGACTGCGGCGGCGAGCCCGGGGCCATCTTCTTCCAGGTTGAACTGGGCATCGGCGGGCACCGTCAGCTCGGAAACGATCTGATCGGTGAGGTCATTGAGTGCGGTATCGCGCTCCACCTTGTCCACAATCCCGAGGATGGTGTTGAAACGATCACCAAGAACATTCCCGACGGCCTCGAACTGGGCGTCAGTGTAATTCGGGAAGAAGGGGTAGTCCGCGGTGGGCTTCCCGCATTCGTTGATGAGGCTGAGCTGCGCTTCGCAGAGGGTGCGGATAACGCCCTTGGCAGCTTCCAAGCCCTGGGTAATAACTTCTTCGGTGGGGGCAATGCCACCGGCGGCCACGTTCGCTTCCGTTTGTTCGGGAGCTTGGGCCTCCACCATGGTGATGGCGACGTCGTCCCCAACAATGCGCCCGGCAATGTCCATGGAGAAGGTGGCGCGCGCCATTTCCGACCAGCGCGGGAAGGCGATCCACTGCCCGTCCACGAGGGACACGCGGGTGCCACCGACCGGCCCGGCGAAGGGCAGATCCGTCAGCGAGGTGGACAGCGAGGCGGCGTTGATCGCGAGAACGTCGTAGGCATCATCCGGGTGGATGGAGAGGACGGTTTCCACGATCTGCACTTCGTTACGCATGCCCTTGGTGAAGAGCGGGCGCAGCGGGCGGTCGATGAGGCGGGCGGCCAGAATGGCGTCCGTACCGGGCCGGCCTTCGCGGCGGAAGAAGGAACCGGGAATTTTACCGGCCGCGTAGGAGCGTTCTTCCACGTCCACCGTTAGCGGGAAGAAATCGAAGTGTTCCTTCGGGCTTTTCGAGGCGGTGGTGGCGGAGAAAACGGTGGTTTCCCCGTCCAGGTAGGCCAGGGCGGCGCCGTTGGCCTGCTGGGCCAGCAGCCCGGTTTCGAATCGAATGGTACGTGTTCCAAAGGAGCCGTTATCAACAACGGCTTCCACACTATGAATATTGGGACCCTCCACGGGACCTCCTTTTATTTCGGCCGCGAGGCGGCCATCAGTGGTAATTCACGAAAACGGGCCCTAGCGTTCCCGCCTTCGTCAACCATCACCGAAGACCACGTTCGCGGTACTCCACATGTTAGGGTGCGCAGGCGCACCGCACCCTGTCTATCGTAATGCCCGAGCAAGCAGCTGAGCGCCGCGCACAGTTCACTTGCGGCGATGCTGAGCCACTTCTCACGCCTGCGGGCATACGGAAAGCGGCCCGGGATGAAACCCGAGCCGCTTTAAGTACTTATCGACGCAAGCCGAGGCGTGCGATCAGCGACCGGTACCGCTCGATATCTTCCTCAGCGAGGTAGCTGAGAAGGCGGCGGCGCTGGCCGATAAGAAGCATGAGACCACGACGCGAATGGTGGTCGTGGATGTGCGAGCGGAAGTGCTCCGTCAGCTGCGAAATACGAGCCGAGAGCAAGGCCACCTGCACTTCGGGGGAACCGGTATCGCCCTCGTGCGTGGCGTATTCGGCAATGATCTTCTGCTTTTCTTCAGGCTTGAGGGCCATGCGATTCTCCTTAGTTTCCGTTGCACGGAGCTCCGGGGCATGTTCTCCCAGGCATGACGCTACCGTGGCCGATGTAAACGGCCTGAAAATTCTAGCACACGGCGACGACGCCCCGCACTGGCGTATCCGCCAGTGCGGGTGTGGCCTTCCCCGCTTTCCCTTTGCCGGTCGGTGGTGGTGACCGGACGGTGGGGCCTGACGGGGCGCTACGAGCGGTCCACGAAGCCGCTCAGCACCATATTGACGAGGGAGACAACAATCCCACCGAAGAGCGCCGCCCAGAAGCTGCCCACCTCCAGGTGCACCGCCAAGCCCTGGGAAGCCCAAGCGGTGAGCGAGATCATCGCCGCGTTAATCACCAGGGAGAAAAGCCCGAGGGTGAGGATATAGAGCGGGAAGGACAGGAACTTCAAGATCGGCCGAATGACAGCGTTGAGAATAGCGAGAATGAGGCCGGCTACCACGAACCATCCGATGAGACGGAGCGTATCGGGGGCCTCCCCCACCATTGCCAGACCGGGAATCAGGAGCGTGGCCACCCACAGCGCAACAGCATTGATGGCGACGCGAAGAGCGAATGTACTCATGCACCTACCCTAGCGAATGCGGCCGGCCGTTTGCTGACGGTGCTGACGGTGCTGACGGTGCAGGCGGCGCTAGGCTTGCACGGCGCCGGGTGGCACGCGGCCGGCGGGCGGAACACCCAGGCGATCCGCTGTTTCTAAAACGTCAAGGTCGATGCGGGCCAGCAATTCATCAACCGAACCAAATGTGAGCATGGGGCGGATGCGGGAGACGAAATCGATACTGATGGGCTCCCCGTAGAGGTTGAGGTCGCTACGCCCGAGCACGTGGGCTTCCACGGTGCGTTCCTGGCCATCGAATTGGGGATTGGTGCCCACGGAGATGGCGGCCGGGAGGTATTCTTCAGCGCTGCCGCCTGGCACGCGGCGCACCAGCCACCCGGCGTAGACGCCGTCAGCTGGCACTTCACCCAGGTCATCCCCGCTGAGATTGGCGGTGGGGAATCCCAATTCGCGCCCGCGGCGCGCCCCGTGTACCACGGTGCCGTGGATACGGTGCGGGCGCCCCAGGATCTGCGCGGCGTGATCAACGTTGCCGGTGGCGAGCGCGGCGCGCACCCGGGTGGAGGACCACCGTTTCCCCGCCGCATCGCATCGCTCACCTACGATTTCCACGCCGAAGCCCAGCTCCGTGCTGAGGGAGCGTAGCACCGCCTCATCCCCCGTATTCCCCGCCCCGAAGCGGGCATCATGCCCGACCACCACGAAGCCGGCCCGGAGTTGGCCCACCAGCTGGTCCCGTACAAATTCTGCGGCGGTGGCGCGGGCGTAGGCGGCGTCGTAATGCTGAAGGTAAAGCGCATCTACTCCCAGCGTTTCAATGCGGTTGATACGATCTTGCAGGCTCATAACGAGGCGAATATGGGCCTCGGGGCGGTGGACGGTGGCCGGATGGGGATCAAACGTGAGAACAATAACGGGCCAGCCGAGCTCCCGGCCAATATCAACGGCGCGGGTGAGCACGGCGCGGTGCCCTCGGTGGACGCCGTCGTACACCCCGAAGGTCACGACGCTCCGGTCAAAATCCGGCGAAATATCTGAAGGAGATGTCCAAATCTGCACGTTCTCCAGGGTAGCTTATTCGCCTCGTTATCCCACCCGCGCAAAAACCAGAATTTTTTGCGCACCCGGGCTTGACATTTTTACGCCACGGCGCGGGGCCTTCCGCGCCCCGTATGCCCCAAAATCACGGTGATTTTCCAGATAAACTGGTGTGCGAAGAAAGCGTGCGCAGCGTCGGGCAGCCAGGTTACGGTGCCCCGGGCCTGCGCGCAGAACAGCTGTGGCGATGGGAGGCACCAATGGCACGATTTGTGAGCGCCGGTGAAGCGCTTGTGGACATTATTATCCGTGAGGGAGAAAGCGGACCCGGCACCGAGGTCGTGGGCGGCTCACTTCTCAATGTGGCATCCGGCGTCGCCCGGCTCGGCCAGCACGTGGAGCTCGCCACCTGGTTCGGGCGTGATGAGCGCGGGGAGCGGATCGCCGCGCAGGCCGCCGCCATGGGTGTGGAGATCGTCCCCGGATCCGACGGTGCCAGCCGCACCACTACCGCGAGCGCCTTCCTCGACGCGGAGGGCCGGGCGCGTTATGAATTCGACGTCGAATCGGACTTCCCCGAGATCCCGGACCCGGATACGGTGGGCCACCTGCACTGCGGCTCGTACTCTGCGGTGGTGGGTGCCTCGAGCAAGAAGATTTTACGCGCCGTCAAGCGCCAGGCACTGACCGGCACGGTCTCTTACGATCCTAATGCCCGCCCGGATCTGATGGGTTCTCCGGAAAAGGTGCGGGAGAGCATTGAGGAACTGGTGGCGCTGTGCGATGTGGTCAAGGCCTCTGATGAGGACCTTGAGTGGCTCTACCCGGGTGAGCCGGTGGAGCGGATTATGCGCCGGTGGGTTACCTCCGGGCCGGGCATGGTGGTGGTTACCCGCGGGCCGTGGGGTGCTTATGTCAAGCTGGCCGGGGAGCGCGATATGCTCGTCGTCGATCCGCTCAATGTGGAGCTGGGCGACACGGTGGGCGCCGGTGATTCCTTCATGGCCGGAATGCTGGCCGGGCTCCTAGAAGCCGGGCTCCTCGGATCGGTGGAAGCCAAGCAGCGCCTGCGCGCCGCCCACTTCTCCGACGTGCGCCCCGCCCTGCACCAGGCGGTTATTACGGCGGGGCTGACCGTCAGCCACGACGGTGCCTACTCCCCCACTCCCGCGGAGGTTGATACCGTCCGCACCGGCGATCCGGCGTTGCGCTAAATATTATTTTGGAAGGAAAATAAATGACACTCCCCTTCGTTGTTGGGGCTTATGCATCGCTCCCCGAGCCCGCGTTGCAACCTGACTACTATCGCCTGCTGGCGGAGCAGGAATGGGTCTCCGGAATCGAGATTCCTTTCCCGGGAGTCCTCGCCGGCGAGCCTAAGGCCATCGCGGACGTCATCGCCCCGCATTGGACGCCTAACACAATTACCGCGATTCCTGGCACCATGCAAAACGTCGGGAAAAACCCGGCTTTCGGACTGGCTTCCCCCGATGAGGAGGGCCGCGCGGCCGCTCTCGCTTTCACCCGTGAGATTCGCGACGCCGTCGCTTCCCTCGCCCAGCTTAGCGGCCGCCCCGTCATCACGAAGGTGCAGCTCCATTCGGCCCCCACCAAGCAGGCCGACGGCGCAGCTTTCCGCGCCTCCCTCGCCGAACTATCGGAGTGGGATTGGTCCGGGGCAGTTCCCGTGATCGAGCATTGTGACCGCTATATCGAAGGTCAGGCTCCGGAAAAGGGCTTCCTTCCCCTCGAGGAAGAAATCGCCCTCTGCCAGGAGCTGGGCCTGGGTATCCACATTAACTGGGGCCGCTCCGCACTCGAGGAACGCAGCGCGGATACTGCTTTCGCGCATATCGAGGCATGCGCGCAGGCGGGTGTGCTCGCTGGCCTTATGTTCTCCGGGGCAGGCCCGGCAGAAACCCAGTACGGCTATGCCTGGATCGATGGGCATCTCCCCTCGCGGGCCGATGAGCCGACGTCGATTATGACGGCGGAAGAAATCACCCGCTGCGCCACGGACGCTCGCAAGGGCGGGGCACAGTACCTGGGTGCCAAGATCTGCGTGCCGGCCAATGCTTCCCTGCCCGAGCGCGTGGCCATGCTCGAGCATATCCACCGTGCCGCGGTAGCGAACTAACCGCACATTATCGCTAGCGCGTGCATCACCCCGCGCCGTCACCCGAGAGGTGACGGCGCGGGGATTTTTATGCACCTATGTGCCTACGTATCAATGTATTTATGCGCCGGGCGGGAAGACGGTGGCCGGCCGGAAGCTATCCCCGTGCCGGCGCGCCACCGCAACAAGCTCATCACCGTGCAGCAGGGCGACGGTACCAACTTCGCTTTCCGCGCCGGATACTTGTCCCGGCGTGGTTCCCGTAGCGCGTGAATCTGTCTGCGCCGTTCCAGCGACATGTGCATCTCCCGAGACCGTTCCTGCGGCGGGGGCCACTGCTCTCCCCAGTGCCTCAAGAAACTGGCCGTGGCGCGCGGATTCGGCTTCAGCTGCCGCAATCTGCACCGTCGGGAGTGCACGGGCCGCCACCTGCGCCAGTGGGATAACGGGGGGCTGCGCCCCGCCCTGCACCAGTGGCGTCAGTTCCGCTATGCTCACCGCTTCGTCTTGCCGGAAACCGCCCACGCGGGTACGCCGCAACGCGCTCATGAGGGCTGCGCTTCCCAACGCTATCCCGGTATCACGGGCAATGGCACGCACGTAGGTACCCGAGGAGCAGCTCACCTCCACATCAACATCCGCAACCGGCACAGATCCTGCTTGAGTTTCTACCGGCTCCGCCCCTTCGAATTGCGCCGCACTATCCGTCAGAGCCGGACCTTCCAGCGCCGCCGTGCCGCTGACCGGCGCCTGGCGCCAGCGGAGCTCCCCGCTCCGTTCCAGGCGGGCAATATGGATCGGTACCGCTTCGAGCACCACCTCCTGCCCGGCCCGGGCCAGATCATAGGCACGCTGCCCGGCGATCTTCTTGGCCGAATACGCCGAGGGCACCTGCGAGATATCACCCTGGAGGGAGGAGAGGGCAGCGTCGAGCTGCGCCGTCGTACCGGAAAAACCTGGGGCGGATGTGACAGTACCGGTGCAATCCTCCGTATCGGAGCCGATGCCGAGCGTGAACGTGGCCCGGTAATCTTTATCAGCCCCGCTCAGGTAGGTGAGGAGCCGAGTACCGGCGCCGATACCCACCACGAGCACCCCGGTGGCAATCGGGTCGAGCGTACCGGCGTGCCCCACTTTACGGGTGCCACATAGACGGCGCAGCGCGGCAACGACGTCGTGGGAGGTCACCCCGGCGGGTTTATCAATAACCAGGACGCCGCTTGGCGCCGGATGCTGCGCGCGGGGCAGATCAGGCCAGGGATTCTGGCGCATCGGTTTCATGGGATGCCTCAGGCGCTAACGGTGCCGCGGTACCCGACGGCGCGACGGGGCCCGACGGTGCGGCGGGAGTAAACGGTGCGACGGGGCCCGACGGCGCAACGGGGCCTGACGGTGCGGCGGCGCCGTCGCCTTCCGTTACTTCACGGGGCTTGCGGTAAGGATCAGCCTCCCCCGCGTATTCCTTCCCCTCCGCGTTGCGCGCCAGTTCGGCGTCACGGTGCAGGGCCGCGGCCAGCACGTCCTCAAAAATGCGGGCCCCTTCGGGTAGTTCGTCGGCCACGAATTCCAGGGTCGGGGTGAGCCGCAAGCCGAGCTGGCGCCCCACTTCCGAGCGCAGCGCACCCTTGGCTGCCTCCAGCCCGCGGGCGGCATCTTTCACCTGATGCTCATGCCCGATCGCGGTGAAGAATACGGTGGCGTGCTGGAGGTCGCCGGTCACGCGGGTATCGGTGATGGTCACCATATTCAGCCGCGGGTCTTTCATACGGGTGTTAATGGTTTGCGCCACGATCTGCTGGATACGTTTCGCCACCCGTTCCGCACGGGGATTAGCCATCTTCGTCTCCTTTATTGCTGGTGGATATGCTGCGGCCCGCCAGCGCCAGTGGCGAGCCGGCGGGCCGCAACGTTCCTCAGGACAGCCCCTTAGCTACGGGCCTTCTCCTGCATCTCGAAGGTTTCAATAATGTCGCCTTCGTGAATATCGCGATAGCCGAGCGTAATGCCGCATTCGTAGCCTTCGCGCACTTCGGTAACATCGTCCTTTTCGCGGCGCAGCGAGACAATTTCGAGCTCGGGTTGCACCACGACGCCGTCGCGTACCAACCGTGCCTTCGCCCCGCGCTTGATCGCACCGGTGCGGACAATGGAGCCGGCAATGGTGCCGGCCTTGCCCGAGCGGAAGAGCTGGCGCACTTCGGCGCTGCCCAGCTGAACTTCCTCGAGGACGGGCTTGAGCATGCCCTTGAGGGCCGCTTCCACTTCCTCGATGGCCTGGTAGATGACCGAGTAGAACTTCATCTCCACGCCTTCGCGTTCGGCCATATCGGCCACGCGTTCGGCGGGGCGCACGTTGAAGCCGATAATGACGGCGTTATCAACGGTTGCGAGATTGACGTCGTTCTGGGTGATGGCGCCCACGCCACGGTGGATGATCTGCAGCGCAACTTCGTCGTCGACCTCAATATCGAGGAGCGAGGATTCCAGCGCTTCCACGGCACCGGAAGAATCGCCCTTGATAATAAGGTTGAGCGTTTCGACGCTGCCTTCCTTGAGGACATCCCCGAGGTTCTCCAGCGACACACGCTTGCGACGCCGCGCCAGGGAAGCCGCCCGCTGTGCCGATTCGCGCTGTTCGGCAATCTGACGTGCGGTGCGTTCGTCGTCTGCCACGAGGAAAGCATCCCCGGCGGAGGGCACCGCATCCAACCCGAGCACCTGGACCGGCATGGAGGGGCCGGCTTCCTTAACCGGGTTGCCGCTGGCATCGAACATGGCGCGCACGCGCCCGTGGGCAATACCCACCACGATGGGATCGGAGATCCGCAGCGTACCGGTTTGTACCAGGGCGGTAATCACCGAGCCGCGGCCCTGATCAAGCTTCGCTTCGATGGCAACACCGCGCGCGGTGCGATCCGGATTGGCCTTGAGTTCCAGTTCAGCATCCGCCACGTAGAGGATGGCTTCGAGTAGATCGTCGATGCCGATACGCTGCTTGGCCGACACGTCGAGGAACATGGTGTCCCCGCCGTATTCTTCGGCGATGAGGCCGTATTCGGTCAGCTGGCTGCGCACCTTCTGCGGGTTGGCGCCTTCCACGTCGATCTTGTTGACCGCGACGATGATCTTCACACCCGCGGATTGCGCGTGGTTGATCGCTTCCACCGTCTGGGGCATCACGCCGTCGTCCGCAGCGACCACGAGGATCGCAATGTCGGTAATATCCGCACCGCGGGCACGCATCTGAGTGAAGGCTTCGTGACCGGGGGTATCGATGAATGTGATCGCCCGGGTTTCGCCTTCGTATTCGATATCGGTCTGGAAAGCACCGATGGCCTGGGTAATACCGCCCGATTCGGTACCTTCCACCCGCGAATGGCGGAACGCATCGAGGAGCTTGGTTTTACCGTGGTCCACGTGGCCCATAACGGTAACAACCGGGGGACGCGGCTTGAGGTTCTCTTCGTCTTCCAGGAGTTCTTCTTCTTCGAGGTTAATATCGAAGCTCTCCAGGATTTCGCGATCCTCATCTTCGGCGGAGAGAACTTCCACCTCGTAGCCGAGCTCGGCGCCCAGCAGCTTGAAAGTATCTTCGTCCAGCGACTGGTTCATCGTGGCCATTTCACCCATGCGGAAGAGCACGGTGATGAGGGCCGCCGAGGACGCACCGATACGTTCGGCGAAGTCCGCAAGCGAAGCACCCTGGCGCAGGCGCACCACGGTGGAGCCATCCCCGCGGGGAACCTGGACACCGGAGAGCATCGGCGAGGACTGTGCTTCGTATTCTTCGCGCCGGGTCCGCTTGGATTTGCGACCCCCGCCGCCTCCACGGCGCCCGAAAGCACCGGCGGTGGAGCCGCCACGCGCACGCCCACCACTGCGGGTGAAGCCGCCCGTGGGCCGGCCTTGCCCGCCACGGTTCTGACCGCCGCCCGCCGGACCGCGCCCGCGGCCACCGCCGCGACCGCCCCGCCCGGAGGACGGAGCACCGGCCATCTGGTTAGGCATCATCGCCGGCGAGGGACGTGAACCACCGTGCCCG
The DNA here is from genome assembly GCF_051267215.1 of Actinotignum vesiculae. NCBI lineage: Bacteria > Bacillati > Actinomycetota > Actinomycetes > Actinomycetales > Actinomycetaceae > Actinotignum > Actinotignum vesiculae. The sequence goes on from NZ_JBOZGG010000003.1 coordinate 86,710, forward strand.
CGCCCGCCACCGGAGCGCTGCCCGCCGCCGTGATTGTTCTGATGCGCGCCTTGATGCGCACCGGGGCGGGGAGTACCCGTATTCTTGCGCCCGCCACCCGGGCGGGGCATGCCCTGCGAGGTGGCATACGGATTATTGCCGGGCCGCGGACCGCGCCCGCCACCCGGACGGGGCATGCCCTGCGAGGTGGCGTAGGGGTTATTGCCGGGGCGCGGGGTGCGCTGATCGGCTTCGGCGCGCGCGGCCTTGGCGGATTTCACCGCGCCGCGCGGGGTAGGAATATTGGAACGGCCGGCGTGCCCCGTTTCCTGGGGCTTAGAGCCGCCGTGCGAGGCAGCGGAGCCCTGGGCGGAACTCGCCTCCCCGGATTTGCCGGACGGTGCGGGAGCGCCGGGCTTGGGAGCCGGTTTCGGCGTGGCCTGCTGCGAGCCGGGCTTGCCGGGCTTCGGGGCTGCCCCGCCGTGCGCACCAGCTGCGGCACCGGGCTTCGGTGCAGCGGTGCCGGTGGCCGTTCCGGCGTTAGGTCCGGCGCTGCCTGCCACCGCGGCCGGGGTGGGCGCCGCGGCACTATCCGCATGCTGCTTGGCCGGGGCCGGCTTCGGGCCGGGCTTGGGTGCACCGGTGCCAGCGGTACCGGCGGCATCGGATTTCGCGGCGGCTTTCGCCTGCGCCGTCACATCGACAATTGAGGCCGAACCGGCGGGCATATCCACCGCATCGGGGGCCACAGGATGCTTACGAACCGGCTTGCGTGGGGCCGGCTTGCCGCTCCCCTTAGATTCAACCAATTCGGGGTGCGCTTCAAAGTATTCACGTGCTTTACGCACAACAGGTGCCTCAATGGTGGACGAGGCAGATTTGACGAATTCGCCATTCTCCTTGAGCGTGGCCAGCAGCTTCTTGCTGGTCACCCCCAGTTCCTTGGCGAGTTCATGGACGCGGACTTTTGCCACAGTTCTCCTTCGTTGGGCCCGGCAAAAGTGCGCGCGGACCCGTTAAATCCGGTTGTTCATCGTTGGGTACTCATCGGGTGCCCATCAGCTTCCAACCCGCTTTCTTGGTCTCGGGTTTTCGCTCCGCTCACGCGAGCGAACTGATTACTTCTGTTACGGCATGCGGAGGAAGAACGACGGCGCAGCGAAAGGCATGCGCAAGTTGTCCCGTCCGCATTCCCCTGGCTAGACAGTCAGGGCGGGGATGCACCCACGCTCCCCGGCCGAGTAGTCGCTGTTCCTTATCCACAACGACTCCCGCATCGGTGAGTGCTAAGCGCACCAGATCCTCCCGGGCGGCACGCTGACGGCAGCCCACGCACATGCGCGGATTTTTCGCCATCATCCCACCGCCTCGAAAGTCACACCCTATCTATTTTAGCGGCAAGATGCTACTAACGCACGTCATCATGCGGATGCGGCGCGTGATCTTCCCCGTGTTCAGCGGCGCTTGCTTCAACGGCGGGGGTGGCGGGAGCGGCGCTGGGAGCGGCGCCGTCTGCGACGTCGCCACCGGAGGCTTCTTGCACATCGGATTCTTTACGAATATCGATGGACCACCCGGTGAGCTTGGCGGCCAGGCGCACATTTTGCGCTTCTTTACCGATGGCGAGGGATGCCTGCCCATCGGGAACAATGGCGCGAGCCTGGCGCTTCTCCGCGGAGAGGATATCCACCCGGCTTACTTTCGCGGGTGACAGCGAGGCAGCGATAAATACCGCCGGGTCATCGTTGTAATCAACGATGTCAATTTTCTCCCCGCCCAGTTCCGTGGTGACCGCGCGCACGCGCTGACCGTTATGGCCAATACACGCACCCTTGGCATTAACCTCCGGATCCTCGGCGTACACGGCGAGCTTGGAGCGATGCCCCGCCTCGCGCGCGAGCGCCACGAGTTCCACGGTGCCGCTAGCAATTTCAGGCACTTCGAGTTCGAAGAGACGGCGCACAAAATCCGGGTGGGTGCGCGAAAGCCGAATGGAGGCACCGCGGCTGGTGACTACCACATCTAAAACAAGGGCGCGGATGCGATCCCCGCGGTTGAGATGCTCGGTGGGAACCTGTTCTTCCGCACGCAAAATAGCTTCGTGATCCCCGACTTCCACGAGAAGATCACGGGAGAAGCTATCGCGCCCGGCCCGGCCTTGCACCACGCCGGAAATAATGTCACCCTGCTTATTTTTGAAGGAGCCGAGCACGCGATTTGCTTCGGCTTCCTTGAGACGCTGGGCGATCACGGATTTCGCCGTCGCCGTTGCGATGCGCCCAAAATCGTGCGGCGTGTCATCGAATTCACCGACGACGTTGCCTTCTTCGTCAATTTCCGGGGCCCACACCACGATTTTGCCGGTGCGCCGATCCATATCAACCCGGGCCCCGCGAATCGCACCGGGCACCCGCGCGTAAGCGTGCAACAAAGCATCTTCAATTGCTTCGACGAGTACATCGGAGCTCAGGCCAAGTTCACTTTCCAGGGCCCGCAGCTCGTTCATGTGAATTTGAATATCCACGATTTCTCCTACTCTTCCTCGCCGTCGCGATGGAATTCAATATCAACGCGGGCCCGTTCCACTCGGCCAATGGGTAAGCGCCGTTCCGCTCCCCCGTTATCTGATGCGAGAACGAGGGTATCGCCTTCAACGGCGCGCAGCCGGGTCACGATCTCATCCTCACCGGAGGGTGTCAGACGCAGCAGGCGCCCCACGGCGCGGGAAAAGTGGCGCGGCTCCACGAGCGGGCGGGTGGCACCGGGGGTGGACACTTCAAGGTTATAGGCGCCCTGGACGAGATCAACATCGTCCAAACGTGCGGAAATAAGGCGCGAAACGTCGGTGAGTTGATCCGAGCCAACACCGCCGGGGCCGCTGGGAAGATCGACGGTGACCTGAACGACGGCGCGCCCGCCGGCACGGCCCACCGTTACGCCTTCCAGGTAGAGTCCGCATTGCGAGACAAGAGGTTCAATCGCGGCGATGATTTCACCGGTCCGCTGTGCCTGACTGGATTTACGGGGCCCGGTAGAGCGGCGGTCCCGCCGCGCGGGAGGACGCGAACTCTTGGAATGACTCATGGGCTAATCCTACAGTTTCCGCGCCGCGCCGTGGTACACGGGCGTGCCAGACGGCGCCCACGGTGCAGTTAGCGTTGCCGGCGCCCACGGTGCAGGTATCACCCGCCGTTGCCAACGGCGGCACGGTGCGCCACGCACCGTTATCCGCGCGCGCACCGTTATCCGCGCGCGCACCGTCTCCAGGGCCGACGGAGATGGCACAATGTAAGCGGTTTTATTCTCGTCAAGAAAGCGGAGAATCATGGCAGCTGCACCCCGGAGCGGAGCGCCCGCTCATCGGCGCACCTCTCAGCCGGTTCGAACCACGGTGCAGCTGGTGGGCACCGCCGTGCTCGCCATTCTCATTATTGGCGCCATTCTTATTGCGATGGGAGCGCGGTGGGAACACGGTGATCCTTCTCCCAAACCCATGACGACGACGCAAGAACTGCGCCAAGGCCTCGCCGTGGCATCCCAACGGTGCTCCGCGGCCGCCACCGATCTGGCCGCCGAAGCGGGCGGCTACGCCGCGCAGGTATATCAGGATGTTGCCGAACACGCGAACGCGTGGGAGAACCAGCTGGGCGGGGTGTGGCAGGCCTGGCCGAGCGGCGCCCCGGCCGGGCATACAAATTCTCCCGAGCCTTCTCCCCTTGCTCCGGATGCTGCTGAGTTACTCGCGGAATTATCCAAGATCAGCACGGTGGCAGTGACGGCGGCAGATGCGCTACTGCCCGAACCAGAAGCTCCGGCGAAAGGTGCGGCCGCCGGTGCGTCAAGTGGTGCAGTAACTGACGCGGCAGACGGTGCGGCAGGCGGCGCAGCGAAAGGCGTCAGCCCTCGCGAGGAAATGTCCGAGGAAGCAGCCGGGGAGCGCGCGCTTTATTTAGCTATTGCACTGCGGGCAACGTGGGATGCTCAGGCCGTGGCTGAGGCTGCGGGGTTACCCGCCCCAGCTGCCTTTGGTGCCGAGGGTGCGGGTGGCCCCAGGTACGACGCCGCTCAGCTGGCACCGGCGGGCGGCGACGAGACGCTTCTCGCGGCCGCGAATACGGCCCGCCAGTGGTACGAAGTTGATGCGGCACGCCGCGGCATGGACGGGCATGCCGAACGCATGGAACGCATCGCGCGCATTGCTGATCTGGAGGAAGCCCTACTTCGGGCCGGCACCCCGGATACCCGAGCCGCCAGCGTTCCCCTCCCGGCTGTTGCGGATGATGAGCTCGCATCCGCCGCTTACGCTACGCTGATCGGTGCGCTGTGGCATAGCCCGGTTCCGGCCACGGAAGCTCTCAATTTTGCGATTGCCTTAGATGGTGCGGACGGGACCGATGGCCAGAGCCCTGGCAGCGCGGCACTCCCCGGGCTTTCGCCACACACGGCAGGCTAATTACGTTATCCCTGCGATAATCAATAACTAATAAGGTACGTTGGTTGTATGCATGCACACAACGCTTCTCTCAGCGATGAGCCAGACCGCCCCGGCCTCAACGATCCATTGCCGCGCTCAGAGGAGGACATCGCCATCGAGCGCCGCATGTCCCGCATTTTAGATCTGCTTGCCGATTATGTTCTGTGGATCCTCTTGTTACTCGCTTTTCACGTCAATAATTCACGGGCACTACTCGAGAAAAAAGTGGGCTATGGCGAGGCACTCGCCTACCAGTGGCCGCGTTTACTGGGCGCCTGCGCCGTCTTTACGGTTTTATTCGTCATCGTCAAGAAATACCGCAAGCCCGGCAGTAAACCGCCCCGTTTCGGGTTCAACCTTGAGACCGTCGCGGATATGGGGACTCTCCTGGCTTTCTGCTTCGCAGTGGGAGTGATAGGAGCGTTTTAGCCGAACGTAGCCCGACTTTATTGATCGGATCCGACCCGCCCCCCGGGCACACAAAATGCGCTTCCAGAGCATACAGATTTATGTAACTGGAAGCGCATTTTGTGGTTATCAGTTATCAGAGTCGAGCACACAGCTACCCGGCGTGGGAACGATTACTCGCCCGCTTGGGCAGCAGCCAGGATCTCCTGTACCCGTGCGGCAGCATCCGCCACCGCCACGTCTTCGGATTCCCCAGTGGCGCGGGTGCGGACTTCCACCGTCCCGTTGGCCAGGCCCCGCCCAACCACCACCGCGTAGGGCATACCGAGGAGCTCGTAATCAGCGAATTTCACCCCGGCGCTCACCTTACGGCGGTCATCAAAGAGGACTTCGATACCCGCGGCGGTCAGCTGCGTGGCTAAGTCCTCCGCGGCAGAGAAGACGGCGTCGTCCTTACCGGTAGCAAGAATATGCACCTGCGCGGGCGCGACGCCCACCGGCCAGACCAGGCCCTTCTCATCGTGGTATTGCTCTGCAATAGCGGCGAGGACGCGGGAAACACCCACACCGTAGGAGCCCATGGTGACCACGCGGGTTTTGCCGTTTTCGTCGAGCACCGTGAGGCCGAGAGCCTCGGCGTATTTGCGCCCCAGCTGGAAAATATGACCAATTTCAATACCGCGCGCGATATCGAGCGGGCCCGAGCCGTCCGGGGCCTCGTCGCCGGCGCGTACTTCGGCGGCTTCGATGGCGCCATCGGCCTCGAAATCACGCCCGTACACCAGGTTGAATACATGCTTATCCACCGCGTTGCCACCCGCGATCCAGCGCGAGCCACGGGCCACGTGGGGGTCAAGGAGGAGGCGCGCCACCGGCACCGTTGCGCCGTCGCCGGTTGCTGCACCGTCATCGGCACCGTCGGCAACGGCGCCGCCGCGGGCTTGCGGGCCAACCGCACCGGGGCCGGTATAACCCGGCACGATTCCCGGGTACTTCTCCATGTCCTCAGGAGAAGCAAGCTCCACTTCGGCCGGAGCCAAGCTGGCTTCCACACGCTTCATATCAACTTCGCGATCCCCGGGAAGGGCGATAACCACCACTTCCTTCTCGCCGTCGGGATGGGTGAGGGTCACGATAACCGACTTGAGGGTATCGGCCGCGTTCCAGGGACGATCCGAGCGGGGATGTACCCGGTTCGCCATCTCAACCAGGTCAGCAATGGTTTTCGCCCCGGGGGTGTCCACCAGCTCGGGTGCCGGAACGTCGGAGAAGTCCTGCTCCGGGAGCGGCGGCGTCGTAACCGCTTCGGTATTCGCGGCGTAACCACCCGCGGACCGGACAAAAGTATCCTCCCCAATAGCGGTGGGGAACAGGAACTCTTCCGAACGCGAGCCACCCATCGCACCGGACATGGCGGAGACAATCGCGTAAGGCAGACCCAGACGCTCGAAAATACGCTGGTAAGCCGCACGCATCGTATTGTAGGAAGCGTCCAGACCCGCCTCGTCCATATCGAAAGAATATGCATCCTTCATGACGAATTCGCGCCCGCGAATCACACCAGCGCGCGGACGGGCCTCATCGCGGTACTTCGTTTGGATCTGGTAGAGCGTGAGGGGCAGATCCTTGTAGGAAGAATAAAGATCCTTGACGAGGAGCGTGAACATTTCCTCGTGCGTGGGGGCGAGCAACATGTCGTTGCCTTTGCGGTCCGCCAGCTTGAAAAGAGTGGGGCCGTATTCGCTCCAGCGGTTTGTGGCCTCATAGGGTTCACGCGGGAGGAGCGCCGGGAAAAGTACTTCCTGAGCCCCGGATGCATCCATTTCTTCGCGGACAACCTGTTCCACTTTCCGCAGCACCCGCAGGCCCAGCGGCAGCCAGGTGTAAATACCGGGAGCCACGCGCCGCACGTACCCGCCGCGGACTAGGAGCTTATGACTGGCGACCTCGGCGTCGGCCGGGTCTTCGCGCAAGGTGCGCACAAAAAGACTAGACATTCTCAGCACGCCCGCCATTCTACCCGCTTGCCGGGAACGGCGCGGCACGGTGCATACGGAGCACAGCACCGGTGGTGGAGGGGGCGACGGCGCGGCACTGGTGGTGGACGACGCATACGGGGCGCAGCACGGTGCCTGGAGCGAATACGGCGCCCCGCCGCTAGAGGAGGACCGTCGCCCACTCCCCCGCACGGCTGAAGCCAACATGCTGGTAGAGCCGCACCGCGGCGGCATTGTAGTCATTGACGTAGAGGGAGACGGTGGGCGCATGGCGGGCACGCACCTGATCGACGACGCTCGCCATCGCTCGGGTTGCGATCCCGCGCCCGCGCAGGTCAGGAGCGGTCCATACTCCTTGGATCTGCGCCACTCCCCCGGCTAACGCACCGATATCCGCCTTGAATTCCACTCGCGGGGCGCCGGTGGCGGGGTCGATGCCCATGCGCACGAAGGTGCGGCCGGAGCGGATGAGCTCGCGAACCCGGCGCGCGTAGGTGGGCCCGTACACGGTGGGGTCGTATCCGACTTCCTCGGTGAACATAGCTACTGCCGCCGGGAAAACAGCGCCAAATTCCCAGGGTTCGGCCGGGCGCACCTGCGGATCGGGCACCACTGGAGAGGCGTGGGTCAGGGAGAGAGAATATTGGCGCGCGCGAACCTCGCGGGCGGGGCTCCAGGAGCGCTCCAGGTGCTCCCACAGCCCAAGAACCTGATCGGCCGGCCCGAGGATGGAGCAGGCTACCCGATGCCGGGACAGAATATCGTCGCCTAGTTCGCGCAGCCCCGCCGCCGAAAAGCCGAGGGGAATAATATTTCCACCATCCCAGGCGAGGGCTTCAATATCGCGGCGGTGCATCGCCGCCAGCGCCGAGGATGTTCCCACGCCCATGCGTTCCACATTGACGCGGGCGAGCACGGAGTTGATCGGGTCGCGGGCTAAAAATTCCAGGGCGCGGGATTTATCCGCGCCCGTGAGACGGCGCAGCGAGGATGCGGCTCGATGCGGCCAAATGGAGCGTTTCATCGCGGTGCGTTTACTCCACCGCAAGCAAGACGCTGACAGCCCGCTCGAGGAACACATCCACGACGGCCTCATCATAAGCATTTTTTCCGCGTGATTCCGGGAAAATAGCATCCCGTACCACTTCGGAAGTTACGGTTTCTTCACCGTCGAAATACCGGGCGAGGCGGTCAAGAAGTTCATCAACGTCCGTTTTGCGGTATCCCCAGCCTTCAGCGTCGGCAAAACGCTGCCCGGCCGGGCGTAGCAGGCGCGGATAGAGACTTTTAGCATCCTGGTAGGCGAGGTTGAGCCAGGCCTGTTCCCCGCGCGCCCCGATGGTATTAGCACGCTTGAGGTGAATAAAAGCGGCTTCAAGGCGGTCGAGAGCGGCATCCACGCGGGCCGGATCATATCCGCCGCGCTGGCGGGAAAAACCGACGCGCCGCACATCAGTCTCGTCCATATCGCCAGTTCCCCGCGAATATGCGTCTTTCGCGCGGGCGAGGAAATCATCGACCTGCTCGGTATTGTATCCGCGCGTGAGCGGACCCACTCGCTTAAACGTGCTCACAACTCACCTCACTTGTCTGTGCCAGCACCACGGTGCCGACATGCCGACCTTCCCTCTTAATGTGCCGCACTCATTTTGCCATATGCGCCCGCCACGCGCCGCTCTCGCTCACAGCGCAGCACCCACCGATACTACGGTGTGGAAATTTAGAGCGTCTTTCAGAGCACCCCTTGCGCCGCCGCGAAGAAGAGATAGCAGAACGGCGCCCAGAGCAAGATGGAATCGATGCGATCCAGCATGCCGCCGTGCCCGGGGAAAATTGCTCCCATATCTTTGACACCGAGCCAGCGCTTGAGGCGTGATTCAAGCAGATCACCGGCGGTGCAGCACACCACCGCCGCCATGCCGATGGCCAGCGCCCACCACACGCCATGCCCAAGGGCCACCGTGGCAAGAAGCAGCGCCACCACCAGGCAGGCCAGCACCGAGCCGGCCAGCCCCTCCCAGGTTTTCTTCGGGGAAATGCGCGGGGCGAGCGGATGGCGCCCGAAAAGTACCCCGGCGGCCCAGCCACCCGTGTCATTGGCAACGGGCAGGAGGATGAGCGCTGCCACCATCCACGCTGGGGAATCAAGCTGGCACAGCGCCACCGCAAAACTCCCCAGCACGCTAATCCACAGGGAAACGAAAACCGCGCAGGCGGCGTCGCTCACCTGTGCCCGCGCCCGGTCGCGTATCCCCAGCCACACGGCGCAGGCCACCACCGTCGCCCCGAAAGCCAGCATGGCAGCGCCGAGTCCGCGCCACCAGGCAAGCGCCAGTATCGCGATATTCCCGGCCAGCAGCATCGTGAGCGGCAACCGAATACGGCGCGCGAGAAACGCGCCCGCGGCCTCCCATACAGCGAAGCTGAGCGCCACCACCACGAGCACCACAAAAAGCTCGATGCGCCAGAGAACACTGAGGGCCACCAGCGCCAGCAGAATCAGCGCGGTGGGGACGGCGGCTTTGAGATTACGGCCGGCCCGCGAGGAGGTGGGGCGCGGCGGTTGCGGGGGACGCGGAGCGATTATGCTCCGCAACGAGGGGCGCGACATTAGATTTCGAGCAGGTCCTTTTCCTTGCCTTCGAGGAGCTTATCGATCTGCTCCACGAAGCTCTTCGTCAGCTTTTCCAGTTCGTCTTCGGCGCGCTTGACTTCATCTTCCCCGGCCTCGCCATCTTTTTGAATAGCCTCCAGGGTGTCCTTCGCCTTGCGACGCACCGCGCGGATGGACACGCGCCCATCTTCAGCGCGGGTACGGGCCAGCTTGACGTAGTCCTTGCGGCGTTCCTCGGTCAGGGCCGGAAGGTTCACGCGCAGCACGTTGCCGTCATCGGAAGGATTAACGCCCAGGTCAGATTCGCGCAGCGCCTTGTCGATACCCTGTTTGGCACCCGGATCGAAGGGCGTGATCATCACGGTGCGCGGTTCGGGAATGGTGATGGTGGCAAGCTGCTGGAGCGGCGTGAGGGTTCCGTAGTAGTCCACCAGAATCGGGTTGAACATCCCGGCGCTGGCCCGCCCGGAGCGAATATGCGAAAATTCTTCGCTGGTTGCTTCAATAGTTTTGCCCATCTTTTCGCGGGCTTCGCGCAAAGCTTCTTCAATCATGTTTTTTCCTTCGCAGTTTCGTTCACGGCGCGTAGCTACGTGGTACGACGACGCAGCAGCGTCCACGCGCCCGATGTGACATATCTTACCGGCTTAGCGGGGCTATGCGCCCTGAGCGGAGACCACCGTTCCAATATTCTCACCGCGCAGCGCGGCGGTAACATTACCCGGCTCAGTCATCCCGAAAACCCGCATCGGCAGGGAGTTATTCCGCGCCAGGGCAAAGGCGGCGCCGTCGGCCACCTGGAGGTTGTGGGAAAGCACCGTATCGTAGCTAATGGCGCTGAGCTTTTCCGCTTCCGGATGGGTACGCGGATCGGCGGTATAGACTCCGTCTACCCCGTTCTTGCCCATGAGGAGCTCATCGCAGCGCAGTTCCAGGGCGCGCTGGGCGGATACGGTATCGGTGGAGAAATAGGGCATACCGGCCCCGGCGCCGAAAATAACCACCCGCCCTTTCTGGAGGTGGCGGATGGCGCGCAGGGGAATATACGGTTCGGCAATCTGGGTCATCTGGATCGCGGTTTGCACGCGGCACTGGGTGCCGGCCTGCTCAATGAAATCCTGGAGCGCGATCGCGTTCATGACGGTGCCGAGCATCCCCATATAGTCCGCCCGGGCCCGGTCCATTCCGGACTGCTGCAATTCGGCTCCGCGGAAGAAGTTTCCTCCGCCTACAACGATGGCCACTTGGATTCCCGAAGCCGCCGCTTCGGCAATTTCTCCGGCGACGCGCTGGAGCACCGTGGCATCGACACCGACGCTACCCGCCCCAAAAGTTTCTCCAGATAGTTTGAGAAGAACTCTGCGGACTCCATCCGAGCTCGCGTCATGTTCCAGTAGTGTCACCATTGCCTCCCGTCGCTCAGTTCATCGGGCTTAACCATACCAGCGCGAGCTGAGGCATAATATCCGGGTGTCTAATAAAAATACGTCTTTCGACGCCGCCACGTGGGCGGCGTCCCTGCGCGCCCTCACGCCGGGCGTGCTGCTCGCCGCTCTCATCGCGGTGGCATCCTGGGGCTTGAGTAAGTTGATGCCCCTGCTCTCTGCCATGCTCTTCGCCATCGTACTGGGCATGCTGGTGCGTAACCTGGGACTTATTCCCCGCTCGGCCAACCGCGGTCTCACCTTCACGTCCAAGCGGGTGCTACGCACCGGAGTGGTGCTCCTGGGGCTGCGCCTGTCCATCCCCGCGATTTTGAGCCTGGGCTGGGGCACTCTCATCACCATCATCACCTGCGTGACCGCAACGATGCTCATTTCGGTGCCGCTGAGTAAACTCCTGCGGGTGCCCCATGCCTCGGCTATTCTCACCGCCGTGGGCACCTCAATCTGCGGAGCCTCCGCGGTGGCAGGAACCTCCGCCGTGGTGCGGGTTCGTAACGAAGACGAGCGTGATACCGCCGCGGCAACCGCTATTGCCTGCGTGACGCTCTTCGGCACCCTCACCCTGGTGGCACTCCCCTGGCTCGCCCACCTGCTGGATTTGAGCGCCAATCAGGCGGCTGTGTGGATGGGCGCCACTATTCACGAGGTTGGCCAGGTGGTGGCCGCCGCGAATATTTACGGTGGGGTGGCCGATACCGCTACCGCTGCAAAACTCGGGCGCGTGGTGTGCCTGGCCGCCGTTATCGCCGTGGTGGGGCTACTGGAGCGCGCCGCTAAGCAACGTGAGGCCCGCGCCGCGGGGCTGGACGGGGCGGCGCTTGATGCCCACGGGCATACCCGTAGCTCCGCTCCCCTTATCCCGCTGTTTGTGCTCGGCTTCCTTATCGCGGTGGGGATCGCCTCCGTGCTAGAAAACCAGGCTTGGGCGGCCAGCGCCTTGCAGATTCTTGGTAACGACGTTGCCAACTGGCTCCTCATCGCCGCCATGGGCGCCATGGGCGCCGGCGTCCATCTCAAGACGATTATGCATACGGGGGCACGCACCGTCCTCTTCGGTTTCCTTCTCACCTTGGTAATCGTGGGGATCGGGCTGGCTTGCGTGGCCGTTTTCGTGGTCTAGCAGCCGCGTAGCATGCGACACACGCGAAAGCGGGGGCCTCCACTCAGGAGAGCCCCCGCTTTCTTTGCCCCGTGGCCGGGAGAAATCTTGCCCAGCAGTCGGGATGGTTATGCGCCGTCCCGCCAGGAATGATCGTGTGCCCGCACCTGGGGATGCTTGCCCGTACCCGGGGCGATGGCGGTAGCGCCGTGGATTACTTGAGCGGCGCGTCGTAGACGTCGGCTGCGTCGTCGTCACGCAGATACGCAACCCAGAAGTAGGTGGCGAGGATGAAACCGCCGCCCACGATATTGCCGAGAATCACCACACCGATATTGAGGGCGACGGCGCCCGGCGTGAACGCGGCGTAGTCGGCGAGCCCGTGGCCGGAAGCGAGCACCGCTTCGGAATTCCAGAAGGCATCCCCGCCCCAGTACTTGCACATGAGGCCGAGCGGGAGCAGGAACATATTGGCGATGGAGTGCTCGAAGCCTGCGGCAACGAAGAGCGGGATGGGGCACAGGCAGGCGAGAATCTTATCCGCCGTGGACCGCCCCGATTGCGCGATCCACACGCCGGCGCACACCGCGATATTCGCGAGCACACCGAGGAGGAAGGATTCCGGGATAGAGTGCGCGGCCTTGCCCGCCGCCGTGTGGAGGGCAACTTCGCCCCATGCCCCGCCGTTGGAGAGCGCCTGGCCGGCCCCGAAGACGAGCAACGCCAGGAACAGTGCCCCAACTAGGTTTCCGGCCAGGGAGGTGCCCCAGTGAGCGAAGAAGCGCCGTGGGCGCACCCGCTTGTGGTAGAGCGGCATGACCGTCATCGTGGTTGAGGTGAAGAGGTCTGAGCCGGTCAGCACCACCAGGATGAGACCGACGGAGAAGCACAGGCCTCCCAGGACTTTCGCCGGGCCGAGCGGCGCGTCAGCCAGGCCCTGTTGCGACGTGATGTAGAAAATGTATCCCATGCCAATGAAGGCACCACCGGAGAGCGCCATCACGAAGGATCGCGTCAGCGGTTTCTTAGTTTTCTTGTATGCCGCGCGGGCGTTTTCAACCGCAAGGGTATGCGGATCAGGAATGGTTATGCTCACCTCTTACTCCTTTGTCAGTTCAGCGCCCCTCATCTTATGTGAAAGTGCCCGCTGGGAGCTATAGATATTTATGAGCAGATAGCGACGGGGCACGGCGCGGACGGCGGGGCATACGGTGCAGGCTACGGCGCTCCGGGGCGGCGGGCCAGTTCGCGGCACATCCTGGTGATCGATATGCGCCTACGGTGCCCACGGTGGGCTGGCCCCGCCCCGCGGCACGCGGGGCGCCGTCGTCGTACTAACGGCGCGCATCACTGCGCGCACACATCGCACCGCACCGGTGCCCATCAATCGCACTGCACCTGCACGCACACATAACCCACCGGCGCCCATCAATCGGGCCGCACCTGCATGCACACATAGCCGCACCTACACGCAAAGCGTCGGCTCCAAAAACAACAGAGGGCGGGACGTACTCTCGTACCTCCCGCCCTCCGGCTTCTATCGTTCTCGCAACCGAAAGCTAGGCTCCCGGCAACCGGAAACTACATTCCGGTGCGTGCACAAACTTATTCAGCGTGCGAACCGACGCGCAGACGCTTGAAACCGGTCACCTTGCCGCCGGTCTGGGACACGATGGTCTTGACCGGGGTCTTCGGCTCGCGGGCGTAGCCCTGCTCCTCAAGAACAACCTGCTTGTAGAAGCCGTGCATGCGGCCTTCCACGATCTTCGGCACGGCCTTTTCCGGCTTGCCTTCAGCGATGGTCGTTTCGGTGGCGATGCGCTTTTCGGTTTCCACCACGTCGGCCGGAACGTCCTCAATGGAGAGGTACTTCGGGTCGAGCGCGGCGATGTGCACGGTGACGTCGTGCGCAACTTCGGCAGCCTTGGCATCGGTGGCCACCAGCACGCCCACCTGCGGGGGCAGGTCGGGGTTGGTGCGGTGCATATAGGCTTCCACGTGCTCGCCCTCGAGGACTTCCACGTGGGAGACTTCCATCTTTTCGCCGATGACGGCGGTCATGGCGGTGATGCGATCCGCAACGGTGCCGTCGCCCAGCTTGGCGGCGAGCAGCGCTTCCACGCTATCGGCGCCGGAATCCACGGCGGCGGTGAGGATCTCATCGGCCATACCGATGAACTTCTCATTCTTGGCCACGAAGTCGGTTTCGGCGTTGATCTCCACGAGAATGCCGCGCTGGCCGGCAGCGGTATCGGATACGTGCGAGGCAACCAGACCGTTCGCAGCGGTGCGGTCCGAACGCTTGGCGGCGGACTTCATGCCCTTGACGCGCAGGATCTCTTCGGCCTTGGCAGAATCCCCCTGGGCTTCGTCGAGAGCCTTCTTGGCGTCCATCATGCCGGCGCCGGTCTTGTCACGCAGCGCCTTCACGTCGGCGGCTGTGTAATTAGCCATGCTTCACTCCTCACTTGTAGCGCTCAGGCTTAGGCCTGGGCGTCAGCTTCTTCGGACTTGTTTTCTTCGGATTCGGTGGCTTCGGCTTCGGCCGGGGCGGCCTCGGCTTCAGCTTCCGCGGCGGGAGCGGCCTCTTCAGCCTTGGGGGCTTCTTCGGTAGCTTCCCCGGCCGCGAGAACTTCGCGTTCCCATTCGGGCATCGCATCTTCGGTGGCGTTCTTGCCGGCGCCGCGGGCCAGGAGGCCTTCGGCTACCGCATCACCGATGACGCGGGTGAGCAGCCCGACGGCGCCGATGGCGTCGTCGTTACCCGGAATCGGGTAGGCCACTTCGTCCGGATCGCAGTTGGTGTCCAGGATGGCAACCACCGGGATGTTGAGCTTGTTCGCTTCGGAGACCGCGAGGTGTTCCTTGTTGGTGTCCACAACCCACACGGCGGAGGGCAGACGGTGCATATCACGCAGGCCGCCGAGGGTCTTCTCCAGCTTGTCCTTTTCGCGGGACAGCATGAGGAGTTCCTTCTTGGTCAGGCCCGAGCCGGCGACATCTTCGAAGTCCATCTGCTCGAGTTCCTTGAGGCGCTCAATACGCTTGGCAACGGTCTGGAAGTTGGTGAGCATGCCGCCCAGCCAACGTTCGTTCACGTAGGGCATCCCGGTGCGTTCGGCCTGTTCCTTCACGGCTTCCTGCGCCTGCTTCTTGGTGCCCACAAAGAGGATATTTCCGCCGTGCGCCACGGTTTCCTTAACGAAATCGTAGGTGCGGTCGATATCGGCGACCGTCTTGCGCAGGTCAATAATGTAGATCGAGTTACGATCCGTGAGGATGTAACGCTTCATCTTCGGGTTCCAACGGCGGGTCTGATGCCCGAAGTGCACACCAGCTTCCAGCAGCTGGCTCATGGTGACGACAGCCATGCGGCGTCCTTTCTCAGGCGCCATCGGTGCGATGGCGCGGTATCGGTTCTTGCACGACGGCGGAATTGCCGCCGCGCCCTGGTGCCCACGAACCGCGGTTCCCGATATGCGCCACCCACTGGGCAGCCCATGCCGGGACCGATCCGCGACCCTTGTATGCGGGCACGCGTATTACGACCGGAGATAACCGGCCGCCTGTACATATTACCCCACCCGGAAAAACGGGAAACTGCGGACGGATGTGATTTTCGCGGGAATATTGCGGTTAGGGCGTATGTACAGACGGGGCGCTCCAGCGACTACACGGTGCGGAACCGTCAGAGCGAGCGCCGCTCACAAGCAAACACACGCTACGTCTCAAGATGCGGCTGAGGTTGTACAGCGCTACCACATGACTATAGGATGACACGCATAGTTACTAACACTGCAATCTAGGAGCAACCTGCCCTATGCGAGTCCTTGAATCCATTACCTATCGCATCAAGGAAAACTTCTTTATATAAAAATGCGAGAAAGCCGTATTCTCGCACGCGTTTAGCGATGATGCGCGCCCGGAGCCTATATCTATCTTTCTAAAGCCTCCGGGTGAGTACACCTATGTACTTTCCTAAATGGCGCGTGCGAGAGGGGTTCATGCTGCCCTGAATACGGCAAGTGGATTGATAAGGACAAGGATTTTGATAGATCCTCATATTCCCGTCCTCGACGTCGCCCATGCGCGGCGTGTTTTCGGGAAAGAGAAATTTGTTGCAGTTGAAGATGTGTCCCTCCAGGTGCAGGCAGGCCAGGTGCATGCCCTACTCGGTCCGAACGGGGCTGGGAAAACCACAACGGTGCGGATGTGCGCGACCTTACTGGCCCCCACGGCGGGGCAGGTCCGGATCGCGGGGGTTGACGCGGTGCGCCATCCGGAGAAGGCACGCTCGCGCCTGGGTCTGGTGCTAGGCGGCGACCTCGGGTTTTATCCCCGGGCTACGGCACGCGATAATCTCCTCTATTTTGCCGACTTGCAAGGGGTGGCGAGCGGGCAGCGGCGTGGCGTCGTCGCTGATGCTCTTGAGCGTGTCAAGCTCACCGATTCTGCCGGGTCTAAGGTGGGCCAGTTTTCGCGCGGTATGCGCCAGCGCCTCCACCTGGCGCGCGCCTTATTGGGCGCCCCGCCGTTGCTCCTTCTTGACGAACCGACCACGGGGCTGGACCCCGACGTCGCGCTGACGGTGCGCGATATTATCCGCGACGTTGCCGCCAACGGCACCGCGGTGCTCCTCACCTCGCATTCCATGCCGGAGGTCAAAGAGCTGGCAGATATCATCACCGTCATCGGCGCAGGAAAAATCGCGGTGCGCGGCAGCATTCGCGATATTGCGAACTATGCCGGGGTGGGTGCAACCACAACGTTCACGCTGGGTGCGCGCCAGGCGAATATTTTCGCAAGCCTCGAAACTGAGTTCCCGGACGCAGTGGTGCAGCGCCGTCCGCGCGCGGGCAATTGGGCGGTCACGATCTATTGGGATGCGCGCTCCGGTGCGCAGGCCGAACGCCTGGTGGCGCTTCTCGGGCACGAGCCGGAGGACCTGGTGACCCGCCCGGCCTCGCTGGAGGAAACGTATCTGGCGCTGGCAGATGGGTTGGCGCGGTGATCCGGCAGTTACGTATGAGCGCTTTTCATGTGCGCCAATTTGTGTCTGTCCCCTATTTCATCCAGCTCATGGTGACGACGACGCTCGCCACCGCACTGGTGCAATTCCTGAGTTTCCGAGCTTTCGGGACTATGAACGCGACGCAGGGATGGGTGCGTGCCGGGATTATCGGCATGTGGACCACGGCCACCTGCGCCGCCGGAATTATTGGTTTCGAACGCTATAAGGGCACCCTCGTCTACCTGGTGAGCGCGCCGATTGGGGCGCTACGGAGCGTAGCCGCGGTGGTGGCATCGGCCGGTTCCTTCGGCCTGGCGGCATTCCCGGTGGCCTGGGCGACGTGGGCCCTGTGCTCCGCCTCAGTTACCTTTACTGCACCGTCCTGGGGTTTTGCGTGCGGCGTCCTTCTGCTATGGATGGGGTGCCTGAGCGTATCCTTCGTCATCGCCGCGCTTTTCGTGCTCACCCCGAACGCGATTAGTTACGAAGGTCTGCTTCTGGTTCCGATGTTTTTGGCGTCCGGGATTCTTTTTACGACGACGGCGCCACCTACGTGGCTGGCCTATCTCTCCCTCTTCGTACCCCTCTCGATGCCCACCTCCCTACTCTTCGGAGAAGCTATTACCTGGAGTGACGGGGCTATCTGGGCGGTCGTGCTGGGTACGTGGCTCGCGGTGGCGGGAGTGGCGGGGCGTGCGGCGCTGCGCCGTGCTACCCGCTCCGGGACTTTGGAGGTGATGTGATGCTGACGCGTTATCGTTCGATTATTCGGGTCTCCTGGGCTTCCTCAGTGACCTTTGCGACGGTAGGGACAGCGGTGACCACCCTCCTGGTGCTTCCGCTCCTCGACGTGCTTTTTGACGTGGTGCTCGGCAATGATGTGGGAACCCCGGACTTGGTGCGCACCGGCTATGCCGCGGCGCTGGTTGCTTTGGCCACGTCGATGGCTTCCGGAGTGGTCAGCGCGGTGGCAACCGACCGGGCGCTGGGGATCTTCCAGGAAGTTCACCTGCGCCGTCGTTTCGACGTGGTGTACTGGGTGGCGGTAGCTACCGTTCCATGTTTCTTGGCGGTCTCCACCGGTATTGCGGCCATCGGCGCCGTCTTCCTCCTCTCCCCTGACAAAGATGCGCTGCTGCTGGGGCGCGTAGCGCTCTTAGCGGTGGCTGCTTTGGTATGCGGAGTGCTGCTCGGAGTGGCGGCGGCCGGGATTGGGGTGGATCTTCCCGACCCGTATCTGGGAGCAACACTGCTCGCGACGTTCCTGCCGGTGTTCACCGGGGTTATTGTGCCTCTCGAGTACTACCCGCCCGCGCTGGCAGCACTAGCGAATGCCGTGCCACTCTCGGGAACCATTGCCGGTATCGCTGAGCCGGTCGGATGGTTGGTAGTCCGCGATATTGCGGTTGCGGCGATCTGGGCCGGTGTTGGTGTGATAGCGACCCGCCATGCGGTGGCTCGGCTGCGTTCGGGTATGCGGAGGGATGTTGTATGAGTTTTCTGGGTTTTGATGAACGTTGGGCAGCCTACCTGAAAGTCGCGGAAATGAACCTTGGCGGCACCGCGCGCGTGCACGGCGGGCGGATCGCCGCGGTACATCGCGGCGCCGTTGAGGTTCTCCGCGTTGATGAGACCGGTGCGCCAGACGGGGCTGCGCATGGTGCGCCGGACGGGGCGCCGGTGCGTATTGACCTCGATATTCCGGGCCACTACCAGGAGAGTGAATCCTGGCCGCCGGTGGTGGGTGACTGGGTAGGCGTCGATGATGTCGGGCATATTCTCGACATTTTGCCGCGCCGTACCTACCTCACCCGCCCGTCGGTGGGCCGAGCCGCTCTCGAGCAACCCATCTGCGCGAATATTGATGTGGTTCTCATTGTGGAACCCGTGGTACCAGCATCCAGTCGCGGGCGTATCGAACGCTTCGTGGCCCTGGCCCACGCGAGCGGGGCCCGCCCTTGGCTGGTGCTCACGAAGGCGGACCTAGCAAACCCGGCAGATCTCCAGGAGCTGGGTGAAGGGTGCGAAGAAGTGCTTGCGCTTGATGCACGGTCAGCTGCGGACGTGGCGCGACTCGTTGAGCTCCTCTCCGGCACGGTCGTGGTGGTGGGGCGCTCCGGCGCGGGGAAATCCACCCTCACCAATACCTTGCTCGGAGCCACCCAGACGGTGGGAACGGTGCGCGAAAGCGACCATAAGGGTCGGCACACCACCACCGGGCGCCAGTTGGTTTGCGGAGAAGACTTCGCGGTCATCGATACTCCCGGGGTACGTGCACTGGGAGCCACGATGGACACAGAGGCGATTGCGGATACCTTCGCGGATATTCGCGAACTGGCTGCTTCGTGCCATTTCGCGAACTGTAGCCACGGGCGAGAGCCGGGGTGTGCGGTGCGCGAGGCCTGTGAGAGCGGGGCTTTGGACGCGGACCGACTGGATCGCTATCTGCGGATGATGGCGGAGGCGGAGCGGTTACGTTCCCGCAGCGATGCACGAACAGCGCGGAGTCAGGACCGGCACGCTTCGAAAGAGAATACCCGCGGGCGGCGGGAAACGATGCGCCTAAAAGGTAAAAACCGCGGATAACAGCGCAAAAACCCGGGCGAACGCCCGGACACAAGCCAGAGCTATCCACAGGATACTGGGATGCATCGACTATCCACAGCCTGAGGATGCGCTCTGGCGGGCGAGTCTTATCCAGGGCATGCTCAGCCCTATGAAGACTCTCAGGATTTTTGCAACTCAATTCCCCGGTGCGCGCTGTGGCCCGAGCACCAGTACCCGTGCCCGGGCCACGGTGCGCTCGCGCTCCCGTGCGGGGCGCATAATCGTGGCACGCTGCCTGGCTGCGGCCGGCGCGGCTCTTACCCTGGTGGCGAGCCTTATTTCAGAATCGGCATCTGGAACGGTGGCGTCGTCGTCGGATAATACCCCCGAGCAGGCCGCAACCTCGACAAGGGATAGCGAGTTGGAAACACCGCTTACGTCCACCTCCATGGCGGAAGCCAGCAATGTCACTCATACGAAGGCCACGCAGCCCCGCGCCACCGGCTTCCGCTCCCCCACCGGTAGCGCGCCGGTGGTGACCCGCCCCTTTGATCCGCCTAAGCACAATTGGCTGCCCGGGCATCGCGGTGTCGATGTTGAGCTTCCTGCGGGAAGTCCGGTGCTGGCTGCCGGCTCGGGCACCGTGGTGTATGCCGGGATGCTCGCGGACCGCCCCGTTATTTCTATTGAACACGCCAATGGTCTGCGCACCACCTATGAACCCGTGGAGCCGAGCGTGCACCGCGGGGATACCGTGAGCGCCGGAACGGTGATCGGGACGTTGCTGGCCGGTCATGAGGATGGCGGGCGCTTCCCCGGGGATGTTTTGCACTGGGGTGCGCGGCGCGGGAAAACCTATATTGACCCGATCTCACTCCTCTACCGGCGTGAGATCCGCCTGTACCCGTGATAACCGTGACGCTTCAGTGATACTTCTACGGTGCTTTAGGGATGCTTCTGGCAAGGATTCTTTAGGCCCGCGGGTGGGCCTGCGCGAATGCAGCCCGGAGCCTATCGGCGCTGACGTGGGTGTAGCGCTGCGTGGTTTGCAGGGAGGAGTGACCAAGGATCTCTTGGACGCTACGCAAATCTGAGCCGCCGTTGAGGAGATGCGTGGCGGCGGAATGACGCAAATCGTGGGGGGTAATATCGGGCACTCCCGCGCGGCTGGCAGCACGATGCACGACGTCGCGCAGCGAGCGCGGGTTGAGGCGCCTGCCTTGCGCCCCCAAAAAGAGAGCCCGGGTCGGTTCTTTCATAAGAGCGGCACGCGCGGGCAGGTATTCCTGCACGGCCCGCATGGCCGGCACCCCGTACGGGACCACGCGTTCCTTATTTCCTTTTCCGAGGACGCGCACCGTCAAATCAGGGCGGACCTGGTCAATATCCAAGGAACAGACTTCGCTCACGCGCAAACCCGCCGCATACATGAGCTCGAGGGCCGCCCAATCCCGGTAGGCGAGAGCTTCTCCGCTCTCAACCGCGTGGCTTTTCGCGTTGTTGAGCAATTGTTGAGCCTGGTGCTCGTTGAGAACATGCGGGAGCTCATTAGTGACCCGAGGTGATTTCAGCCGCGCTGCCGCATCCGACGCGGTATAGCCGCACCGGTATGCCCAGGAACTAAAAGTGCGTATCGCGGCCGATTGCCGGGCCATCGAAGCCAAAGCGCTACCGTGTTCGCGCGAATGGGCTAGCCAAGACCGAAGATCAGCAAGATCCAGGTGCTCGAGGTCAATATCGAGGTCGGATAAGTCCTCATCCCCCGCTTTGTTTCCGGTGGATAGCTCGTGGAGAAAAGTGAGGAGGGAGAGCACCTCGTGCAGATAGGCGCGGATCGTATGTTCGGAATATCCGCGGCGCAGCCGCAATTCTCGCTCATAACGTTCCAAGATATCTGCTACTCGCATGCTCCCCAGTTTATGCGAGTCTTAGGAGGCCCGCTGCCGGCTCGCTTCCCGGGCCTGGGGAGTCAGGCGCCACTTCCCTCCCCGACTTTCCGCGATTCCGGCTACCTCGAGTTTCCCGAGGGCCGCCATCACCTCAGCAAATCCCATTCCCGCGGTCTGCGCTATTTTATCCAGCGGCTGGTAATTACGAGCCGGCAGCGCATCGCGCACCCGCACCGCCCGCGGATCCCCGGCAAGCGGATCGGTGACGGTCACCCCGAGCCCTAATTGCACCCCGCCGGCAAGGGCACGAGTGACCGTCCGGCTTGCCGCTCCGCTGCGGTGATCAGCCGCAACGTTCCCCGCCACCGTCCGAGTGCGATTGACGTGGAGGAGTTGCTGGCCGGCGCTGAAGCCGAGCATTTCGACAATATCTTCAACCCGGGTAATGCACACTGCTCCTTCCCGCAGCAGCCGGTGGCAGCCCGTAGAGCACATGGCGTAAATGGATCCGGGTACTGCCCCGACCGGGATGCCATACGTATGTGCGTGCCCCGCAGTGTTAATAGCGCCCGACCTGTAGGGAGCTTCAATAACAACAACGGCTTGCGATAGGCCCGCAATGATCCGGTTTCGGGCCAGGAAACGGTGCCGGTGGGGAGCATTGCCCGGTGCCGTTTCTGAAAGGGCGAGCCCGCCGGTGTCAAGAATTCGCGCGAAGAGTTCCTGGTGGGCTTTGGGATAGGGGCGGTTGATCCCGCTGGCGAACACCACCGCGGTCGGAGCATTCGCGAGCACGGCGCCACGGTGGGCGGCCGCATCGATACCCATGGCTCCCCCGGAAACAATAAGGGCACCGCGTTCGGCCAGCTCGTAGCTAAAATCGGTGGCGATTTTTTCGCCATAGTCGGTAGCGGCGCGTGAGCCCACCATCGCGAGCGCGGGGCGATCCAGTGCCGCAATATTTCCTTTCCACCACAGCCCCAGCGGGCGTTGTTCCCCGAGCTGCACTAAGGATTGCGGCCAGGCGGGGCTACCCGGGTAGGTGAATCCGTAGCCTCGGTTGAGCAGTTCACGGTCGCGCGCAAATCCCTGTGCATCGTACCGGGCACTCCAGCGGCTAGCTGCCGCACGCAACTGTTCAGGAACCGGGGCGCCCGCTCGTGCTTCTTCGAGCCAGGCAAGCGCTCCGGCGTAACCGAGATTGTCGGTGAGTGCAACGGCGTGGTAGTCCTCCCCTTCGGCCAAGCGTGTCCATGCCATTGCTGCGGTTTCTTCTTCCCAACCGGAAGCTCCCGTTGTTTCGCTGCTGGTCCAGGGTGTTTTATCCTCCGTCATAGCCAGAATTTCCTTTCCCGCGCAGGGCGAACGCCCCGGCAACGTCGTCGGTGGTGGGTTGTGTATGGCCGGCTAGGTCTGCGAGGGTCCAGGCAACTCGCAGGATTTTATCCGCGGCTCGCATGCTAATGAGGCCGCGGGTGAGGGCCTCGCCCAGGCTCGCGCTTGAGCTAGCTGCTAATTGAGTGTGGGCCCGGAGCCAGGTGCCCGGTATCGCGGCGTTAACGTCCCAGGTTTCATCCCGGAAGCGGTGGTGCTGGCGTTCGCGTGCTTCGCGGACCCGCGCGGCGACAGTTTCGCTGCTATCACCGCTATTGCCCGCGGCTAATTCCGCCCGGCTCGGCCTGGGCAGATTCACCATGAGATCGATGCGGTCCCGGAGCGGACCTCCGATGCGATGCTGGTAGTGGACGCGGTCCGCTCCCGAACAGGTGCAGGCGGTTGGGGAATCTAGTAGCCTGCCGCACCGACACGGGTTTCCTGCTGCTACCAGTTGGAAACGGGCCGGGAAGCATACCGAGCCTTGGGCGCGGTGAATATGTATTTCTCCCGATTCCATGGGTTCGCGTAGGGACTGGATAGCCCGGGTGGTGAATTCGGGAAGTTCGTCGAGGAAAAGTACGCCGTGGTGCGCGAGGGAAATGGCGCCGGGGCGGGGCCGGCTTCCGCCTCCCACCAGCGCGGTGGCACTCGACGTGTGATGGGGCGCCACGTAGGGAGGCCGGGTGGTGATCTCCTCGAATTGCCCCACAATGGAGCGAATACTGGCGCTTTCTACCGCTTGAGCGCGGGTGAGAGGCGGCATGATTCCCGGTAGGCGGGTGGCCAGCATTGATTTACCCACTCCTGGTGCCCCGATCATGAGGAGATGGTGGCTTCCCGCGGCTGCTATTTCCAAGGCATGGCGGGCCAGGTATTGACCCCGTACCTCAGAGAGGTCACCAATATCGGTGCTAGTGCGGGGCTGGGATACCGGCACAGGTGGCGGCGGTGGCACCGGGTCACTGGCCGCTCCCAGGCGCTGGGCGATCTGGGTGATATGCCAGATTTCTCCCACCTGGATCTGGGCAAGCGCAGCTTCGGCTCCGCAACCGCGGGGAACGATGGCGTGCCGGAAGCCGTGGTGGGCGGCGCCCAATACGCACGGTAATACTCCCCGCACCGGACGCACCGATCCGTCCAGCCCTAATTCGCCCAGGAAAACAGTGCCGGGTGGCAGGTGGGTGTGGGCTTGCGCGGCAAGGATAGCGGCAGCAATCGCCACATCAAAAGCGGTACCGACTTTCGGGGTATCTGCCGGGGATAGGTTGACGGTGACGCGCCCGGCCGGGAAGCTGACCCGGGCGGCGGCGAAAGCGGCCCGGATGCGTTCGCGTGATTCGCTCACCGCCGCATCGGGAAGGCCCACAATCGTGAAATTCGGTAGCCCTGAAAGAATCGCTACTTCTACCCGGATGGGCATGCCCCGCACCCCGAGGATAGAAACGGTATGGGAAGTGCCAATCATGAGGCATTCCGCAGATGCTCGATGGTAACGGGACCACAGGTGGGCACGGTGACAGCCACGATATCCACCGCGAGATCAGGGTAGTGCCCGCCATCCGCATGGAGCCACTGTGCCAGGAGGCAGCGGAGCCTGCGATATTTTTCGGGGCTGACAGCCAGCGGTGCCGGCACCGTATTGTGCCCGCGCCGAGTTTTCACCTCAACCGCTACCAACGCGCCGCTGAGTTCTTCACGGCATATCAGGTCAATTTCCCCGCGCCGGCATCTCCAATTCTGGGCCAGCACCTGGTAGCCGTGCTCCCGCACATATCCGGCAGCCACGCTTTCTCCCCACTCTCCTAGCTCCCGGGTGGTAGCGGAAGCGGGAAGCGGGGCAAGCTCGCTGCGGGCGATGCTAGCATGCAAAGTTTCACACTGGTACATGCCCCTAGTGTGGCGCGGATATTACCGATGGTGGCTTGAGAGGTGCGTGGCTGGGGATAGCGTCGTCGTTTCAGAAACCTGTGGATAAAAGCGAGCTCCCATGGAACTCACAACGCAACAGCCCCCAATTAAAGAGAGGAGCCGGGAAGATCGAGTTCGCGGGTAATATCGGTTTGGTTGAGCTCTTCAATATTGACGTCTTTGAAGGTCACCACGCGTACCGAGCGGATGAACCGGGAGGTGCGGTAGATGTCCCACACCCACGCGTCGGTGAGATTCACTTCGAAGAATACGTCGCCGGCAGTGGAGGATCGCACTTTCACGTCTACGTCGTTGGCGAGGTAGAAACGCCGTTCGGTTTCCACCACGTACCGAAAAATCTTCACAACATCGCGGTACTCGCGATATAACGCGAGTTCCAGTTCGGCTTCGTAGCCGTCAATCTCGCTCATTATTCACTCCTTACCGCGGGCAAATGCCACGACATTCGATGATACGGGCTCGGCCCCACCTGCGCGATGGCATCGAGGTGGGAGGGCGTACCGTACCCCTTGTTATGTTCCCAATCGTAATCGGGAAATTCTTTCGCGAGCGCCTCCATGTAGCGGTCTCGTTCAACTTTAGCGACGACGGACGCCGCGGCAACCCCGGCGCAGGAAGCATCCCCTTTAATCACGGTGGTGACCGGAAGCTGCGGGACGGTCGGTTCGGCATCGAAAAGGGAATCCTGGGCCCACCAATTGTGCTTTCCGTCAAGAAGAACGGCATCGGGGCGCAGTCCTGCTTTTTCTAGCTGGGCGAGGGCATCCGCGGCGGCGCAGCGCAAGGCTTCAATAATTCCAACCTGATCGATAACGCTGGCAGGGGCGCTTCCTACCGCAACCGCGAGCGGCCAATCACGAGCAGCCTGGTAGATCGTTTCGCGGCGGTGTGCGCTCAGCATTTTCGAATCGCGTAATCCGGGCGGGAAATCATCCGGAGTATTCCCGTCCAGGAGGGCAATACCCACGCAAACCGGCCCGGCGATAGCGCCGCGGCCCACTTCATCCACGGCGGCGAGAATACGCCCGCCGCGCGCCTCGAGCCGAGCCAACAGTTCTTTTTCAACGGTGCGATCAGGTTCCTGCACGCGTACTACCTGCCCTGCCCGGAGAGCGTGGCGCTAGGTAGCCCCGGCTGGGCCACCGTGGCCGCGTATAAGGAGCGCGGATCAACAGGGTTCTCCGGCAGCGCAACCCGCACACTCGCGGACGCGGCAGGTTCGGGAACACCGGCGAAGACGTGGCTCATATCAGGTAGGCGCCCGTGGCGGCTCCACGGAGCAAAAACGTACCAGGCCCGGCCCACCACGTTATCTACCGGCACGAATCCGTTTCCGGATTCACGCTGATGCCACCGCGAATCCTTCGAATTGGCGCGGTTATCCCCCATCATCCACAGGTAGCCTTCCGGAACCTTCACCTCAAATTTCTGCAAGGAGGGTGAAACCCCGTAATTGAGATATTCCTCCGTGATCGGCACGCCGTTCACCTGCAAACGGCCATCTTCCCCGCAGCAACTGACGGTATCCCCACCCTTCGCGATAATTCGTTTCACCAGGTAGTGGCCAGAATCCGCCGGGAGAAGCCCGATGCCTTGCAGGATGCGAGTACCCGTTTGGGCAATCCAGGAGCGGTTTTCTTCCACATCATCCAGCCAGCCGCCCGGGTCCACAAAGACCACGATATCGCCGCGGCGTAAGTCCTCATTATCGGTCACCATGCGGTTGACGAAGAACTTGTCCCCGGTACTCAGCGTGGTTTCCATGGAACCAGAAGGCACGTTAAAAGCTTGGATAAAGAAGGTTTTGATAATGACGGAGACCAGAAGAACGACGGCGACAGTCAGGGCCATCTCCACTACGCTGCGCAAGCGTGAATTACGCACGGGGGCTTCCCGGGTCTCAGCATCGGGGCGCACCGGGGCAACCTCAGGAGGGTACGAGGGCGGCTGCTCCATATTGGCAGCGGAGGACTGACCGTCCGTTGTATTCATGGTGACTCCTCCGTGATTGACATGTGCTTCCGCCCGGGCCAGATCATCTCGCAAAGCTTCGGCATAGAGGCCTTCATCCGCGTTGGAGAGCTGCTCCGTGAGCGTCAGCCGTAACCGGGCTTCAGCTGAATTTATCTTAGCCGGCCCCTCCGACACGTTTTTTGCCCCGTTGGATTCTGGTGGTGTGGGCGGGCAAGGTGCTGGCTCGGAATCCGGCCCTGGTGCTGGTGTTGCTGAGGTGTGCCCCGTTGCGGGAGTCGTGGCGGAAACAGCTGCGGCGGGAGTGGCAGGCCCGGTGAAAGCGACGGGAACGGCGGAAGGAGCGATGGGGGCAGCGTCGGGAGTGGCCCCGCAGGCTGGTGACTCCTCCGCATCAAATAGCTCATCGAGATCCGGTAGCTCATCCGCATCCGCCGCCACTGACGGTTCAAGGAACGCCGGGGCCTCGTACGGCTCCGGCAGCTCGGGTGGGGTGGAGGTTGGGGTAGGGGTAGCGGCTCGGCGGCCGCGAATCTGGCTCCGGTGGGTCCGCCCTGCTGGCCACCGCGAGGCATCCTTCGATGCCCGTGACCCGCCTGACGTGCCCTCGCCCATACGCCCCTCCGCCTGAAATAGATAAAAGATATGCGTATTCCATGCTACCAGCGCACGTGAGCGTGCCTAGGGTTATCCGCGCCGTCGCGCCACGCTATTTTGGGCAGGCTCCAGGAATGCTCCAGCCCTCGCTCACGGTTGGGGTCTATAGGGGTCTAGAGGGGGCTATAGGACACTTGGGGCTGCGGACTGTTTATCGGTTATCTCCGGTTAGTGGCGGTCTTCGGGTAGCGGTCAGGATCCGCGCGGGCAGAAAAATGGACCCGCACCGAGATGCGGGTCCATATGTGAACGAGAAGTTCGTACCGTTCCTTACTTGGAATCAGTGCGACGTTCGCGAATCTTCGCTGCCTTACCGTGACGATCACGCAGGTAGTACAGCTTGGCGCGACGCACGCGACCGCGGGTAATCACTTCGATTGATTCGATGGAAGGCGAATGCACCGGGAACTTACGTTCCACGCCCACCCCGAAGGAAATCTTGCGGACATCGAAGGTGGCGCGCAGGCCATCACCCTGGCGGGCGATAACAACACCCTGGAACGCCTGGGTACGGGTGCGGTTACCTTCCACGACGCGCACGTTCACACGCACGGTGTCACCGGCGCGGAAATCGGGGATATCGTCGCGCAAACGCGAAGCATCAACTACATCAAGAGTCTGCATTATTCATTCACTTTCCGCCTCTGCACGCAGGCCAGGGGCGCTGTTATCGGTTAAGATCTCGCCGATGCGCGACCCCCTGCGGCAGGCTCAGCGCATTATGAAAGCGAGGAAACTCCACTATTATGCCACAGTCAGCGGACAGGCAAAAATAAGATCGGAGTTGACTACCTCACCCACCTGGAATTCTCGGGTTGTTACTTTTCGGAAGCCACAGCGTTTGTAGAAGCGTTGAGCGCGCCGGTTGTCTTTATTCGTTCCGAGCCACAGGTAGGGTGCTGGTGCTGAATCGGCGTCCGGGATTCGGGCCCGGCACGCCTCCACCGTTGCCCGCCAGAGCAGATCCGCTACCCCGCTCCCGTGCCAGCTGCGCTCCACATAGAACTTAGAGAGCTCGAGCAACGGGCCGTCTCGATCCGGAAGATGCATGAATGGCGCACCGTCCTCACGCCCGGCTACGTCGTCGCCCCCTATTCCCACCACGCTATCGGGCAGCAGGGTAAGACTGTACCCCAGCAATTCCCCGCGCGACTCTCCACTCCCGGCACGCACCACCACCGCCATCCAATGCGGATCAGCAAGGTAGTTTTCGAAAGCTGCGACGGAAAGATTCTCAGCCACAAAAGCGGCGATATCCGCCTCGCTGAGGTAACGCGGGCACGCATTGGGGAAGGTGCGAGTGGCCAGCTCAGCCAGCTCGGTTGCGGTGCGCCGTCGCGCCCCGTCCGGGAACGCACCGTCCGGTCGCGTATCGTTCGGGACCGCGCCGTATGGTAACGCCCCATTCTCGAGTGCCCCACCCGAAAGCGCCCCGTCCGGTTGCGCCCCGTCGCCAGAAACGACGGCGCCAGCAGCCCCCAGCACCTCAGTATCCACCGCTACCGGATGGGGGTCACTGGTGCGCCATACATAACCCGCCGCCGCGAGCGCCGGCCGGTCGTGTTTGTCCAGCTGCGAGGTATCCAGCTCCGCGATCATATCGGGACGGCGCGCGGCGGTGCGCGCAATAGCTTCGTCGCGCCGGTAACGCGCCACCGCCCCGTGGTTACCGCTCAGCAGCACGGCTGGCACCTCGAGCTCGCGCCAGCTAACGGGGCGGGTGTAGACGCGGTACTCGAGCAGACCTGCCGCGCCGTGTGATTCTTCCACGAGGGACTCTGGGTTACCCACCATGCCGGGAATGAGTCGGGTAACGGCCTCCACGAGAGCCACTGCCGCTACTTCCCCACCGTTGAGGACATAGTCCCCGAGGGAAAACTCCTCCACGCGCACCCCGTGCCCGCGGTAATGTTCAGCTACCCGTGCATCGATTCCCTCGTAGCGTCCGCAGGCGATGATGATGCGTTCCCGGGTTGCCAGGTCTTCCACGAGGCGCTGGGTGAGGGGCCGCCCGGAGGGGGTGGGAATAGCGAGGGTGATTGTTTCCGGGGCGCTCGGACCGATAAGATCATCGAGCGCACGGCCCCAGACGTCAGGTTTCATGACCATGCCGGCCCCGCCCCCGATGGGGGTATCGTCCACGGTGCGGTGGACGTCGCTGGTCCAGTCGCGCAGATTGTGGGTGCGAATATCGACGACATCGCGACGGCGTGCCTTGCCTACCAGTGATAAATCGAGGACATCGAAGAATTCCGGGAAAACCGAAACAAGGTCAATGCGTAGGCCCGCCATTACTCAGCGTCCTCCGCACCGTCTTCCTCCGTAGCGTTCGCTTCGGAAGCGCTTTGCTCCGCGCCGCTTTCACCTGCGCCGTTTTCTCTCGGGGTACTTTCCCCCGCCGCACGGAGGGCACCGGCCAGGTCATCACCTTCCACCACAATCATGTCGTCATCGGAGAAAAGCCCGGCCGGGGCATCCACAACGACGCAATGGTCATCCAGGTCCACAGCGGTCACGATCTCACGCACGAAGGGAACGCGGGCGATGCGGCCATCAGGCTCACGCACCACCAGGACATCCTGGGCGGGGCCATTCTCCAAACCGGCGATAATTCCGAGCTCGTAGCCTTCTGGGTCGAGTACTTCCAGACCGCGTAGCTCGTGGGCGTAATAGGCGTCTTCTTCGGGCTCGTCTTCATCGGTTTCCACGATGAGTCGCACCCCGCGCAGTGCTTCGGCGGTATCGCGGGTCGTTGATTCAGCGAAGAGCGCGTAGGTGATTCCCCGGTATTCGCGGGTGCGGGTGATGGTGAGCGGCCCGAAATCCGCCGGATCGGTTTCTAGCTGGGTCCCGACCGCGAGGCGGCGTGCGGGTGAATCCGTGCGCACATCCAGGCGGACTTCCCCTTTGAGTCCGTGCGGCGCCCCGATAATAGCTACCGTCAGTTGCATCGTGTCCTTCTTTCAGCTCCCGCACGCGGCGGGCAACGGTGGTGGCTCATACAAAACCGGCCCGCAACCCCGAAAGGTTGAGGGCCGGTATGCCGCTACGTTAGTTACGATCCGTTTCGATAACGTCCACGCGCACGGAGCCTTCGTCCGAAAGCGCGTTGACGACGGTACGCAGAGCCTTGGCGGTACGCCCGCCACGGCCGATCACCCGACCGAGATCGTCAGGGTTCACCCGAACTTCCAGAAGTTCGCCACGACGATTACGTGATGCCGAAACCTTGACATCATCCGGGTAATCAACAATTCCCTTGACCAGGTGTTCCAGAGCGTCCGTCAGCATTAGGCTTCCTCAGTTTCCGCTTCGGTAGCGTCGCCGGCTTCGGCTTCCCCAGCTTCGGCGGCGGCAGCAGCCGCTGCTTCCGCTTCAGCCTTCGCCTTCGCTTCGGCGACGGCAGCACGGCGCTTTTCGGCGTCGTCCTGAACCTTCTTGACCGCTGCGGCGCGTGCTTCTTCAGCGTTCACAGTTTCCGGAACACGCAGGCGCCCTTCCTGGCCATCCTTGTATCCCTTGAACTTCTGCCAGTCACCGGTCACCTTGAGCTGCGCGAGCACGGCTTCGGTGGGCTGAGCGCCCACGCCGAGCCAGTACTGGGCCCGATCAGAATCAATGCGGATGGTGGACGGCTGGGTATTCGGATCGTAGTAACCGATTTCCTCAATAACCTTGCCATCGCGCTTGACACGCGAATCCGCCACGACGATACGGTACTGGGCCGCACGGATCTTACCCATGCGCTTCAAACGAATTTTGACTGCCACTTTTGTGGTCAATCCTTTCTCATTGGGGTGGGTTACCCGGCCGGTTGGGGGACGCGCACCGTGCAACCCGTGAACACAGATGACACCGGGTTGAGAGGGACCCGGCATCTTCCAAGTACATCTAGCTATTCTGCCAGAATTTCCCAGCGGAGGGAACCGGCAATGCGCGGACGTTCGGTGAGATCACTTACGCCGCGCCGTCCTACCGTCCCACCATCCCACCGCCCCACCGTTTCAACCTGACAAGCCCCACGGTGCCTGGCAAGATGGGAGGCGTGAATACCACCGTCTCTCCCGCCGCCGCGCCTGCGGGCACCGTCGCCGCCGTGGACTCCCCCGCCGCCGCAGCCGCGCCGACCTCGAAGCTGGTGCGCTATGCCTGGCTCTCCGTTGCGGCAGCCCTCATCACCATTGCGCTCAAAGCGGCCGGCTACTGGCTCACGGGTTCGGTAGGTCTCCTCTCCGATGCCTCGGAATCGCTGGTCAATCTGGCAGCGGCGGTCGTTGCCGTGCTGGCTCTTTCCGCGGCTGCGAAACCCGCCAATGAGCGCTACACCTACGGGCGCTCGAAGGCTGAATATTTTTCTTCCGCCGTGGAAGGCGCAATGATTTTCGCGGCGGCCGGTTTTATTATTTTTTCCGCCGTTGATCGCATTATTAACCCCCAGCCGCTCTCAGACCTGGGATGGGGGCTAGGAGTTGTGGCACTTGCGTCGCTGGTCAATGGGGTTGTCGGCGCTATCCTGCTGCGCGCCGGTGCGAAGCACCGTTCCCCCACCCTGCGAGCCGACGGCAAACATCTCCTGACCGACGTGGTCACCTCCGCCGGGGTGATCGTGGGTGTGGGGCTGGTGGCGCTAACCGATCAGCCTCTTCTCGACCCCATCGTCGCTATCCTGGTCGCGGCCAATATCCTGTTCACCGGGGTTAAGCTGCTGCGCGAGTCACTGGCGGGCCTCATGGACGCGGCCCTTCCCGACCCGGATACCGAGAAAATCGTGGCGATTCTGCGTTCGCATACCCGCCGTAACGTACGTTTCCACGGGCTGCAGACCCGGGTGGCGGGGCGTGAATCGTTTTGTAATTTTGATCTGCTGGTGCCCTCCACCTGGACGGTGCGCGAGGGCCACGAACTCGCCGAGGATATCGCGGAGGAATTACGCGCCGCCGTGCCCCATCTGCGTGCCCTCATCCACGTTGAGCCCCTGGAAGACCCGCGTTCCTACGAAGACATTCCGGAAGGTTACGTGCCGCTGGGCGGTATTTCTGATGCAGTTCCGGATATCGTGGTGGAGGCTTTAACCACGGGGAAGAACGACGACACCGCTCCCTCCCAGAAATAACCACGTGGCCAAGAACGACGTAGCGGGCAAGATTCCTCCTGCCCGCTGCGCCGTCGTCGTTATTTAAGGAAGCGCTTGAGCTCTTCCATACTTGCCATATCGGGCCCAGCCTGGCCTGCGCCGGGAAGCTGGGCTCCCTTGCCGAAGGCCGAGCCCTGTTCGGCACGCTGCCGTGCCGCCGCGGCTTCGGCTTCCTGGCGGGCGCGTTTCGCCGGATTACCCGAACGCCCCTTCTTACCGCCCGAAACGTTCTTCTTCGCGCGTTTCTGTTTGCGCGAGCCCCCACCAACGCCAGGCATACCGGGCATTCCCGGCATCCCGCCGCCGCGACTCATCTGCGTCATCATCTTCGCGGCGCCCTCAAAGCGCTGCACCAGCTGATTGACTTCCTGAACGGTGGTACCCGAACCGCGAGCGATGCGCTGGCGGCGCGAGCCGTTGAGGATTTTCGGGGTACGGCGCTCGGCGGGCGTCATGGACTGGATAATGGCTTCCACGCGCCCCATCGAAGATTCATCCCACTGCTCGAGGGCTTCGCGGTACTGCCCCATTCCGGGCAGCATGCCCATGAGTTTCTTGAGGGAACCCATCCGCTTGATTTGGTTCATTTGCACGAGGAAATCATTGAGGTCGAAGGAGCCCTCGCTCATTTTCTCAGAGAGTTCGCGTTGCTGTTCCTGCGTCCAGGTGGCTTCGGCCCGTTCGATGAGGGAGAGAATATCGCCCATATCGAGGATGCGGGAAGCCATGCGATCGGCGTGGAAGCGTTCGAAATCTTCCAGTTTTTCGCCAGTGGAGGCGAAGAGGATCGGTTTGCCGGTCACGCCGCGCACCGAGAGCGCCGCGCCACCGCGGGTATCGCCGTCGAGCTTCGTGATAACCACTCCGGTGAAGCCAACGCCATCTTGGAAGGCCTTCGCGGTGGCGACCGCGTCCTGGCCGATCATGGCGTCGATAACGAAGAGTACTTCGTCGGGATTGACGGCGGCCCGGATATCGGCGGCCTGCTGCATGAGCACCTCGTCGATACCCAAACGCCCGGCGGTGTCCACTACGACGGCGCCGTAGCCGTTCGCGGCGGCGTAGTCCACGCCGCTCGCGGCCACCTGGATGGGGTCACCCACCCCGTTACCGGGTTCGGGAGCCCATACATCCACGCCGGCGCGTTCGCCCACCACCTGGAGCTGTTGCACGGCGTTGGGGCGCTGCAAATCGGAGGCCACGAGGAGCGCCTTGCGGCCCCCGCGCGCGAACCAGCGCCCGAGCTTACCGGCCAGCGTGGTTTTACCCGCGCCCTGGAGGCCGGCGAGCATGACCACGGTGGGCCGCCCCTGCGCGAAATTCAATTCCCGAGTTTCCCCTCCAAGAATCTCGATGAGTTCGTCATTAACAATTTTGACGATCTGCTGGGAGGGGTTGAGGGCCTGGGAGCGCACCGCACCGGTGGCGCGTTCGCGCACCGCGGCGGTGAACTCGCGCACCACGGGAAGCGCGACGTCGGCGTCCAGGAGGGCACGCCGAATCTCGCTAATAGTGGTTTCTACATCCGCCTGGGTGAGGACACCCTTGGAGCGCAGATTCTTGAATGCACCGGAAATCCGGTCGGAAAGATTATTAAACACTGGCCAGCCTTCGCGTCAAAAACTCGTTCCATTGTAAAGCAGGGGTTGCGGTCGCGCATATGTACCGCTGGTGCGGCGGCGTGCCCGCTGGTGCGGAGGTATGGTGCGGCGGTAGAGCTACCCGCCAACGTGGCGCCGGTATGCCCCGTCCCTAGCCCCGCCATGCCCACCTATTCGCGGATATTCCCGCCTTTAGTTCAGCAGGGAATCGACGAAACCTTCCGGATCGAAGGGGGCCAGGTCGTCCGGCCCCTCCCCCAGACCCACCAGTTTGACGGGCACGCCCAGTTCGCGCTGCACCGAAATAACGATGCCGCCCTTGGCGGTGCCGTCCAGCTTGGTGAGCACAATACCGGTCAGCCCGGTCACCTCCGCGAAAACGCGAGCCTGCTGCATCCCGTTTTGCCCCGTGGTGGCATCCAGGACGAGAAGAACTTCATTGACCGGCGCGGTACGTTCCATGACACGCTTGATTTTTCCAAGTTCGTCCATGAGTCCGGCCTTATTTTGGAGGCGTCCAGCGGTATCCACAATCACTACGTCCACTCCGGCGGCATCGGCCTGCGCCACCGCATCGAAAGCGACGGAGGCCGGATCGGCTCCTTCGCGATCCGAACGCACCACGTCCACGCCCACCCTGTCACCCCAGGTGACCAGCTGATCAGCTGCGGCCGCCCGGAAGGTATCAGCCGCCCCGAGCAGCACCGTGGTTCCCTGCGCGCGCAGCAGGCGCGCGAGCTTACCCACCGTGGTGGTTTTCCCGGTGCCGTTCACGCCCACCATAAGGACCGCCGCGGGATGCACCGCTCCAGAATCCGCTTCGCTGCGGGTGAGGTTGAGGGAACGATCCATATCCGGATCCACGTGGCGCAGCAGTTCCTCGCGCAAAATCTCACGCACCCGCTGCGGGTCGCTGGTGCTTTCAATTTTCACCCGCGAGCGCAGGCCCTCCATGATCTCGCTGGTAGCATCCAGCCCCACATCGGCCATGATGAGGGTATCTTCTAGTTCTTCCCAGTCCGCCGCGGAAAGATCCCCGCGGGAGAGAATCGCCAAGAGTGCCTGCCCGAAGCCGCCCGAGCGGGCCAGCCGGGCCCGCAGGCGCTGCATTCGGGAGGGAATCGATTCGGGTTGTTCAACCGCTGGGACGGTGACAATATCCGGGGTGGCGTCACCGGCGCTTTCACTGGCGGTTTCGCCGGGCGCCTCCGCATCGGTACCCTCCGCGGTTTCTGCCGCACCATCCCCTTCAAGAACCGGGGTATCCCGGCGTTCCAATTCCTCCCGCCGCTGGTTCTTTTTGACCAGGGAAATAACGAGAGGAACAAGGAGAAGGGCGGCAACGCCCGCGATGACAAGTGCAAGAACTACAGGATTATCCACCCCTCCAGTCTTGCAGAGGGGGGAAAGTTTTTCCACCTAGAAGGTTTTAGGCACTGCGCCGTTCGCGCTCGTCAGTATCCTCAGGCACGAAGCTTTCTGCATCATTAACGCCGTGGCTTTGCTCGCTCATACCGCCATTCGCCACGTCACTGCCCATATCCACGATCAGCGTTTCTTCCAGCTCCACCGTGATATCTGCACCGTGGCCTTCTTCCGGTGCCTCCACGACGCCATCCGCAAGGTCGGCACTGTCCGCGGCATCCGTGCCCTCCACACCGTCCACGACTTCTGCGACGCCCGCACCGTCGACTTCCGCGGGGTTCTCTTCTTCGGCGGTCACGGCGCGACGGCGCAGCGGCGGGGCGGGAATACGAGCCCGCAGCTTTTCACTATTGCGGCGCACCGTTTCCGAGATTTCACGCTCCGTTTCCCGCGCGCGGTCAAAGTGCTCATCGAGCGTTTCGGAAGTGATATAGGCTTCGGATTCGTGCGCGAAAGCCTCGAACATATCGTCTACCGCCGTATCGTGGTGGACGATGTCATAGGTGTCCATATCCAGTTCATCAGAGCGCCACGCGTCAAAAGATTCCGCGACGGATGTTCCAGCGCTTTTCCCGGAATTCCGCGCAAAGGACAGGGCATACACCAGCGCTGCGGCAGCGATAATGATGGCGATAACAACGATGATAAGGGGCACGGTCTCATTATGAGAATTTTTGGGGCGGACGGCTACCTCCAACCCGCCCGCGAGCGGAATTGTTACCGAACTGCAACGTAAGTTTCATTGTTCGCGCAGCTCAGACATCCGCTGGGAGACCACGGTGGATACCCCGTCTTCACGCATCGCCACCCCGTACAGAGCATCGGCTATCTCCATGGTGCGTTTCTGGTGGGTGATGACCAGAAGCTGGGAAGAGCGCTGCAATTCCCGGAAAATCTCGAGAAGGCGCCCAAGATTGACGTCATCGAGGGCAGCCTCCACCTCGTCCATCACATAGAACGGGGAGGGACGAGCCATAAAGATCGCCACGAGGAAAGCAATGGCGGTGAGCGAGCGCTCCCCACCCGAAAGGAGCGACAGCCGCTTGACGCGTTTACCCGGCGGGCGCGCTTCAATTTCCACCCCGGTGGTCAGCACGTTCTCCGGGTCAGTAATAATGAGGCGCCCTTCCCCGCCCGGGAAAAGGCGGGAAAAAACCTGCTCGAAACGGGCGCTAATATCGCTGAGCGCTGCTTTCATAACGAGGGTGACTCGTTCATCAAGCTCCGCCACAATATCGAGAAGGTCTGCGCGGGTTTTCTTTAGGTCATCAAGTTGCTGAGCCAGGTACTTTTGGCGTTCTTCCAGCGCGGCGTGTTCCTCGAGGGCGAGTGGGTTAATGGTGCCCAGCCGCGCGAGGGCACGCTGCGCCGTAGCCAGGCGCCGTTCCTGTTCGGCGCGCACGTAGGGCACCGCACCGTCCTCGGTGGGTACTTGGATATGCGGTCCGAATTCTTCGACGAGGGTAGTGCTATCGACGCCCAGGTCCTCGAGGGCACGGGTGGCCAGCTGCTCGTATTCCATGCGGGCACGGGCGGTCGCGAGTTCGCGGGCGTGGGTCGAATCTGCGAGCTCACGTTCGCGAGTGCGCAGCTGATCGACGCGTTCGCGTAGGTGCGTGAGCTGCCCCTCGGCGCCGTGTTGTTCTTCTTCTACCCGACGACGCCGCTCGGCCACTTCGGCACGCAGGCTGCGCACGTGACCTAAGGCGCGCACCGCCCCGGCTGCGACCTGCCCCGCCAACACCGCATGCTGGCCACGGACCTGGCGGGCGCGTTCTTCCCGCTCAATACGTTCGCGGGCCAGCCGGGCCCGGTTATCCAGGGCATCGGCCCGCCCGCTCAGAGCCCGGAAGCGTTCTTCGGCGGTGCGCAGCGCCAGCCGGGCCTCCGTTTCTTGTTTGCGGGCCCCCACGGCGGCCTCATGAGCGCTATCGCGCTGCTGAGAGAGCCGGGCAAGTTCGCCATCATCGGGAATATCGGAGGTATCTTCCTCAGGCTCCGCGAAGCTATCCAGCTCTGCCTGCCGGGCGGCGATATCTTCCCGTAAGGAGGCGGCGCGGGCGACGGCGCGCTCTTCATCGGCGCGCGCGGCGGAGAGGGCCTGGCGCAGGGCTCCCAATTGGGCGGTTGCGGCGGCCAAATTGGAATCGCGCGCCGTCAGTTCGCTCCCGGAGGCTTCGGCGCGGGCGCGGGCATCTTCCTCAGCGCTCTCCGCTTTCCGGAGCGCCGCGGCTGCCTCATCGGCTGCGGTGGCGGCGGCATCAAGCTGCTCGGAGGCATCCTGGTAGGCGGCTTGGCGGGCAAGGGTAGCAGCGGCGGTGGCCTCTCCCCCGGTAGCGGTGCACGCAGTGATGACGTCTCCGCTCCGTGTCACCGCCCGGGGCGCCCCGGCGGTCACGAGTTGGCGGGCCGTCACAAGATCGGCAGTGAGGGCGGTGCCTGCCAGGAGCTGTGTGAGAAGGCCAGCTAGGTCGCTACCTGACTGGGACCCGCTCACCACTTCCAGGGCATGAACGGCGGCATCCGGATCTGGGCGCACCGTTTCGAAAGCAGCATTGAGCGCAGCTTCGCGGGCGGCAGCTGCGGCGTCGTCGTTCTTCCCTCCCGTAATGGTGAGGGTGAGGCGCCCGGCTTGTGCTTGCGCGGCGCCCCGCAAAATATCGACGGCGCTGTTCAGATTGTCCACCACCGCGCCGGCAGCGGCGCCCGCGAGCGCATTTTCCGCCGCGCTTTCCCAGCCGCGTTCCACGTGGAGGTGGTCGCGCAACAGAGCCGCACCGTGCTCGATAGCCCAGGCGGTGGCATCTTCGGGTTCCAGCGAGAGCGCAAGGGTATCGACGATCGCTTGTAAACGCGCCATCTCCTCGCGGGCGCGCGCCTCGTTTGCTCGGGCTTCTTCCACGGCGGCGCGGGCCGCGAGATGAGCCCGAGTATGTTCTTCGTGGGTGGTGGCGAGGGTATCGTCCCCTGCGGAGGTGGCGACGAGTTCTTCTTCGATGTCCGTGACCTGCACGCTAGTGGTTTGCACGCGCTGGCGCGCGGCCGCCACGTCCTTCTCTACGCGTTCAACTTCGGCCTGGAGGGCCTCGAGCCGAGAGCGCACCGCGGAAACTTTCCCGGCCCGGCGCGCGGCATTCTCCCGCGCGTCAGCACGGGCACGGCTCGCCTGGTTATAAGCGCGCTCAGCGGCAGCTTCCGCGGTTTCAGTTTCCTCACGCTGGGTGAGTACGGCGCGCAGGGCGTCCTGGGCCTCGCGCACGCGCCCCTCTAGTTCTTCTTCTTCGGCTCGGGCCCGGACGGCGCGCGCCTGGAGCTCCTCGGGGTCATCTTGGCCGCCCCGTGCCGGCATAGCGTTCAGGGTGCGTTCGCGTTCGCGCGCCAGTTCGTCCATGGCGCGGAATCGTTCCTCGAGGGAAGCGAGTCGCTCGGAGCTATCGCGCAACGCAGAGAGTTGGGGGTTCAGGCGCGCGTGATGTTCTTCTGCCTCGGCGAGGGCGGCGCGGGCCTGGGTGAGGGCCGCTTGGTTTTCTTCACGCAGCTGGGCGGTGCGGTGGTCTTCGGCGGCCCCGGCTTCCAGCCGCGCCTGGGCCTGGGCTAGATCATCGGCGAGGAGGCGGGCCCTGGCGTCACGCTCGGTTGCTTGGATCACCTGGGCACGGCGAGCGGCCTCCGCCTGTTTGGCGAGGGGTCCGAGCTGACGGCGCAACTCCGCGGTAAGGTCCTCCACCCGCGTGAACGAGCCTTTCATCGCTTCGAGTTTGCGCAGGGTTTTTTCTTTACGACGGCGGTGTTTGAGCACCCCGGCGGCTTCTTCAACGATATTGCGGCGCTCTTCGGGGCTGGAGGTAAGGACTTCATCAAGGCGGCCCTGCCCGATAATGACGTGCATTTCCCGCCCCATACCGGTATCCGAGAGCAGTTCCTGGACATCGAGGAGGCGTGCCGGGGTGCCATTAATGGCATATTCGGAGCCTCCGGCGCGGAAGAGAGTGCGGGTGATGGTCACTTCGGAATATTCGATGGGAAGCACGCCATCGGAATTATCGATGGTGAGAGAAACTTCCGCGCGTCCGAGCGCGGGACGGCGCGAGGTGCCGGCGAAAATAACATCCGCCATGGAGCCGCCCCGTAAGGTTTTCGCTCCCTGTTCGCCCATCACCCAGGCGAGGGCGTCCACCACATTGGATTTCCCTGAACCATTAGGGCCGACCACCGCGTTAATTCCGGGTTCAAAGCGCACTGTGGTGGCGGTGGCAAAGGATTTGAATCCTCGCATGGTCAAGGTTTTTAAGTGCACGATTACAGATTATGCCAGACGGCGCCACCGGTGGGACTCCGACGTGGCGTCGATACGGTGCCATGGAGCACCGGCGCCGTTCGTGGCACGCCGGCGCTGGGCGACAGACACCGGTAACGCTGCAACGGTGCGCGGCTAAGGTGCGACGGTGCGCGATTAAGGTGCGAGGGTGCGCGGCACCGTTACAGGTTCCTAGAACATGAAGGGGACGACGACGATCTTATAGATGAGCGCAATCGCGAAGGTGGTGGCGTAGCCGGTCATCACTCGGTTATCGGTGGTGCGCGAGGTGGCGTAAGACAGCACTGCCGGCTGACCGAGCAGCCCGGCCACCGCACCCGAAGAACGGGTGGCGGAGGAACCGAGGATCCAGGCGGCCGCCATCATAACCCCGCATCCGACGATGCTCACCGCCGCGGCCAAGAGCAACGATTTCAAGCCCACCATTGTGAAGACGGTGGAGGCGAAAGCCGAACCGGAGTTGAGGCCCACCGCCGCGAGGAAGAGCATGAGCCCGAACTGGCGCAAGGTGAGATTCGCGGGGCGCGGGAGCTGCCAGGGCACCCGACCGGTGCGGTGCACCGCCCCGAGGATCAGCCCCACCACGAGCGGGCCGCCGGCCGCACCGAGGGAGAAAGCCGCGCCACCCGGAAGCGGGATTTCCACCAGTCCGAGGGCAAAGCCGAGGGCAAGCCCACCGGCTGCCGCCACCCAGTCAAGTTCCGAGGAGCTGGAGACCGAATCACCGAAGTATTCTTCGAGTTCCTCGACCCGTGAGGTGGGGAGGGCGACCTCTACCACGTCGCCCATTTCCAGGTAGGTATCCGGGGTGGCCAGGATTTCATCGTCGGCACGGCGGATGACCGTCACCCGCGCTTCAAAGCGGCGGTAGAGCGGGAGGGAACCCACCGTGAGTCCGGCAATATCCCGATTGGATACCGTAAAACGGTGCACCGTTAGATACGGATCGGTTAGGCGTCGGTGGCGCATGCGGCTGCCCAGGCGTTCGATAGCTTCGGAAAGTGCGGCTCGGGAAGCGAAAATACGAACCCGGTCCCCCGGTTCTAGAGCGCGTTCCATATCGAGGACATGCCAGCGTCTATTGCGCCGCATGGCTACGAATCGCACCTGCTGGCCGGCGATATCCCGCATCTGCTCCGCGGAGATTTCCCGGTCCACGTAGACGGTTGCCTGTTCCAATTCCACATCATCGGGGTCAAGTTGGTCGTTACGTGCTTTCCATTCCCGGTTGATGAAAATAGCGACCATGACGATGGCGAGTGTGACCCCCACCGGATAGCCAATGGAATAGCCCACCGCCGGATTATCCGGATCGGTCATTTCCTGGGCGAGTGCAAGCGAAGGAGTGGAGGTAAGCGAGCCGGCGAAAACACCCACGGCGGTACCGCGGAGCAAACCGAGGAGTTCCCCCAGTCCCACCGCGGCTGCCGCCCCGGCTGTAATCGCAATAACCGAGGCGAGCATGAGGCCCAACTGTTTGCGGATCTCCTGGAAGAATGTTTCCCCGGCTTCCAAGCCGATCATATAAACGAAAATTCCCAGGCCTAGGTCTTGCAGCAGCACAAGGAGCGAAGTGGAGGGTGGAACCACCGCGCCGACGAGCAAACCGATGAAAAGCGCCCCCGCTGCCCCAAATTTCAGGGGACCAAAAGGAATCGCCCCGAAGGCGGCACCGAGCGCCACCACGATGAAAACAACGAGAACGGTATTGCTGGCGAGAATATCGAGCACAGTGCCACCTCGGAGTTGAAGACTGGTAGATCGTTACCGATTCTACCAATTCAGTGCGCCGCGACATCACCTTGGTGCGCCGCGCCATCTCCTTAGCGCGCCGTGCCAGCACGTCAGTGCCCCGTGCCGGCTCCGTCCTTACTCGGTGGGAGCTTCATCAGGAGTCCCTTTGCCCATGATCTGGCGCGCCATGCCCGCGAGGTAGACCGAACCGAGCACGGCCACCACCGGCGTGGCGAGCTCCTCACCGGCTTCGGCCTCGGCCCATCCGGCAGCCTCGTCAATCGCGGCAAGCAGATCGCGTTCCATCCGCACTCGGTCCTCACCGAAGACCTCCCGTGCCAGCTGTGCCAGTTCCTCAGCGTCCATCGCCCGCTCACCGGGCATATCGGTGACCACAACGGAATCCAACACCGGCTCGAACTGCCCGAGGGTTCCTTCCACGTCCTTATCTGCCATCATGGCAAGCACCCCGACGCGCCGGCCGGGATAGTACTCTTCCAACGCGGCGGCGGTATGCGCCGCACCGTGGGGGTTGTGGGCCGCGTCCACGAGGACGGTGGGCGAAGTGCGCACCACTTCGAGACGTCCGGGCGAGGTCACGGCCATCAGAGCATGTTCGACGACGTCACCGGAAAGCGCGCGCCCGCCGAAGAATGCTTCAACCGCCGTGAGCGCGAGGGCCGCGTTCTCCGCCTGGTAGGAGCCGCGCAGCGCGAGGGGAATATCGTCGTAGCGAGCCGCAGGGGTACGCACCGTCATAAGCTGACCGCCCACCGCGGTCTCCCGCCCAAGCACCTCGATATCTTTTCCGTAAACAGATACGTGGGCGCGGGCCTGATGGGCTGCCTGAGCGATAGCCACAGCGGCGTCCTCGGGTTGGGCGGCGCTCACCACGCTGGCCCCGGGCTTAATAATCCCGACTTTCTCCCCCGCGATCTGCGCGATGGTGTGCCCGAGCCAGCGTTCGTGATCCAGGGCGATGGGCGTGAGGACGGCGACGTCGCCGTCAATCACATTGGTGGCATCCCACCGTCCCCCCATACCTACTTCAACCACGGCCACATCAATGGGTGCGGCGGCGAAAGCTACGTAGGCCATGACCACGAATACTTCAAAGAAGCTCATGCGCGGCCCCCCTTCCGCTTGA
Organism: Actinotignum vesiculae; assembly: GCF_051267215.1. NCBI lineage: Bacteria > Bacillati > Actinomycetota > Actinomycetes > Actinomycetales > Actinomycetaceae > Actinotignum > Actinotignum vesiculae. Next base: position 129,466 of record NZ_JBOZGG010000003.1, read on the forward strand.
GAACGCTGGTCCACGAGCTCAACGAAAGGCGCAACGTCTTCCCATGCCTGAATGAAATCCGCGCGGGAAATGTTATGCCCGTCGATGGCGATGCGTTCGCGTACCGAGACCAGGTGCGGGGAGGTGAAGCGCCCGGTGCGCAGGCCATGCTCGCGCAGCAGCGCTTCGATCATGCGCGCCGTCGAGGTTTTTCCGTTGGTGCCCGTCACGTGCACGCACCGGTAGGAATGGTGCGGGTTGCCAAGTAAATCCAGGCACATCTGGACGCGTTCGAGAGAGGGCTGCACCTTGTGTTCGGGAGCGCGGGTGAGGATATCGCGGTAGATGTCCTCCACTCGGGCTTCCTCCGCGGTGGTATCCGCTAGCTCGATAATAGGATCGGGTGATTCTTTGACCTCCCGGATGACGGCTTCGTCCCCGAAAAGTCCGGAGCTGAGGACCTCGGTGAGTGCCGCGTCAAGTTCGGCTTCCCGCGCCTCCTCCAGATCACGGGGTTCCTCCAGATCACGGAGCTCTTCCGGATCACGCGCTTCTTCCGGATCACGGGGCTCCCCCGCATCGGGAGCCCCGGATGTTCCCTCCGGGTCAAAGCCCCCGGCCTGCTCCAGTTCCCCCTCGCGATAGTTCTGTGCGTCGTCGTACCCCGCACCGTTGTGACCGGTGCCATCGTGCTTCGCGTTATTCGTCCCCATACCTGCCCTTTCCACGGCACACCAGCATATACCACGGGGCCCACGGTGCGACTGGCGCTGCCAGTCCCGTGGGCCCCGTTACCGATCATCTACCGGTGCCCGAGCAGATCCTCAGGCGCACATATGTTTAGGACGCGGATTCTTCAGCGTTCTCCACCGACGGGATGAGGGTGGAGAGGAGGAGCGCGATAATCACGAGGACCGCACCCACCGCGATTCCGGCCTGGTACCCGCCCACCACGTTCTCGGTGCCGCCCACGGCGGTAGCCACGGCGGTCAGGATCGCGAAGGAGAGCCCGGCGCCCAGGTTGAAAGCACCGGCATTCATGCCCGGCAGGTAGCCCTGGTTATCGGCCGGAGAAAGCACAACGCCCAAGCCGTTGAGCATGATATTGACGGTGCCGGCGTAGGTAATACCGATGGCCACGCACAGGAAGAAGATAAGCGACTTCGAGGGCGTCCCAACTCCAAAGACCGCAATCCCGAGGAAAATCACCGTGGAAAGCAGCCCCGCCTGGAGCACCTTCTTGTAGCCGAAGCGCGAAGCGAGCTGCCCGGCAATCGGCCCCATAATGAGACCGGCGATAGCGTAAGGCGTCAGCGTCACGAAGGAGACTGTTTCTGCCGGGAGTTCCAGACCACCGGCGCTGGCTTCCAGCTGCGCCAGGTTCGGAATGAGGCCGTTCATGACCGCGAATACTCCGGTCATGGTGAAGAGGGTGGTCGATAGCAGCGCCCAGGTGCGCCGTTGCTTGAGGTAGCGGGTAGCCACCAGCGGGTGGGTGCGCGAAGATTCGATCTTCCAGAAAATCACCGCGGATACGGCCGCTACCAGGATTTCCACACCGATGAGCCACCAGCGGGCATCCCCGAGCTTGCCCAATTCGTTGAAGGCGAAGTAGACGCAGCCGAAAACGATGAGCAGTGCGATGACGCCGGGCCAGTCCATCGGGGTGCGGTCGCCCTGGGATTCGCGGGTTCCGAACATCGACGCTACAAAAGCGATGGCGCACACAACCGCCATGCATCCGAACACGTAGCGGAAGCCCCAGTTACCGGCAATCCATCCGCCCAGCAGGGCGTCCACCCCGGCGATACCGCCGTTGACGGAGGTCAGGATCGCCATGTACTTGGCGTAACGGCGCGGCTCGGGTACTTCCTGGTGCAGCATGACGAGGGTGAGGGGCACCATCGGCCCCGCCGTCCCCTGAATCACGCGCCCGATACCGAGGATGGTGACATTGGGCGCCAGTGCGGAGACCACGCATCCGATCCCGGTGGCCAGGAGCATGCCCAGCAGAATCTTCTTGCGCCCGATCAGGTCACCCCAGCGCGGCAGGAAGAGGGAGAAGAGCGCGGCGGAGGCGAAGAAGGCCGTTTGGGTCACGCCGATTTCCACGTCGGTCGCGTTTAGTTCCACGCTCATGGTGTGCAGGGCTGGGGAGAGCATGGAGGCGTTGAGCTGGAAAGCGAAGACCGCGCAGAGTAGCGCGGCCATCAGCACGATAATATTCGTGCGCGAACCGGATTGTGCCTGACCGGCACGCGCGGGAACGGAAGATGCCATAGTTTTTCTTTCTCACCGGGGAGGACGACGCCGCACCGTGGCAGCGCCGTCCTCCGTTCATAAAGGTTGGGTTGGGCGGGGCTTAGCCCCGTGATTAGCCCAGGTAGTGGTGTTCGCCTACGCGCTCCAGCGCATCGGCGATGAGATCCCAGAAACGCCCGTGATCGAGCCGGGTCGCAGCCCAGGTGTGGCAATCTTCGGGAATGGGGCCGCGGAAATCAGCCACCGTCATCCCCACGGTGAGGGTGCCGGTGAGTTCCACATCGATGGGCACCTGCACCGTTTCCACGATGGTGGGGTCGATAAGGTAGGCCACGGCGCACGGATCGTGCACCGGCGGGTAGTCGAAGCCCTGCGCGTCCTGGTAGGAGGCACGGAAGAAGTCCATGAGTTCGTGGACGAAGCGGGCTGGCTGGGTGCCCACGGCGTCAATCTTCGCGTAGGCTTCCGGGGTGCAGAGTGCCTGGTGGGTGAGATCCAGGCCCACCATAACCACCTTCCACGGCTCGTTGAAAACGATATGCGCCGCTTCCGGGTCGATCTTGATATTGAATTCGGCCACCGCGGACCAGTTTCCAACGTGGTAGCCCCCGCCCATGAGGACCACCTGCTTGACGCGCTCGGCAAGGCGCGGTTCCTTGCGTACCGCGAGCGCAATATTGGTGAGCGGCCCGGTGGGGACAAGGGTGACGGTGCCCGGTTCGTGCGCCATGACAGTGTCAATAATGAGATCGACGGCGTGCCGGGAATCAAGCTCAATAGCCGGGGTAGGTAATTCTGTGCCGTCTAGACCGGTATCTCCGTGAATATCGGGGGCGACTTCCACCGGGCGTACCAGCGGGCGGTCGCATCCGGCCGCGAAAGGCACTCCCGTCATTTTCATAACGGTGCCCACGGCGAGGGCATTATTCGTCACTTTCTTCAGCGTTTGGTTGCCGCCCACCGTGGTGACGGCAAGCAGATCAATCTGCGGATTTGCCCACGCCAGCAGCATCGCAACGGCGTCGTCATGACCGGGATCGCAATCCAAAATGATTTTTTCCGGGGTGTGCTGTGTTGCCATGTTTTTCTCCACATCCTTGGGGAACTCCCGCGGAGTTCTACGTGCTTTCATTAAAACATAGAAAGAACGGTTTCACCGCGAGCGTTCACAGCAGCACCGTAGGCACCGTCAGGATGCTGGCGCCCCCCAACAGCCCCGTTTCAGGAGACTGGCACCTTTAGGACACCCCGTTTCAGGATACTGGCGCCTCCGTCGGCGCCGCCGTGCCCCGCACCAGTGCCGGCGGGAACAATCGCCCCTGGATACCGTCCGCTACTAGACCGAGCACGAAACCGAGAAGCGCCGGCCCGGCCCAGGCCAAGCCTTCTTCCCCGAGCGGCACTATCGCAAGAAACTCACCCACGGGGGCGAAAAGATCCCATTCGGTCACAACCAAGCCGTCCAGGAGCGCGAAAGGCGCCGCGATCCAGGCGGAAGCTCGGTAGGCCCAGTGGAGGCGCCCGGGAACCGCAAGATCAACAAGGGTCACGAAAATAAGCACAATCGCGATGGGATAAATAAAGCGGTTGATCGGGTTAATGAAATTGAGGATTCCTTCCAGACCCAGCGTGGACATGGCAAAAGCGAACATTCCCTGCCCGATGAGGAGGGGGCGGTAGGCCAGGCCCGGAAGGTAGCTGCGGTAGAACTGGGTGGCGGCGCCCAGCAGGCCAATCGCCGTGGTCAAACACGCCAGGATGGTGATGGCGCCGAAAATGAGCTGGCCGCCCCGCCCGAAGAAACGCTCGGAGACGGCGGCTAAAGCATCCGCACCGTTGGCGAAACCTTCGGTGGCCACCCGCACCCCGATCTGGGAGAGCCCCAAGTAGATCGCGGCGAGAATAAGCGCAGCAATAAGGGCTACTCCCGCCGCTCCCCCGAAGAGCGCCCCGCGGGAGGTGAATCCCTTGGATCGCAACGATGACACAATCACCAGCCCGAAGACGAAGGCCGCCAGCGCGTCCATCGTCATATATCCGCTCAGCAGCCCGCCGGTGAGCGCATTGGGCGCATACGGTGCCTGCGGGAGGGAGACCTGGGGCGGCAGGTTGAGCACCACCACCGTAATAAGAATCGCCATGAGGATAACAAGGGCGGGGGTGAGGATACCTCCCACTCGGTCCACCATTTTGCCCGGGTTGAGGGCCACGAGCACAGCCACCACGAAGAACACGGCGGAGAAAACGAGGAGGGCGGGGCGGGCTGCGGCGTCGTCGTGCATCACGGGGCGGACCGCAACCTCGAAACTCACCGCAGCCACTCGCGGCACCGCGTACAAAACGCCGGTGGTAATAAAAATCGCCCACAGTAGCGCGTGACCGGGGATACGGCCGATACGGGTCGCAATATCTTGCGGGGTGCCGTCGCGGCTGGAGGTGGCGGCGATGAGGCCAATGGCGGGGAGAATCACCCCGGTGCCGATAAACCCGGCGATGGCCAGCGGGGTATTCGTGCCGGCTTGAATGCCGAGCATGACCGGGAAAATAAGATTTCCCGCCCCGAAGAACATGGCGAAGAGCGCCAAGCCGGTCACAGCGAGCGTGAGGACCCGCGAGTTTTTCATCCCTGAACCTTCGTGTGGATTGTGAGAACGGTGCCGGGCCGCGGCGGAGACTATGGTGGTCCACCGCGGCCCATGCAAGGCACCCTACTCTAGAGGATCACGGCGCGCCGTTACAGAGCGCGCCGTGTGATACCGCATTTTTAGTGCGCGACTTTCGTCACCTCAATGCCGAGCGGTGCGCCCGCAGCGCCTGCAACGCCTTCAGCACCGTCCGCACCGTCCGCGCCCGCCGTCACCTGCGCCTCCACCGCGAGGGTTTCCTCCTGGATAAAGGGCAGGTAGCGGGTCACTGCCGCGACTCGCTCGGCGGGCACCGTGAGCTTGAGCGAGATCCGGTCGGCCACGTGCAGCTGCGCATTCTTGCGTTCGTCCTGCACGGCGCGCACGACGTCGCGGGCGTAACCTTCGGCTTCCAGTTCCTCGTCCACCTCGGTATCCAAGGCGATGAAGGAGCCGGAATCGAGCGCTGCGGCCACCGAACCCGGGTCGGCTTCCACCGATACCGTGATCTCAAACTGACCGGGCGCCAGGCGCACCTCCGGGTCGGTATGGAGCACCGCATCCGCACCGTCCTCGCTCCAGTTCCCGGCCTTGGCGGCCTGGAAGAGCGCGGAGGTCATCTTGCGCAACTGGGGATCCAGTTCGCGCGGAAGGACCTTGAGGTCGCGACTCACCTTCATCCCCGATTGCGCCACGTCCTTGAGTTCAACATTCTTGACGTTCACTTCCAGGGCGATGAGATCGGTGAAGGGCGCCAGGTCACGGTCGGTGACAATGGTGAGGGTGCGCAGCGGTTGGCGCACCCGCAACTGGTGGGTTTTGCGCAGCGAGTGCGCGGCGGAGACAACGGCGCGCGCCTCGTCCATCGCTTCACGCAGCGCATCATCCGCCCAAGATTCAGGCAGTTCAGGCCAGTCTTCCAGGTGGACGGAGCGCCCGCCGGTCAGCCCCTTCCAGATCTCTTCGGTTACGAGCGGCGCGAGGGGCGCCATAACCCGCATGAGCACTTCGAGCGCCGTGTAGAGCGTATCGAAGGCGGCGTGGTCCTCATTCCAGAAACGATCCCGGGAAGTGCGCACGTACCAGTTGGTCAGCACATCCAGGAAACCGCGCACCCGGTCGCAAGCGGCCGGAATATCGTAGTTATCCAGGTCGGTGCGCACCTTATCGGCCAGGTCCTTAATGCTGGCCAGCAGGTAGCGGTCCATCACATCCAGACCGGAGGGGTCGCTGACCGGCTGGGCGCGGTAGCCCTCCCCCTTCGAGCACGTCGAAGCGTAAAGCGCGAAGAAGTAGTAGGCATTCCACAGCGGCAGCAGCACCTGGCGCACCGTATCGCGCAGGGCGCGTTCGGTCACGATGAGGTTCCCGCCGCGCACAATCGGCGAATTCATGAGGAAGAAACGCATCGCATCCGCGCCGACCTCGTCGAACATCTCGTAGACATCCGGGTAGTTGCGCAGCGACTTCGACATCTTCTGGCCGTCGTCCCCCAGCACGATGCCGTGCGAGATACAGGTGCGGAAGGCCGGGCGGTCAAAGAGCGCGGTGGCCAATACATGGAGGGTGTAGAACCACCCGCGGGTTTGGCCGATGTACTCGACGATGAAATCCCCCGGGTAGTGGTCCTCGAACCAGTCCTTATTTTCGAAGGGATAGTGGACCTGGGCGTAGGGCATGGAGCCGGATTCGAACCAGCAGTCCAGCACGTCGGTAATGCGCCGCATGGTGGACTTACCGGTGGGATCATCCGGGTTGGGGCGGGTCAGCTCATCGATATAGGGGCGGTGAAGATCCACCTCGCCCTTCTCGTTGCGCGGCAGGCGCCCGAAATCACGCTCGAGCTCTTCCAGAGAACCGTACACATCTTCGCGCGGATAGTTGGGGTCATCGGAACGCCACACCGGGATGGGGCTGCCCCAGAACCGGTTGCGGGAAATGGACCAGTCGCGCGCCCCGGCCAGCCAGTTGCCGAATTGGCCGTGCTTGATATGCGCCGGGGTCCATTCGATCTGCTCGTTGAGCTCGACCATGCGATCCCGGAAGGCACTTACCCGCACGAACCACGAGGAGACCGCCTTGTAGATGAGCGGTTTGCGGCAGCGCCAGCAATGCGGGTAGGAGTGCAGGTAGGAGCGTTCTTGGACCAGCACGGCGCGCTCGTTTTCCGGGCGGCGTGCCAGCGGCCCGGTTCCCTCGCGCAGGTCACGGGTGATAGGCAGATTGGCATCAAAAACCTGGGTGCCTTCGTAATCGGGCACCTCGGAGGTGAAACGCCCGGCACCGTCCACCGGCACCACGGGGCGAATCCCGACTTCCTGGCAGGCGAACATATCGTCTTCACCGAAGGCGGGGGCGATATGAACCAGCCCGGTACCGTCTTCGGTGGTCACGAAGTTCCCGGCGATAACGTGGTAGGCATGCGGGCCGGGGGCTTCGTCCGCCGCCCGGTTCATGAAGTAATCAAAAATCGGGGCGTAGGCGCGGCCCACCAGCTGCGAGCCGGGGAAACGATCCACAACTTCCGGATCTTCACCCAGTTCCTTCGCGTAGGATTCCAGGCGCGCGGCGGAAATCACCACCCGCTCGCCTTCCAGCTTGCCTTCGCGCGGAACCACGGTGAGGTACTCGATGTCCGGGCCCACCGCGATCGCCAAATTGGAGGGGAGCGTCCAGGGCGTCGTCGTCCAAATAAGGGCAAGTTCGCCGGATTCCAGGCGCAGTCCCACGGTCAAGCTGAGGTCCTGGCGGTCCTTGTAGACGTCGTCATCCATCTTCAATTCGTGATTGGACAGCGGCGTTTCGTCATTCCAGCAGTAAGGCAGCACCCGATAGCCGTCGTAGGCCAGGCCCTTGTCGTAGAGGGTCTTGAAGGCCCACAGCACCGATTCCATATAGGTGGTGTCCAGGGTCTTGTAATCGTGGGAAAAATCGACCCAGCGCGCCTGGCGGGTCACGTATTCTTCCCATTCCTTGGTGTAGCGCAGCACCGAGGAACGGCAGGCCTCGTTGAAGGTGGCGATGCCCATATCCTCGATCTCATCGGTGGAATCAATCCCGAGGATACGCTGGGCTTCCAGTTCGGCCGGCAGCCCGTGGGTATCCCACCCGAAGCGGCGCTCGACCCGACGCCCCCGCATGGTCTGATAGCGCCCCACCACGTCCTTGACGTAACCGGTGAGAAGGTGACCGTAATGGGGCAGGCCGTTGGCGAACGGCGGGCCGTCATAGAAAACGAATTCATTGGAGCCGTGCGGCCCGGATTCACGCTGCTCAACGGAGGACTGGAACGTATTGTCTTTCTTCCAGAAAGCGAGGGTGCCTTCTTCCATCTTCGGGAAGTTCGGGGAGGCGGGCACGCCGCCCTCGCGATGAAGCGGATACATATCCACGCGGTGTCTCCTCGTGTCTCAAACCTATTCGGAATGAGGACGACGCCGGATATCCGGTACCGCGGTACCACCTCATTTGCTACTCGCCGCACGCGTGGTACGGCGGGTAACCGCTTCATTAGGACGCTGACGGATCCACCCGCTCGGTTCTACTGGGCTGCGGGGCAGGGCCGCGCGGCTGTTCTTCCGAGAGCTCGCCGGTGATTGCCGGGTCATAGCCAACGCCGCTCATTGTAGCCCTTCCGCGCGCGGGGCGCATCTAGCTTCCGGGTGGCGGGCGGACCGGTGGGTTTTGGGGCGACGGCGCAGCTCCGGCGGGTGGTTCGTGGGGCTGCGTAAGCGTGGCGGGCGGCGCCCCAGGCTCCGTTGCTGGCGGCGCGGCGCGCTCCGTGGCAGGCTCCGTGGTGATGCGCGCCAGTTCGCGCATTTGTGGAGAATCCGCGTTTTCCAAATATTCCGAATGCTGGGAGAAGAAGCCGCCGCGCCCGGAGAAGTGATGCGCGGTGAAATCCGGGTCCCGGCGCGGATTGAAGCCGAGCGCGTCGGTGTGCCCGCCCGATACCGCTCCCCCGCCCAGCGCATTGACCACGTTAATAATGTCTTTTTTATTGGAGAGGACGTGATTGGAGGCAGCGCTTCCGGCCCCGTGCGCCCCGGTATTCATATCCCATCCTTCGGCCACGACCCCGGGTGTTCCGTACACCACAAGAGTATCGACGACGCCGGGCCTAGCCCGCTCCGCGGCCGCTGAAGCCGTCACCGAACCGTAGGAATGCCCCAGCAAATTGATACGCGGGCGATCTTCCCCGCGGACCTGGGCAATTCCCTCCGCGAAACGCGCGAGGCTGGCCCCGCCTTCCCGAGCCCTCGCCGGGGTGTAGAGAGAGGAATCCAGTGCGCTTTGCGGGGCGGCGTAATCAAACCAGGTCACCACCGCCGGGCTTCCCGTTTCTCCGCGCGCGGTGAGAATTTCCTGCTGGAGGGTAGCCAAGTGGCCGGCCGCTTCCATATGGGAATCAAGGGAATTCACCACATTGGTGGTCATCCCACCTACCTCGATGGTGATAGATGAGGCAGTATCCACATTCCCTTGGGCTAGGGCAACTTGGATGGTGCGCAATTCTGCACCGGTGCCGGTGCGGGCTCGGTTCGGTCCGCGATACACGAGGAGTTGGCGTGGATGGCCGGACTGTGTGGACTGGGCGGGGCCTGCCAGCGGAGAGGAACGCGGCGCGGGCGAGTGCGCCGGAGCTGCGCGCCCCGCGGATAGTCGCGCGGCGGATGATCGCCCTGCGGATGGCGACGAGCTCCGCTTCGAATCCTGGGGCGAAGCGGAGCGAACCGGGGCCGTGGAGATGTGCTCACGCCAATTACGATCCAGGCCGCGCTGGGTGCGAATCATGGCGTAAGCGGCCAGATTGTCGGTGATAGTGGCATGGCGCAGCTGGGCCGCACCAAGCTGGGCGGTGCGAATCTCCCGATCAGTTTTCCCTAGGTTCCCCTCAAGATCCGCCTGGGCGCTGGCAATCTCCGCGGAGAGCTCGGCCAGGATCGGATCGTAGTAGGCTCGGGCCATTTCTTCGTCATGGCGGGCAACGGCAATATTGGCGCGGTCCCGCACCGCGTAGGGTATTCCGTCCAAATTTCCCAAATCCTGCGGGTAATGCGCGAGCACATAGGAGCGCTCGGCATCGCCCAGGGATGCCCACCAGGACTGCACATAGGCCGCACTTTTCCCAACCGGCACCTTCCCCACCGAACGATAGTGGTTGGTGCGAGCCTCCGGGGCTATCTGCCCGGCAGCCAGCTGCGTGAAAACCTTGTCCAGATAGCTGAGCGTATTATCAGCCGACCCGCAGGCTACTTCCACCTCCGCCCGAATCTGGACCGCTACCTGGCGCCGTTCCCAGTCCACTACCCCAGTGGCATCCGCTCCGTCCAGCGGATCAACAACCTCACCGCTAGAGGTGATCTCCATTCCGGCGGCCTTCGCGCGGGAGAGAGCTTCGCTCACGGCCGTTTGGGTGCGGGTGATTTTATGCTGGGCTTCCCCGAGGGCCTGGATGAGATGGTCGATATGGTCGGTATGCGCGACGGCGCGCGCGGCCAGGGCCCGTACATCGGAGAGGAAGGCTCGTGCTCCGTAGCCTTCCCACTTCCCCGCCAAGGAGCGCGCCGCTAGCTGGCGCAGCTGCCAACTGGCTTCTTCACAGCGCCTGCGTACGCCCGCAACCTCACCGAGGACCGCTCCGAGCAGGGCCCCGTTCCAGCTGCACAATTGCCCCCACGTCACCCAGAGATCTTTCATCTTCCAACCCCCGCGGTATCCAAACCAGAAATATTCGTGCCGGCAATATCCAGAGCAGACATATCCGCGCCGGCTGCGGTATCTGCCCCCTGGTAGATGCGCCAGGCCAGGGCGAGGGAGGCGGCTAGATCATCGGCTCGGGCCGCGATATCGCCGGTGCGCCTATCCAGGGCCGCGCATCCCGCACTCACGCTGGCCGGCGGTGGGGTACCAGCCAGTGCCGCCGCCACCGCTCCCGGCACGCTATCCACCCGCAGCGGAGCCAGCGCGGCACTCACGTCCGCGAGCGCGGCGCGCAGATCCGCCGTCGCAGACTCCGTGATCAGAACACCATCCACCGTGACCTCCCCCTGTTCGCTCCCTTTTCTTTGCCCTGCTAACAGTTACTTTCTTTGCGCTGGCGCCGCTTACTTTCGTAGAGCAGGCGCCGCTTACTTTCGTTGAACTGGCGCCGCGTGTTTTCTGGGCGCCGGCTCCCCCTGCCAAACGCTTGAGCCGATGGTGCCAGGAAGGGAAAGATCCGTCCAGGGCCCATCCACAGGCGGAGTTCGGCGCGTGTAGTTATCCACAGGTAGGGGCGCGGTAGGGTGAAGTGTGCGTGTTTTAGTGACTTATTTTGAGCCTTTTGGTACCGATACCGAAAATGCGAGCCGGGAGGCAGCGCTGCGCTCCGTCCCTCATCTTCGAGATATGGATCTTCCTTGCGAGGTGGAGGTCGCGACGGCCATGTTGCCGGTGGTGTTCGCGAGCGCCGGGAAGGTGCTCGCCGAGGCGGTGGAACGTTTTCACCCCGATGCGGTCATTGCCATCGGAGAAGCGGGCGGGCGTAGCGCTATCACCCCGGAGCTCCAAGCTTTTAATGAGAATATCGCCCGGATTCCGGATAATGCGGGCGCCCAACCCGATGGCGAACCCGTGATTGCGGGCGGGCCTGCTATCGCCGCGAGTCCCGTGCGGGTGGCTGATATTACCCGCGCTATTACCGGGGCCGGTATCAATGCGGAAACGAGCCAAGATCCGGGGCGCTACCTCTGCAATAACATCGCCTACCGCGTGGCCCAGCTTCCTGTTCCCGGCCTCTTCATTCACGTGCCGGCTCTGCGCACCGTCGGAGTGGCCACGGTGGGCGGGGAAACCGACGCACCGTCCGCAGCGGTGCCGCAGCCAGCGTTGTCACCCACAGCGCAGCCCACACTACTAACCGACATAGCGCACGCCGCACCATCAACCGAGGCCGCCGCCGTGGCGCTCCCCCGGCCTGCCACCACCTTTGATGAGCTCGGCCGCGGGATCGCCGCGGCGATTGCGGAGCTTGCCCGGCAGGTCGCTGAAACCCGCTAGTTTCCAGCACGATACCGACACGGTGCGGGCACGGCGCCAGCGCCCCAGCGCTCCGTTACCGGCGCACGTGGAGAACGGTGAAGGTCACCACCCCGGCGGGCGCGGGTGAGGCCCCGTTACCGGCGCACGTGGAGAACGGGGCGCTTACTCCCCATCCAGCCCGGAGGAAGGCAGGTCCACCACGTCGCTGCCGGTGCGGGCCACCGTCCAGGAATTCGCCTGGGCCACGGGCCGGATAACCACCGAATCGATATTGACGTGAGCGGGGCGAGAAAGCATCCAGACCACCGTCTCGGCAATATCCTCAGCCAGCAGCGGCTCGGCCACCCCGGCATAAACATTCTGCGCCGCCGCGTCCGATCCGAGGCGATTCTTGGAAAACTCCTCCGTCATCACCATGCCGGGGCGCAGCTCCATGAGCCGTACCGGTTCACCCACCAGTTCCAGGCGCAGGGTGTCTTTAATCATGCGTTCGGCGTGCTTCGCCGCCGTGTATCCGGCCCCACCCACGTAGGTTTCCTGCGCAGCCGTGGAGGTCACAAAGAGGATGCTCCCGCCGTTCTCCCGCATATGCGGGAGTAGGGCGCGGGTGAGGCGCAGGGTACCGAGCACGTTCACGCGGTACATCCACTCCCAGTCCTCGATTTTTGCGTCCGCCACTTTGTCCTGCCCGCGGGCCCCGCCGGCGTTATTGACTAGGGAGTCCACCCCGCCAGCTTCCGCTACGGTGGCGGCGAGCCGTGCGACGTCGCCCTCCTCCATCAGGTCCGCCACCACGTAGCTGCACCCGGTTTGTTCGGCGAGTTGGCGGAGCCGATCTTCGCGCCGCGCGGTGGCGATCACCTCAAATCCGGCCGCGCACAAGGCGCGGACGCTCGCCGCCCCAATGCCGCTGGACGCTCCGGTTACGAGTACTCGATGTGACATGTCAAACCCTCCGTTCTGCCGGGTGAGAGCCACGCCGGCCATAAAACACCTTTCTTCAGCCTAAAATAAAACGCGGAGAGCATACCCGGTGTTCGCTCAGCGCCGCTGCGGGAGCACCGGGCCTAGCTGGTAGAAAGGAATTGCTCGTGATCGGCTTTATTGGAACCGGACATATGGGCGGGGCCCTGGCGCGCGGGGTGCTTGCCGCGGGCGCGGATCCGGCGTCCGTCGTCGTTTCTGCGAAAGATGCGCAGGTGGCGCGCGACTTCGCGGAGGAAACGGGGGTGCGCCCGGCCACCTCGAATACCGAGCTGGTCACGGCCGTGGGTGACGGAATCGTCGTCGTCGCCGTGAAACCGTACGCGGTTGCGGATGTTCTAGAAGAAATTAACGACGTCGCACGGGAATCTGGCACCGTTATCGTCTCCATCGCGGCGGGCCTCGAGCTTGCCACCCTCGCCCGCCATCTCGCCCCGGGTCAGCCGCTCGTGCGCGCCATGCCGAATGTGGCCGCCAGCGTGCGCGCCTCCATGACGGCGCTGTGCTTCTCAAGCTCCGTCACCCCATCCCAGCAGGACGAGGTGCGGGAGGTCTTCGCCGCCGTGGGTGCCCATATCACCCTGGAAGAAAAACATTTTTCTGTCTTTTCCGCGCTCGCCGGATGCTCCCCGGCTTTCACTTTTACCTATATTGATGCCCTCAAACGTGCCGCCGTTGCCGACGGGCTCCCGGCCGCGCAGGCGGTGCGCATCGCCGCGCAGGCGGTGGAAGGTGCGGCGCGCCTGGTGCTCGCAAGTGAGCTCTCCCCGGCGGATTTGGCCGATACGGTGCAGTCCCCAGGAGGCACCACCGTGGCCGGTGTGGTGGAATTAGAACGCGCCGGTTTCGGGGCGGCCGTCGTGCGCGGCGTGCAAGCCAGTATCGATAAAGATAGGAATCTCAGCTAAATGAACGGACTGTCAATCCTCGGCTTCGCTGGGATTTTCCTGGTGGTGCTGCTGCTGTGGGGAATTTCCATGCTGCGCGAAGCGCGCTCGCTGCGTTTTATGCGCACCCACGAATGGACCGCGGAAGAAAAAGAACGTATTTTGACGGCCGCGGCGGAGGGAACCGCCACCGCCATGCGCGCCGCGAAAAAAATCCACCCCATCTTGACCGCGCGCCACGCTCGCCTCGTGGTGCACGATCTGGAAAGCGAAGCCGCTGAGGCTCGCCGGCGCGCCAAGCGTGCCAAACCCGGGACCCGCGCGTCCCGCTCTATCCGCGATACTGACGCAAAGGAGAGGTAGCTCGCCTTTTAACTCCACGTTTTCCAACGGTTCACATTGACTCGATAGATACATATATGGCGACGTGTCCGAGCTGAGATGCGCCGAGCCATATTTTGACTTCACTACCTGATGGGAACAGATATGAAGCGTTTAGCGGGCGTCGCCCTGCTCGTTGCCGGACTCGCGCTGTCCGGATGCTCAACCAATCCGCCCTCCGATGCGGCTTCCTCCCCCGCCAGCGGCCCGGCCCCGGTTCAGAATGCGAACCCGGATGCTTCGGTGCACGTTGGTTTTATTTTGGAACCCACCGGCCTGGATCCGACCTCGGTTTCCGGCGCGGCCCTCGATCAGCTTGTTATCGATAATGTTTATGAAGGGCTCACTCGCCGCGCCGAAAATGGTGATATTTTGCCGGCTCTGGCCACCTCCTGGGATATTTCCGAGGATGGCCTCAATTACACCTTCCACCTGCGCGAAGGGGTGAAATTCCACGACGGTTCCGATTTTGATGCCGCGGATGTGGTGGCCACCCTGGAAGCTTCTGCTGCTGAGGGGTCGAAGAATCCCGATCATAAGCTCATGCGCACGTTTAAATCAGCGCAGGCTTCCGACCCGCATACCGTCGTCGTCACCCTCTCCGAACCTAATATGAATTTCTTGGACAGTATGTCCACGGACGCCGCGATGATGGTGCCCTCCGATAATACGGTCGATTTGAATAAGGAATCGAACGGCACCGGACCTTTCACCATCGGCGAGTGGAAGACCGGCTCCACCATTACCCTGGAGCGTAACGATAATTACTGGGGCGATCCGGCCGGCACCAAGGAAGTGGTCTACCACTATTATGCGGACCAGACCGCCGCCGCGAATGCGCTTGCCTCGGGGCAAATTGATATTCTCACCACCCAGAACACCGATACGGTGGAGCGTTTCGCGGCTGACCCGGCGATTATTACCTCGCAGGGCACCGAAACCTCGTGGATGACGCTCGGCTTCAACCACTCCAACCCGGCGCTGGCTAATAAGGATGTGCGCACCGCTATCCGCAAGGGTATCGATAAGGACGGCCTCATTACCGCGCTCGGCGGGACGATGGTGCGGGTCGGTTCCATGGTCTCCCCCGGGATGTCCTGGTGGAGCGATTCCCTCAACGAGATTGATTCGTATGATCCCCAAGCCGCCCGCGAGCTGCTCAAAAAGGCCGGTTTTGAGAATCTTTCCCTCAACCTGCGGGTGGCCAATAATTACGATTCGGCTATTTCCGAATATGTGGCCGCCCAGCTCAAGGAGATCGGCATTAATGTGACGATTGACCGGATGGAGTTTTCTAGCTGGCTCGATGAGGTCTACCGCGGGGGCAATTACGATCTGACCATGGTGCTCCACGTGGATCCGTGGACCCTCACCTACTATTCCAACCCCAGTTACTACTGGCATTATGACAGCGCGCAGGCCCAGCAGCTCAATAAGGAAGCGATGACCGCCAGCTCGCTGGCCGAACGCGATAAGAAGCTCGGTGAGCTGGCCGCTTTCGTTTCCGAAGATGCCGCCTCGGATTGGCTCTACAGCCCCAAGGCCATTATTTTCTCCCGGGAAGGGGTCTCCGGATTCCCGACCAACCGGACCGGTTCTCGTTTCTACGCCGCTGATATTCAGGTTGCGCGTTAATGGCTGAACCACTCGCGCTTGCGCAGGTGCCGGGGGTGCATGGCGCCTCCGGCACCGTGGACCGCGAAACGGTGCTCCGCACCACGACGTCGCGCACCGCCCGCATCGTGCTCGCCGCGCTGGGGTGGGCGGTGGCGGCGTTACTCCTCGCCTCCTTCGTGATTTTTTTCGCGCTCCACACCCTGCCCGGTGACCCGGCTGTCATTATGGGTGGCCTGGATGCTACCGATGCGCAAATTGAGACGATCCGGGCTGAGCACGGCTGGGATCGTCCGCTTATCATCCAGTATCTGAGCTGGTTAGGTGCCGCCCTCACCGGTGATTTCGGCACCTCCCCCTTTTCTTCTCTTTCCGTGACCCACGAGCTCGTCACGAAGCTCCAGGTCACCGTGCCGCTCGCGCTCATGTCCTTGAGTTTGGCGGTTATTTTTGCCCTTATTATCGGCGTGTATGCCGCGGCCCGTTCCACCACTCTGGCCGGGCGCCTAGTTTCCTGGCTTTCCCAATTGGGTATCGCGATCCCCACGTTCATCGTGGGGATGCTGCTCGTCATGTACCTGGCGACCCCGCTCCATCTTCCCTCCACCGGTTTCCCGCGCGAGGGATGGGGCGATCCGGGTGCGGCGCTCCGTAGCCTCATCCTGCCCGCCATTACCCTGGCGATTCCGCAAACGGCGGGACTGGTGCGCTACGTACGCTCCGCCGTGCTGGAACAGCTCGGCCAGGATTATGTGCGCACCGCCCGCGCCCAGGGGATGAGCCGCCGGCGCGCCCTCCTCACCCAGGCGCTGCGGAACGCCTGGCTCCCCCTCCTCGCCGTTATTGCACTCGACGCCGCTGCCCTCCTCATGGGCACCGTGGTGGTTGAACAGGTCTTCGCGCTTCCCGGCATCGGGCACCATCTGGTTGCCAGCGTATCGACCCGCGATATTGTTACCGTCCAAGGCTTCCTTATGGTGCTTTCCGGAGCGGTTATTCTCCTCATGATGCTCTCCAATGTGGCCTCCCGCCTCCTCGACCCGAGAGTGAGGTTGCGATGAGTACCCCGTCTCCGGCCCTGCGGGCTCTTTCGGCGGCTTCCCCGTGGCGGGCCCGGTTGCGGGCGCTGCTGCGTAATCCGGCCGGCTTCATCGGCACCGTGGTGGTGCTGGCGGTGCTGGCAACGTTCCTGCTGTCCTTCATCTGGGTGCCTTATGATCCCGAAAGTGTGGATGCGCGGGCGTCCTGGGCCCGCCCGAACGGGGCGCATTGGTTCGGTGCCGACCAGCTGGGGCGTGATATTTTCTCCCTCATGGTGCTCGGTTCGCGGGTCACGGTGCTCACCAGCGTGGGCGGGGCGGCGGTAGCCCTGGTGGTCGGGCTGCTTCTCGCCTCGATTATCGTCTACGCCCCGCGTTGGCTCGGTTCCCTGACGGAGCGGCTCACCGACGTATGGGTCGCGTTCCCCACCCTCATTATTGCCCTCATTCTCGTCACCGCTTTTTCTGGCTCCACCCTCACTTCCACCGTTGCTATCGGGCTGGGCTCCGCCCCGGCGGTCACCCGCACCGTCCTGCCTGAATTGCGCCGTGCCACCGCCTCCGATCACGTGCTCCTGGCGGTGGCCGCGGGCGCGCGTTCCTGGTGGATTCTTTCGCGTCATATTTTCCCGGCGATCACACCCACACTGATCGTGCGCGTCACCCAAATCATGGGAACGGCCACCCTGGCGGAAGCGGGGCTGTCCTACCTGGGGCTGGGCACCCCGCCGCCCACGCCATCCTGGGGGCGCATGCTCTCCACCTACCAGAGCTTCATGTATTCCCACCCGACGGTTATCCTCATTCCGGCCACCGCGATTGTCCTGACAATTATCGGATTTAACCTCTTGGGAGACGGCCTGCGCGACGTGCTCGATCCGCGCGGAAGGGAGACACGATGAGCCTTCTTGAGGTACGTGATCTCACCGTGGCTTTCGGTTCCACCGAAGTGGTGCGAGGAGTTTCCTTCACGGTGGAGGCCGGGGAGCGTGTCTGCCTTATTGGGGAATCCGGGTCCGGAAAATCGATGACGGCGATGGCGATCCAGGGGCTCCTCCCCCGGGCGGCGCGCGTGACCGGTTCGATTCGTTTCGAGGGGCGCGAATTGGTGGGCGCTTCGGATACGGAGTTCCAGAAAATTCGAGGGCGCCGTATCGGCTGTATTTTCCAGGAACCGCATACGGCGCTCAATCCGGTGGTGCGCATTAAGCACCAGTTGGTGGCGGCCTCGCGTATTCACACGGGATTAAAAAAATCGGCGACGACGCAGCGGGCCAGCGAGCTGGCCCGCATGGTTGAGCTCCCCAGCCCCGAGCATATTATTAACCGCTTTCCCCATGAGCTCTCCGGTGGGCAACGCCAACGCGTGGTTATTGCCATGGCGATGAGTTTGGCACCCGCCCTCCTGATCGCCGACGAACCGACAACCGCCCTGGATGCCACGGTGCAGGCCCATATTTTGCAGCTCATGGATGATGCCGCCCGCGAGCACGGCACCGCGGTTCTCATGATTACCCACGATATGGCGGTGGCCTACCACACCTCCGAACGCATCCTCGTGCTGCGCCGGGGCGAATTGGTGGAAGAAGGCAGCGCCGAAGATATTTTGCTCCGCCCCGTCCATCCCTACACCCAGGGCCTCGTGGCTGCGGCCCGCGCCACCAGCTTGCAACGCCCGGCACTGCGGGGCGGCGATGCGCAGCTGGGTAATCAGCGAGGCTCAATGGTGCCCGGAGGTGACCAATCATGACAAGCACACCGGAAAAAACCTGGGATCCGCGCGAGGCCGCCCTGCGCATAACCTCCCGCGCACCGTTAGAAAAAGACTGGCCCGTCGAAGCCGGGGACGTGCTGTTCAGCTGCCAGAACGTCACTAAATCTTACGGAAGCACCCTGGCCCTGGCACCCACGTCTTTCGACGTACGTGCGGGGCGGTCGCTGGGAATTATTGGCGAATCAGGCTCGGGGAAAACCACGCTTAGCCGCATGATGCTCGGCTTACTTGAGCCGAGCGGAGGATCGATCACCTACCGGGGCCAGGAGGTGCGCTACGGGAAGCTCGGGGTGACCCGGCTGCGCCACGAAGTCCAGCTGGTGCTGCAAGATCCTTTTGCTTCCCTCAATCCGCGTATGACGGTGGGCCGGATTATTGAAGAACCGCTGCGTCTGCTGCGCGTTCCCGGCAAACACCGGGAGATGGTGCGTGATGCGCTGGCCGCCGTGGACCTCAACCCGGAATGGGGCTCGCGCTATCCGCATGAGCTTTCGGGCGGGCAACGCCAGCGGGTGGCAATTGCACGCGCCGTGGCCTGCCAGCCCAAGGTTCTTATTGCCGACGAGCCCGTCTCCGCTCTCGACGTGTCGGTGCGAGCCACCGTCCTAGAGCTGCTCCATGATCTGCGCGCCCGCCTGGATCTCACCCTCATTGTCATCTCCCATGACTTGGGCATTGTCCAGAATCTGTGCGAGGACACCCTGGTGCTGCGCGGGGGCGCCGTCGTCGAATATGCCCCCACGGAGCAGGTACTGGAGCACCCGCGCCACCCGGCCACCCGGGAACTTATTGCGGCAGTGCCGCTGCTGCCCGAAGCGCCACGACAGGAGAATGCCGCGCCGCGCACCACGCCCGCCACGCCCGCCGTACCTGCCACGCCCGCCGTACCTGCCACGCCCGCCGTATCCGCCCCGTCCGCCGTACCTGCCACGTCCGCCGTGCCCGCGGTACCCGCCACGCCATCCGAGGGAGACGATGACCTATGAGCCTGCGCATCCTGCACCTGTCCGATACCCATCTTCTAGCCGAGCGCGCCCGCCATTACGGAAAAATTGACACCTCGGGGCTGCTGGAAGCGGCCGTGGCCGGCGCCGGCGAGCTCGCGCCCTGCCACGCCATCGTGGTCTCCGGGGATATTTCCGATGACGGCACCCCTGCGTCCTACGCCTTCGCGGCCCAGACCCTCGCCCCGCTCGCGCAACGGTGGGATGCGCCGGTGATCTGGGCCTGCGGGAATCATGACCGGCGCGCGGCGATGCGCGAGGCTCTCGGCCTGCCCGGTGCACCCCTGGACCCGATTTTTTCCATCACCGATATCACGGTGGGAGACGCGCGCTGGCGCTTCGTTGCGGCAGACAGCTCCGTTCCCGGGCGCGGCTTCGGCTACCTCGGTGAACAGATTCACCGTATCGAGGATGCCGTGACCAACGCCGATGTCGCGCCCACTGCGGGCGAGGCATCCACGGCGAGCGAGGCACCCACGGCGAGTGGGGCACCCACGGCGGGCGGTGCGCCGTCACCGGCCGGCGCCGGCGGGCACTTCCACGGGGCGGCCGACGCTCCGCTCCGCTCCGTCCTCGTCCTCCATCACCCGCCGTTAGCTGCCCCCACGGTGCTCCACGGGGCGCTGCGCCTCATGGACGCCCCGCGTCTGGCGCAGGGGTTCCAATCCTGGGAGGTGGCGCCCGACCTCGTGCTGGCGGGCCACTACCATCTGGCCGGGCGCGGGCGCGCTGGCGGGGTGCCGGTGGTAGTTGGCCCAGCCCTCGCCAATGAAACCACTCTCGGGCGGGGTCCCGAATGGGAAAGCGCGCGAGCCCGTTCAGCTTTTTCGGTGGTGCAGCTAAGCGAGGCCAGTATCCAGCAGGATATTACCTACCTGGATGGCTCCGTGGCGGCACCGTCTGGCGGCATGGAGCCGGGCGAGGAAATCTTTGCGTATAGTCCGGAAGAAGTAGTGGCTATCGGGAGGCGCGCCGGGCGGCCCGGCTGGAGCCCGAGCGACCCGCTGGCCTGGGACGGCCCGGGTTCCTACCTCCTGGAAAACACGCTTGATACCGGATCGAAAGGACAGTGATGACTTCCCCACGCCTGCCCCTTGGCCTGCATAATCTCCGTTCCCTGGGCGGCACCCCGGTGCTCGGCGGGCATATCCGCGAGCGCGCCCTGCTGCGTTCCTCCGCGGCGTTCCGCCACGATGACAGCCTGGGAGATTTTTTGAGAGAGCAGGGCATTACCGGCGTTATTGATTTGCGCGACGACGCTGAACGCGCCGGCACCACCAATTGGGCAGATTACGGAGTGAGCGTTGCCTCCGTGCCTATTTTCAATAATCAGCTTGCCCACCTGGAGTGGTCTGAGCTTGCCGACCTGTATATGCAGATGGCCCGAAATTTCGGTGGGCAATTGGCGCAGGCGGTCACCGCGGCGGCGGAGCTATCGGCCGAAGGCGGGGTGCTCATCCACTGCACTGCCGGTAAGGACCGCACCGGGGTAGTTACCGGGCTTATCCTCTCCATCCTCGGGGCGAGCCGCGAAACAATCTTGGCTGATTACCTTACTTCCGCCACGGCGCTGGGCGAGAGCTACCAGGAGGATCTTGCTTTCGTGATGGGGCGCGAATATATCCCGGGGGCCGCCGCGCACCGCGCCGTGTACGTGACCGAAGAAGCTTTGAGCGCCGCCACGGTGCGCATCGAAGCGGCCGGTGGGGCGCGCGAGTACCTCCTCGGGCACGGGATTGACCCGGCTGTTTTTGAGCTGTTGCGCGCCCACCTGGTGGAACCGGATACCAGCCGCTAACGGGGTTGTGCCCTGCCGACAGCACCGGCGCACCCACGGTGCCAGCCTCCCATCCCGACGGTGCCGGAGAGCGCCATGACGGTGCCCGAGCACCGCGCGCCGTAGCTGCGCCGTCGCCCCTCTCACGTATGGCGCAGTTTCCCGCAGCGCACGGGGCGTGAAACAATAGCCCTATGACTAGTTTTAACCAAGAGTCCGAACTCCTCGATCACACGGAGGTACCGGACCGTGCCACTCTCGACGGTCTTGAAACTACCTGGAGCGAGCGGTGGGAAGAAGAAGGCACCTATGCTTTCGACCGCACCGCTACCCGTTCCGAAGTATTTTCGGTAGATACCCCGCCGCCCACGGTCTCTGGCTCGCTGCATATCGGCCACGTTTTTTCCTACACTCACACCGATACCGTGGCCCGCTACCAGCGCATGCGCGGAAAATCGGTGTTCTACCCGATGGGCTGGGATGATAACGGCCTGCCCACCGAACGCCGGGTGCAAAACTACTACGGGGTGCGCGGGGATGCGTCTCTCCCCTACGACCCGAATTTTGTGCCCCCGCACCAGGGCGGCGCAAAATCCATTAAGTACGCCGACCAGGTGCCTATTTCGCGGCGTAATTTCATTGAACTGTGCTGGAAGCTATCCGAAGAGGACGAAAAGCAATTCGAAGCCCTGTGGCGCTACCTGGGGCTGTCCGTGGACTGGAAGCAGAATTACCAGACCATCGGAGAGAAGGCACAGAAGGTAGCCCAAACCGCGTTCCTGCGTAACCTCGCGCGTGGGGAGGCTTACCAGGCGCAGGCCCCGGGCCTGTGGGATATTACCTTCCAAACCGCGGTGGCGCAGGCCGAGCTCGAGGCCCGCGATTATCCGGGTGCCTATCATGCCCTGGCTTTCCACGGTGCGAGCGGCGATGTCGTCATCGAAACCACCCGCCCGGAGTTGCTGCCCGCCTGCGTGGCCCTCATCGCGCACCCTGATGACACCCGCTACCAGCACCTCTTCGGGACCACGGTGCGCGTGCCGATTTTCGATATGGAAGTTCCGGTGCTCGCCCATCCCAAGGCGGAAATGGACAAGGGCGCCGGTATCGCCATGTGCTGCACATTCGGTGACATTACCGACGTGGAGTGGTGGCGTGAATTGCAGCTGCCGCTGCACAATGTGCTTGGCAAGGACGGGCGCCTGGTGCGCGATACCCCCGAGTGGATTACCTCGGAAGCCGGGCGCGCCATGTACGCCCAGATGGCCGGGAAAACCACCTTCTCCGCTCGCAAGGCACTGGTGGAGAAACTCAAGGAAACCGGGGAAATGATCGGCGATGAGAAGCCGACCATGCGTAAGACCAACTTCTTTGAGAAAGGCGATAAGCCGCTCGAAATTGTTACCTCACGCCAGTGGTACATCCGCAACGGTGGGCGTTCCCACGTGGAAAGCAACGGCAAGGAGCTGCGCGATAACCTCATTGAGGCCGGCAACAAGCTGGCTTTCCACCCCGATTTCATGCACGTGCGCTACGACAACTGGGTCAAGGGGCTCAACTCTGACTGGCTCATCTCGCGCCAGCGTTTCTTCGGGGTTCCGATTCCGGTGTGGTACGAGATTTCGGAGAACGGCGAAGTAAAGTACGACGCCGTCATTACCCCGGAGGAATCACGCCTTCCCGTGGATCCTTCCAGTGATGTGCCAGCAGGCTATACCGAAGATCAGCGCGGTAAGCCGGGCGGATTCGCCGGGGAAACCGATATTTTGGATACCTGGGCCACGTCGTCGCTCTCCCCGCAGATCGCTGGGGGTTGGCTCACCGATGAGGATCTTTTCGAGCGCGTGTATCCCATGGATGTGCGCCCGCAGGGTCAGGATATTATCCGGACCTGGCTCTTTTCCACCGTGGTGCGCGCGCACCTGGAATTCGGGGACCTACCCTGGAAGCACGCCACGATTTCCGGGTGGATTCTGGATCCGGACCACAAGAAGATGTCCAAGTCCAAGGGCAATGTGGTGACCCCTATGGATCTGCTGGTGCGGCACGGTGCGGACGCGGTGCGGTACTGGGCTGCCTCCGCACGCCTGGGCGTGGACGCCGCTTTCGACGAAAAGCAAATGAAGGTGGGGCGCCGGCTGGCTATGAAGGTGCTCAACGCCTCGAAGTTTGCGCTGGGCATGGGCGGGGAAGGTTCACCGGTCTGCCTGGATGCCTCCCGTGTGACCGAGCCGATTGATCGGGCTCTGCTGGCCGATCTGGCGCGCGTGGTGGAGGAAGCCACCGCCGCTTTTGAGGCCTTTGATCACACCCGCGCTCTGGAGGCGGCCGAAACGGCCTTCTGGACCTTCTGTGATGATTACCTGGAGTTGGTCAAGGATCGCGCCTATTCGGATACGCCGGAGGCGGAGAGCGCCCGGGTGACGCTGGCGATTGCGGTGGATACCTTCCTGCGCTTGCTGGCGCCCTTTATCCCCTATGCCACCGCCGAGGTGTGGAGCTGGTACCGTACCGGCTCGGTGCACCGGGCGGCCTGGCCGGAGGCGGCGCCGCTGCGCGAGGCTGCGGGTTCCGGGAATGCGGAGCTGCTTGAGGTGGCTGGTCAGGCACTCACGGTGCTGCGCGGCGTGAAATCCGCGGCGAAGGTGTCGCAGCGCACCAGTTTCGCGCGGGTGGAGCTGCGCGGGAATACCGCACTGCTGGAGGAGGTGCGCGCGGACCTAGTGCGCGCCGCCCACGTGCGCGGGGAGCTCCGTTTCACGCCAGATACGGAGGCCGGCGAGCAGATCACCATCGGTGATTACGAGCTGGACGAGCCGGAGCCGAAGCAGAAGTAGCGTCGCAAGCACAACGGCGCAGCGCGCGTAACTCTGTGCGCAACTAAGTTAATCCGAGTGGCGGGTCTGCAAAAGCAGGCCCGCCACCCCTATTACACTCCCGTCACAGAATTCTCATATTTCCCCGATATTTTTAGCTAATATTACCCCTTCAAAAAACCACTGCTACAATAACCGTTGAGATGACAATTCCCGAAGTGCAGGGCCCTAAACATCCTGCACACTAAGACAAAGTTGAGCACTGAAGTTTATGTAAACGTTCGTATTGTTGAGGTGGTTAGATGACAAGTACCGGAAGACTCTTACAGGACACGCAAGTTCCTTTATCTGGAATACCCGCGACTCTAAGAACAACCGCAAGAGACGATCAGAACCCCATGGGTAGACAACCCGATCGACGTATTACAAGTCACTACGTGGCGAAGCATGCAGACGAGGAGAATGGTCACTTATTAACTGGAGTAACGTTAAAGGAAGAAGCTGAAATCCCCGAAATACTTCCATGCGACAAGGTTCCTCTTCGTTTAGTCGCATGGTCAGAGGCTCGAGCAACTGCCGAAAAATCTGAGGCGTGGCTCCACTTCTTCGAGGATGACTGTAAGTTCAGCACAATATGGGATGATTCCGACCAGTTATTCTCTACAGCAAAGGAATTTGCTGGAATAATTTCGCCCGATTTCTCTCTATACCTAGACGCACCTAACCTGATAAAAATAAAAAATACCTATAAAAACTACCTTTTGGGTGCGGCAGCGCAGGTTCGCGGAATTCCTACAATTGCAAATGTTCGAATGGCCGGTAGAGAATCCGCTTGGTACACGCTTGCCGGAACACCCCATAATTCCGTTATCGCCATTGGGCTACACGGAACGATCAAAAATCGAAAAAATCGAACAATCGTAAAAGAAGAAATCGAAGTAATCGTTAACACGGTTGAACCTAAAGGACTGTTGGTGTACGGCTCAAGCGCATACGGGGTTCTCGACTATCCCAAGAGCCTAGGTATCCCGATACACACTTTCGCTCCCGACACCTATATCCGTTCCCAGCATAGGAAGGCAGCATGAGCAAACCGCGAAGCTACATGTTTAACTACGATAGTGTACAACGGCGGTACGTGAAAGGATTCACCACTGAGGTGCACTTCGGCAAACAAGCCAAACATCTATCGGGACAGCCGGGATACGATCCCACTAAATCTACCATCACCTTAAATATCGTTGAAATCCAAAAGCTAATTGATCGAAAAGCCAGGACGGGAACATGGTTCGAACCAAACAGGGAAGTAATAGATTTCGGGAAGATAATAGGGATATATAAAAACGATAATGGAGAGGTAAATACCCCTACAACTCGAGGTACGATTCACTATTCGAAAAGCGGATGCCATCTTGTCCCAACACACCCTAAGGAGTAGCCATGTTCTCCTACTTCCATCCCGAAGAGGAATTCCAAGTCTGGAAAGTGGAAAACTATTGTCACCGTTACCCTCACGCTGTTCTTGATATTTCTTTCAACGATGGCGAACGCTATCGTGGGATGTTCGAAGCCGCTTATGACTCCGAGAATGGCGGCGATCTCGATATCGAGATGGATGATCCCCGATACGACGAATTCCACCAAATTGTTTTTGAGATATCAGAAATTATTCATGACGGCCCGCGGCGTTACCGCACCTACCTTTCAATTGATTACCGCGATTTCCCCACCCTTATTACTGATATCAATACCGGAGAAACCGTCTATTCGGCTCAGACCGACTCTTCACGTACATGAGAAGATTCTCATGATTGTTTCCTGGCCCCGTCATTTCGCTCCGGTGTACTTAGGGACATGACAACTCGTGTGAAACTTCTTGCCGTACTTCTCGGGCTGGCGCTCCTCGGTTTCTTGGGGATGCAGCTTGCCCACGCCGTGAGCGGGAGCGGCACCCAGTCCGTGGGCCCCGCCGTCACCGTCACGGGGCCGTCCTCCCCGTCCGCTGGCGCCACTGGCGCCACTGGTGCTGGCAGCACCATTTCAGCTTCTTCGCCCACGGAGCGCCCGCCGCTCAACAACGCACAGCGCGCCACCCTGCGCAGTCTTTTGGTTGATGTGGCCGAAAATGCGCACCTGTTCACCGGTGATGCCTCAAATAGTACGACGACGCCGCCCGCGGGCGCTGCCCCGTCCCCCGCTAACGTCGCCCCGGCACCGGCCCCAGTTCCCGCCCCGGCAGCGCCGGCACCCGCGCCGCAGCGGGTAGCACCGGCTCCCGCGCGCCCCGCACCGCCCCAGTACTCCGATAATGACTGGGACGATGATGACGCGGATGACGATGATTGGGATGATAACGACGATGACGACTGGGACGACGAGGATGACGACTAGACCAGTCGCACACCTCAGCACTACCGCCTGAGCTAGCAGCCCCGTTCCTTCGCTGAAAAGGCCCCGCTGCCTTAGCTCAGGCGGTAGCCCATTCCGCGCACCGTTTCGATGCGGTCCCGCCCGATTTTCCCGCGCAGGTAGCGCACGTACACATCCACCACATTGGAACCGGGATCGAAATCGTAGCCCCAGACCCGGGAGAGGAGTTGCTCGCGGGAAAGCACTTGCCCCGGGTGGCGCATGAAGGTTTCGAGTAGAGTAAATTCGCGCGCGGACAGCTCCACCTGTTTCCCGCCCACGTGGGCGTGGTGGGAGAGTAAATCCAGGATGATGCCGCCGTGGGAAAGCTGGGTGGCGGAGCTAGCTGGTGCCGGGGTGGCTGCGGCGTCGCGCAAACGTAAACGGATACGCGCGAGCAGTTCTTCGAAAGAAAAAGGTTTCGCCATGTAGTCATCGGCTCCGCCCTCGAGCCCGGCTACGCGGTCCGTTACGGAGGTGCGGGCGGTGAGGAGAATAACCGGGGTGTCCAGGCCTTGCCCGCGCAGGCGCTCGAGCACCGCGAAACCGTCAATATCCGGCAGCCCAATATCCAAAATAATAAGATCGAAAGGAGTATGAACAGCCAGATCAACGGCCTGCCCACCGCTTGATGCGGTGGCGGAAGTGTAGCCGGCTGCTTTCAGGCCCTTCGCAATAAAGCGGGCAATGCGCTCTTCGTCCTCGACGATGAGGATGGTGCTCATCATGCTCCCTTCTCCGTCTGTGAGGCTATCACGAACCCCGGTAAACGCTGGGCAAACTCAAAGTGAATACGGAGCCCTCCCCCACCCGCGAGCGCACCGTGACTTCCCCGCCGTGAGCCCGGGCGATGGAGCTAACAATCGCGAGTCCGAGCCCGGAGCCTTCCGAACGTCCGGTATTACGCCCACGCGCGAAACGCTCCATGATACGGGTCGTATCCTCCGGGGCGATCCCGCACCCGGCGTCGCGCACCGTGAAACTCACCCGCCCCGCTACCACGCTTGAGGAAATCTCCACCGGGGTGCCTTCTTCGGAGTATTTGACCGCGTTCGCTGCCAATTGCAGCACCGCTTGGGTGATGCGCTCCGGGTCCAGGTACGCCTGCCCGCTGGCCACGGCGCCCAGGTTCCAGGCGCGCGGGCCCAGCCCGGTGGCTTTATCGATGATCCGCTCCGTGAGCGCGGCTATATCAACCTCGCTAGGCACCACAAAATCGGATCGCTCGGCTTTCGCGAGGGTGAGTAAATCCCCAACCAGCGAATTCATGCGGTCGAGTTCTTCGAGGGCGAGGGCGCGGGTATCCGCGGCATCGCTCGGATCGTTGGCATCCATGAGTTCCAGGTGTCCACGCACGATCGTGATGGGGGTGCGTAGCTCGTGCCCGACGTCGTCTAAAAGTTGGCGCTGATCGGCGTCCATGGTTTCCAGGGAATCGAGCATGGTGTTCATCGCCGTTGATAGCCGCGCCAGGTCGTCGCGTCCTTCCACCGGGACCCGCCGGGACAAATCCGCATTGGCGGTAATATTTTCGGCCGTGGCGCGCAGTTGCTCCACGGGGCGCAGCAGCTGCCCCACCAGTCGCCACGCGATGGCGACGACGCCGATGACGGCCACCAGGTAGACCACCGCCAGCACCGTCATCAGATTCCAGATACGGGCACTGATGACATCAAGAAGGTAGACGTGCACGAGCGCGCCGGGCTGCGAGCCGGAAAACTGCACCGGTACCACGATATAGCGGTATTCGCGCTGGGCCCCCGCGTAGGTCCCCATCGTTATCTCAGCGTTCCGGGTGAATGGGAGAAGATGGCGCACCAGTCCGGTGTCTTCCTCGGGGCGCACCGGGCTGGTATCGCCGCCCACCCAGGCGACTCGCCCATCCACAATCCCCATTTCTCCTTCGGCTTCGGAGAGAACGGTGCGCGAGAGGTAGGTTTCGATGAGCTGGGATGGCCCGGCAAAGGGTTGCCCGGTTTCCGGATCGACTCCGTTTTCGGCCAGCACCCGAAATTCGTCCGCCACCCGCACCAGGGTGGCATCCACCTGGGCGCGCCACATACGGCTTTCAGTGAGGACGACGGCGACACCGGTTGCCGCCAGCACGACCGCGACGAGCGCGACCATGGTGGCGGCAATCCGAAAACGAATCGTAATAGGACGTGATGTCACATTGTTTCCCGTTCGACGGCGGCGGGCGGGAGCGCCACGGTGTGCACGCCCGTTCGTTCCAGCTTATTCCATTCGCTGGCTTTTCCGCGTATTTCTAGCCAGATCGCTCGCACCGTCGCGGCGCTCATCATCCAGGAGAAAGGGAGCCACAGGGGTAGGGCGGGAAGGAAGCGCAGGTCGCGCCAGGCCCGATCCAGGATCAGGGAGAGCACCGTTACGCCCAGCGCCATCACCAGCCCCGCTCCCACCAGTACATTCATCCAGTGCGGAGCCGCGCCGCCGAGTGCTGCCACCGCCCACACCGCGAGGGTGACGACCTGGAGCACCGGGGCCACGATGAGCGAGAAAAGATTAATGGGCAGGTAGGCATCAATGGGGCGCCGCCACGGGGAGGTGAGGCGGGAACGGTGGATGCGAGCGGTCTGAATAAGGCCCCGTTGCCAGCGCACTCGCTGTTTCCACAGTGCCGGCAGAGTGGCGGGAACCTCGGCCAGCACGAGGGCATGGGGCGCGAATTCCACGTCCCAACCGGCGAAGTGGATCCGCCAGGTGAGCTCCAGATCCTCCCCCAGGGTATCTTCCCGGAAGCCACCTACCCGGCGCACCGCATCAGCCCGGAATGCCCCGGAATTTCCTGCCACGATGGGCAGCATTCCCACCAGTGCCAGGGCACGGCGCGTCATACCGGTTCCGACGTGGGTCATGAGGGCGAGCAGCGCCGTGAGCGGACCGGTGATATTGACCGGCTGGTCGTTCCCGCATACGGCGCCCACCCCGGGGTGGCGGAACCCTGCCAGTAACTCCGGAATGGTGGTGGGTGTGAAGAGTCCGTCAGCATCCACGAAGATGAGGATCTCTCCGGTGGCGTGGGCAATACCGAGATTGAGGGCGCTACCTTTGCCGCCGTTCGGCTTGCTGAGGAAGGTGACGCGCGGATCGCTGGTGAACGGTGCGGCAACGGCGGCGGTGGCATCGGTGGAACCATCATCGACGACGATCACTTCCAGGCGGCGCCAGCCGGTGGCGAGGATGGAGCGCAGGCACGCGCCGA
Organism: Actinotignum vesiculae; assembly: GCF_051267215.1. NCBI lineage: Bacteria > Bacillati > Actinomycetota > Actinomycetes > Actinomycetales > Actinomycetaceae > Actinotignum > Actinotignum vesiculae. The sequence continues at coordinate 159,263 of NZ_JBOZGG010000003.1, forward strand.
GCACCACCTCTTCGTTGTAGGCCGGGATAATCACCGAGACTTTGGTGTGTGCACCGTAAAGCGGGCGGGACCGCTGGCGCATCTCCCCCAGGATGGCAGCCGGGTACATTATCCAGGTCACCGCGGTGAGGATGAGGGTGGGTACGGCAAGAATAAGAAGCAGGGTGGTCATGCCATCACCTCAACGGTGCTGCGAGGTGCCGAAGCAGGCTCCGCGGGTGTGTAAGTCTCCAGGAGCGCGTCAAGTAATTCGGGGGCGTGGGCGCTGTGTGCGCCGAAGCGGGCATTGATTTCGATGAGGGCGGGGCGACCTTGGGTATCGCGGCGGATACCCACATCTGCTGCTCCGCTCAGACCCACCGCCTGCGCCGCCGCGAGCGCCAGCTCGGCAACGTCCGGGGCATTCACCCGCCGGACCCCGGTCGCGTTCCCGTGCTGCCCGGAGGCCAGGCTGGTTTTTTCTAGTACGACGACGGTGGGGCAACGCCGCGCACCGTCCCGCGCGCCGCTGATCACGTCGCCTCCCGCACCGTTCACTGCCCCGTCGCGCGGTGAGCTTCCCGGGGCGGGCAGGTAGAGCTGCGCGCAGTATTCGGTGCCGGGGAGGAAGGCGGAGACCATTTCGGTATCGCGCAGTGGCATGGCGGGTGGGAATGTTGTTTCCAGGCGTACCCCGCGCCCGCCGCGCGCCACTCGCGGGCGTACCACGTAGGGGAAGCCGAGCCAATAAGCGCCTTCCTCGGTGAGAGTGGGAGCCTCCAAACTGCGCGGCACGGCTAGGCCGCTACTCTCCGCTACCCGGTGGGTGAGCCATTTATCGGCGGCGATCGCCACCGCGGCGGTGGGGGCTACCGCGATGCGGGCGCGGTGGAGCAGCGCGGTGCGCAGCGGTGCGAGGACGGAGAGTTCTTCATCCACGGTGGGGATGAGGAGGTCAATCGAGTATTCCTCGCAGATGGCGGCCAGGGCGCTCACAAAATCCGGGGCCGTGGCCGGCGGGCATTGCAGGATTCTGAGGCCATCGGGGCGGGGACGGGGTGCCATATCGACGCCGAGCACTGGAATCCCGCGCTCCCTCAGCTGGGTGAGGAGGGAGGAGCCGGCCGGGCCGCTGGCCCCGGTAACGAGCACCCGCGGGCGGGAACTGAGAGGAGAATGATTCATCATGATGGTCCTTAGATAAGAAGAGGGGAACGGGGCAACGGTGCAGGCACGGGGCAACGGCGCCCGCGGCGCGCGCAGGCACGGGGCGCCAGCGCCCAGGGCACAGCCAGGCACCCCGGGCTGAGAGCACGCCACGAAGATTTAGAGCACACCCCGGAAAGCGGGAATGCGCATCGCCTCAAAAGCTTCAGCAGCCTCCATTTTGGCTTGTTCGCCCCGGAAATTAGCTTTGGCGGTGAGCACGTCGCCGGCCATATACGGCTTGTCCATCTGGTCGGCGTGGATGGCCACCCCGGCGCTTTTCACCCCGGTGTAATCGGTGATATCCACGAATACCTGCGGGGAAAAGTTCGCGGTGGCAGAGGGCGATTCGTAGCAGAGAATCGCCGGGTGGCGCCGCCCGGCACGCATGGTGGCGCGGTGCACGGCGGTGTGATCCTGGTGCTGGTCATGGGCCGAATGCGTGAAAATAATATCTGGATTGAGAGTGCGGATTTTTTCTTCGATAGCACCGGTGAGGGTATTTTCATGCTCGGCTAGGCGAGTATCGGGCAGGCCGAGGGTGCGCAGCGAGGTCAGCCCGAGGAAAGTACCGGCACGCTGGGCCTCCCCGGCCCGCTCCCCGGCATTGCCTCCCACCGCACCGTCCGCGGCCACGATGGCGTGAATCTCATGCCCGGCATCAGCCAAGCGCGCCAAGGTACCCCCGCAGGCTAATTCCAGATCATCGGGATGCGCCCCGACGGCGAGGATACGGCGCGTAGGTGCCGCCGCCCCCACCGGAATCCAGCCGCTGATAAGAAGAACAAGCTGGGTGGCCAGCGCCGCAACGGAGCCCAGGCTCACCCACCGTTCCAGGTTCCCGGGCGCATTCCCGCCCAGCAAGGCGATATTAGCCGGGACGAGGAGGAAAGCACTCCCCAGCGTGAAAAGCTGGAGAGGCCGGAAGGCGCGGATGCGTCGTCGTACCGAAGTTTCAAGAAGGACAACGGATAGTGCCGTTACGAGAAGGAGCACGGCAAGCAGAGCATTCATGGAGATCGTCATGGCTCCAGTGTTCCGCCCCGTGTTAATATCGCGGTGAGGAGGTGATGAGAACTCTCTCATCGCGCCTCCACCCCCGTTTCCCGCGCGTGCCGTACACTTTACTTACTCACGCGTAACCTTGAGGAGAATCATGGCCGAAATCGAGCGGACTGAAGTTTTCACTCCCGGAAAGATTCATATCACCGATGAAATGACGATTCCGTGGGTTTTCCGTAATATCGCACGCGAACAGCCCGAGCGCACCGTGGTGGCGCGCAAAGCCTCGCTGGGGCAATGGGTGCCGGTGGCGTGGCGGACTTTCGAATCTGAGTATCGCGCGCTGGCACGCGGTTTTATTGCGATGGGCGTCCAGCCCGGGGATCGTATCGCTCTCATGTGCCACACCCGCTACGAATTCTGCGTGGTCGATTTCGCGCTGTGGTCCATTGGTGCGATGGCCGTGACCGTGTACGAAACCGATTCCACGGAGCAGGCCCGCTGGATTGTGGAGGATGCGCACTGCCGCTTCGCCGTCGTGGAAAATCAGCAGATGGCCGCGGTTATGGCGCCGTTCCGGTCCGATTTTGATTTCTTCACCGATATTTTCGTTATTTCTGACGATGACCTGGCCCGGATTTCCGCGCGCGGCACCATGGATCTCGACGCTGAGATTGACCGCCGTATCGATGCGATGCATGCCGACGACGAAGCCACCGTCATCTACACCTCTGGCTCCACAGGTCGGCCCAAGGGCGTGGTGCTCAGCCACCGTAACCTGCTGCACGTAGTTATCAACGGGCCGCTGGATGATAACCTCGCCCCGATCCTTTCCGGCGAGAAACGCACTCTGCTCTTCCTCCCCATGGCCCATGTTTTCGCGCGTTTCATTAACCTGGTGGCCTTCTACGCGGGTAATACCATCGGGCACTGCCCCGATACCCACAATCTTGTTGAGGACATGAAGTCCTTCAAGCCGCATTATATTTTGGCGGTGCCGCGCGTTTTCGAGAAGATTTACAACGCCGCGGATGCCCAATCCACCGGCGTGAAGCAGAAAATTTTCCGCTACTACGCGAAAGTTGCTATCGCCTATTCGCGGGCCCTCGATAGTGCAGCCGGGCCTTCGCTGGCGCTGCGGGCCCAGCATGAAGTAGGCGAACGCCTCGTCTACTCCAAGATCAAGGACATTACCGGCGGGAACCTGGAGAATGTAATTTCGGGCGGTGCGCCGCTGGGTGCACGGCTCGGGCATTTCTTCCGCGGCATCGGAATTAATATTTTTGAAGGCTACGGTGCAACGGAAACATCCGCGCCGACCACCGTGAATCGCTTCAACCACCAGCGGATCGGTTCGGTGGGTCCGGCCTATCCCGGCTGCCACGTGGCTATTGATACCGACGGCGAAGTGCTCGTCAAGGGCGATCACGTTTTCCACAAGTACCTGAATAATCCGGAAGAAACCGCCAAGGCGTTTACCGAAGATGGCTGGTATCGCACCGGGGATCTCGGCAAGATCGAAGATGGCTTCGTGTGGATTACCGGCCGGAAGAAGGAGCTTATTGTGACCGCCGGCGGTAAGAACGTCTCCCCCGCAATCCTGGAGGACCGCCTGCGCGGCCACCCGCTGATTTCACAGGTGGTCGTGGTGGGCGACCAGCGGCCTTTCGTGGGTGCGCTCATCACCCTGGATGCGGAGATGCTTCCCATCTGGCTGAAGAATAAGAATCTGCCGGCCATGTCCGTATCGGAAGCCGTGCACGATCCGCAGATTATCGCCTCGGTGGATCGCGCCATTAAGCGCACCAACGAAGCGGTCTCCCGCGCGGAATCCATCCGCAAATTCGTTATTCTGCCCATTGATTTCACCCCGGAGAACGGCTACCTCACCGCCTCCCTCAAGGTGAAGCGCACCGCGGTGCTCCGTGATTTCGCCACCGTGATCGGGCGTGATATTTACGGGGATAAGGGCGATAAGAACCGCGATTAGCGCTTAGTTGAGCTGCGAACGGGGGCGTGGGCTACGTAGTCCACGCCCCCGCTGCGTTTCTCCCGGTGTTGTGCGAAGCTAGTTCACGCCTTCATCCTCAGCTTCACGCTCACCGCGGTCAGCCTGAACAACGCGGTCATCCTGAACAGCGCGAGAAGCACGGGAAATCCGCTGGTGCTCCTCGACCGCGCGCGAGGTGATGACATTATGTACCCTCACCGCGAAATCGGGATCCAGCCCGGCCCCGCGCGCCAGCTCGGCAATCCGGGCATGCTGAACACCCTCACGAGCCATATCGCGGGCCGGAAGCCGGTAGCGGTCCTTGAGGCGCCCCACGGCATCGGTCACCTGCTTGCGTTGCCCCAGCAGCTCAATAAGCTGGGCATCCAAAACGTCCAGGCGTGCCCGCAAGGCCCCGAGCTCCGCGGCGCAGCGCTCCTGCTGCTTCTCCCGCGCATCCGTGCCCGGCACGCCAGCGCCATCACCACCCGGGGTACGCCGCGCCTCTTCGCCACCCATTAGGCGCTCTTCCGTTGCGCCGCGGAAACAATCTCCACCGGCGCGCCGTCGGTGACCGCCGCGCGGGTCACAATCACTTCCCGCACATCCTTCCGGGAAGGCACATCAAACATGGCCGGGCCGAGCACCCGCTCCATGATGGAGCGCAGCCCGCGCGCCCCGGTGCCCCGTTCCATTGCTTCACGCGCCATGGCTCGCAGTGCCTCGTCCTGGAAAGTCAGGCGCACCCCGTCCAGCTCAAACATGCGGGTGTACTGCTTGACGAGGGCATTGCGCGGCTCGGTGAGAATCTGCACCAGGTCGTCTTCTCCCAGGGCTTCCACCGTTGCAATAACGGGCAGGCGCCCCACCAGCTCCGGGATAAGGCCGTATTTGTGGAGGTCCTCCGGGGTGACCTGCGAGAGCATATCCGAATGGGCGTCGGCGTCGTGCAATTGTGCCCCGAAGCCGATACCGTGACGTCCAACGCGAGTGGAAATAACATCCTCCAAACCCGCAAAAGCCCCGGCGCAAATAAAAAGAATATTCGAGGTGTTGATCTGGAGGTATTCCTGCTGGGGGTGCTTGCGCCCGCCCTGCGGCGGCACCGCTGCGACCGTTCCCTCCACGATTTTGAGGAGCGCCTGCTGCACGCCCTCCCCCGATACGTCACGGGTAATGGAGGGATTTTCAGATTTGCGGGTGATTTTATCGATTTCGTCGATGTAAATAATGCCGGATTCGGCTTTTTTCACATCATCACCGGCCGCCTGCACGAGCCGCAATAAAATATTCTCCACGTCTTCGCCCACGTACCCGGCTTCGGTGAGCGAAGTGGCATCCGCAATCGCGAAGGGCACATCGAGCATGCGCGCCAGCGACTGGGCAAGATACGTTTTCCCAGTTCCGGTGGGTCCGAGCAACAGAATATTGGATTTGCCGAGCTCAACGGTATCTTCCCCGTCGGCGGGGCGCGGCGCTGCTTTCGCACGCAGCCGCTTGTAGTGGTTGTACACGGCCACGGCGAGCGTGCGTTTCGCGGCATCTTGCCCCACCACATACTCATTCAAAAACGCGTAAATATCAGCGGGAACCGGGAGCTCATTCGGGGAGAAACCGTCGTTTTCTTTCCCGAATTCCTCGGCGATAATCTCATTGCACAGCTCGATGCATTCATTGCAAATATATACACCCGAACCGGTGATAAGTTTCTTCACCTGGCGTTGGGTTTTCTGGCAGAACGAACACTTGAGAGCTTCTGCTGCATCGACGGTCGCCATGTTCCTCCTTGCCTCGCGGCCGCGCCGTACGCGCGCCTTCCCTATTTCACCGCATCCGCGCCCAAAGGTCACGTTCCCACGCGGGGCGCCCGGTCAGTGAGATGTACGACGACGCAGCTCCCGCGCCGTGCCCCGCCGCCCCATGCACGTGAGCGGGCAGGAGCACCCGGCCCCTACCCGCCCATGATACGCGCTACCGCCCGAAGCTACAGCCCGGAGCACGAGCGCGAGAATCGTATTAACCGTTGGTTACGACATCCGCATTTTTACGCGATTCGAGCACGTTATCCACCAGGCCGTAATCCTTAGCCTGCTGGGCGGTGAGGATCTTATCGCGCTGGATATCCGCCCGCACCTCATCGGGAGACTTCCCGCTGTGGTGCGCCAGGGTATTGACGAGCCATTCCGTCATGCGGTCAAGCTCATCAGCCACGATGGAAATATCCGTGGCCTGGCCTTGCATGCCCTCCATCGCCGGCTGGTGGATGAGCACCCGGGCATTGGGGAGCGCCAGGCGCCGCCCCGGGGAGCCGGCCGCCAGCAGCACCGCCGCCGCGGAAGCCGCCTGGCCCAAGCAGACGGTCTGGATTTGCGGCTTGATGTACTGCATCGTGTCGTAAATAGCGGTGAGCGCGGTAAAAGAACCACCCGGAGAGTTAATGTACATGGTCACCGGGGAGTTCGGGTCCATCGATTCGAGGACGAGCAGCTGCGCCATCACATCATCGGCCGAAGCGTCATCCACCTGTACCCCGAGGAAAATAATGCGATCCTCGAAAAGCTTCGTGTAGGGGTTGGAGCGCTTGTACCCGTAGGGGGTGCGTTCTTCGAAATCGGGAAGCACGTAGCGGCTGGAGGGCATCGGGCCCGCGCTACCGTGGCCGAAACCGGCGCTCGGTACGTTGCCAACGCCGGGAACGGAACCGGCGCCGTAGCCGGCAGCCATCATGGCGGGCAGGTTACCCGCGGCTCGGAAATTCATCGTCATGAGAGCTCCTCCCCCGCGTGGCTGGCTTCGAGTGCGCCGTCGTTATTATCGCTATTCGGCTTCTTGAGCATGACCTGCGAATTGGAAATAATGTGGTCCACGAAGCCGTATTCCAGTGCTTCCTGGGCGGTGAACCAATGGTCGCGTTCGGAATCTTCCAGGATCTGTTCCAGCGACTTACCGGTGTGCTTGGCGTTGAGCCCGGCCAGTTCTTCTTTCATCTGCAAGATGAGGTTGGCGTTGATGCGAATATCGGCGGCCACCCCGCCGGCACCGCCCGAAGGCTGATGCATAAGGACGCGGGTATGCGGGGTGATATAACGCTTGCCCTTCGTGCCAGCTGAGAGCAGGAATTGGCCCATCGAGGCTGCCATGCCCATCGCCACCGTCACAACATCCGGCTGAACATACTGCATGGTGTCAAAAATGGCCATACCCGCGGTGACCGAGCCACCCGGAGAATTAATGTACAGGTAAATATCGCTCTCCGGATCCTCCGCGGCAAGGAGCATCATCTGGGCGCAAATCTGATTCGCATTATCGTCGCGAACTTCCGAGCCGAGCCAAATGATTCTTTCCTTGAGGAGGCGCTGGTAAACAGCATCGCCGAATGCTGAAGGCTGGTTATTATCCCGGCCTTCCATGCGAGGTGATGTGGTCACGGTTTTCCTTCCTCGGAACCTCCACGCGGAGATTCCATACTCGTATGCGACTTTAACGCCCGCGGGCCGCCGTGATCATCCTGGCTCGAGACTTTTTCGCTGATGGCGCATGGTTGGCGCCGTCACGGTGACACGGGGCGACGGCGCGCACGGTGCCACGCGCCAGCATGGCGACGCAGCGTTACGGTGCCACGCGCCAGCATGGCGGCACAGCGCCACGGTGCCACGCGCCAGTGCCCCGCCACGGCGCCGCAACCGAGAAAACGAGCGGGAGGGCGGCGAGCTAATACTCGCTGCCCTCCCGCTGAAAAGGTGGCTAACTACTAGCCGCTGCTAGTGAGCCGCTAGCGATTGACGGCCGGGCGGTCAGCGCCCGCCCCGGTCCAATCACCGGCGAGGAATACATCGCCGGCGCGGCCGAAGCCGAAGCTGGCCACCGCAACGCCCTCACCCACGTTCTCACGCAGGTGCCAGATGTTACCGCGGACCACGCCAATGCCGTCCACGCCGTCCCCGTTCCAGTCACCGGCGAGGAATACATCGCCGGGCCGGCCGTAGGAGGAGGTGGACTTCGCCTGGGTGTCCGCGAAGGACGCCTGGGCAAAAACGGTGTTGCCGCGGCGCACCGCGAGTTCATCGCGCCCGTCGTCATCCCAGTCACCGGCCACCATCTGGTCGCCGTGACGCCCGAAGGAAACCATGGCGGTGTGGTTACCACCGGCTAGGTCATCGCGTACGTACACCGTATTGCCACGGCGCACCCCGATGGTGTCCTTGCCGTCCCCGTTCCAGTCGCCGATAACGATCTCATCATCCGCGCGACCGAAGGAGAATTGCAGCTGGGCATTACCGGTGGCAGCATTGGTCAGCAGGAAAGTGTTGCCGCGGCGCACCCCGGGGGTGTCCACGCCATCGCCGTCCCAATCGCCCACGAAGATGGTTTCGCCAGCGCGACCGTAGCTAGTCACGCGGTCGGCGTTGCCGCCGGCCAGAATGGTGGAAGCGAAGAGCAGGTTGCCCTGCGGCGCCGCCGGCTTGCTCGGTTCTTCACTGGGCTTATCGCCCGGTTCGGTCCCCGGCGTGCTCGGCTCCGTCCCCGGCGCGGTAGGCTCCGTGCTCGGCTCCGTGCTGGGTTCCGTCCCCGGCACCGTCGGCTCCACGCTCGGCTCCGTACCCGGTTCTTCACCGCCGGGCTGCTCGCCACCCGGGGTTTCTCCGGCGCGCGCGGTCAGCCACTTGCTGGAGTCCAGCGGTTCGCCCACGAGGCGGACTTCGCCGATGCAGCCCTGGAAGCCGGATTCACGCACGCCGGCGTAGGAGCCCGCCCCGAGGACCCACGGCAGGCCCTGGGTGCCCACGCCCACGGTGCCCGGCGAATTACGCAGCACCGGTACCCCATCCACGTACATGGTGGTCATCTTGGTCTCCGGATCATTGACTACCGCGAGGTGGAGCCACTGATCACGCGAAACAATCTCACCGGACCAGGCCGAGGATTCGGCCGGGGTGGGCTTTTGGGAATCCACGAAGGAGAACTGGATTTCCGCCAGGTTCGACAGCGCCCACGCGAAGGGCGGTTCCTCGCCCTCGGTGTTGTTGTAGCCGGCAATATTCTGGCGCTGGCCATCGCGGGAAAGCCAGGCCATCCAGGCATTGTTCTTGTTATCGAACTTCGGGGAGATCTTGATGAAGGTTTCGAAGGTGAAACCGTTCTCGAAGGTCTCGTTATTGACGGCGGCATCGGCGGCGGTCACGAAGTTATTCCAGCGTGCGTTATCACGCCCGCCATTGGCGAAGCACACCGCACCGGCATTGGCCGAGAGCGGGTGGTGGTCACGGGTCCATACGACGTCGCCCTCTTCGGCTCCCTTGGAACCTGGCTGGTCCAGCGGGGCCCGGGTGAAGTTATCCCCACCCACGGCATCCACGATGGCTTCACCCACGGCAACCGGAGTGCCTTCGGCCTTATCCACCGGCATCTTCCAGTGGGCCACGGTGCTATCCACCTTCGGGTAGTCCTCCGCGCCGCTCGGGGCGGTGGGGGTCACCTGGGTCGGCGCATCGTAGCTGGCAAGCCACTCGCGCAGCTGCGGCGTTGTCAAAGAAGCCTTCGTATCAGCGATCACGAGGTTCGGGAAACGTTCGGCGAAGTTGAAGTCAAGCTCGAAAGTTTGGCCCGCACCGTTAAGAATCGCCTGGTCGTCGGGAACAAGGGTGTCCTTGGCCTTCGTCATGACCCAGGGCGAGAAGGAGGTCTGGTAGATCTTGTTACCCGGCAGGTCGAATTCCACCATGCCCATGTAGCCGTTTCCGCCCATGTAGGCCATCTGGTAATCCATGAGGACCTGGTAGACGGGGTGGCCGGCGTCGTTCGTGCGCGTCCAGGTGGTCGCGCCGTGATGGTGGCCGTTGAAGGTGAGGAACACCTGATCGTGGTTGCGGATGAGCTTATTCCACACCTTTTCACCGAACTCGGTGGCCAGCGGGGTCACGCCGTCGCCCTCCACGTTAATCAGCTGATGCGAATTAACAATCGTGGGGGTGGTGGGATGCGCGTCGAGCACATCGGATGCCCATTGCAGCGCGTCATCCTGGGCCTGCCAGGACAGGTTCATGACCAGGAAATCTTGGCCGTTGACCTTGAGGATGTGGTATTCGTGCGCTCCGGAAGGATCGCGTTCCACGAAGGTGGAGTTCTTGGCGGCGCGCTCGGCCCCGAACCATTCCTTGTAGGTGCCGTAGCCGACCGGGTCGGTATCCGAGGCATCGGCCCCGACGTCGTGATTACCGGCAAGAATCGAGTAGGGATGCCCCGCATCCTCGAGAATCTTCATGGCCTTATCGGCGATTTCCCACTGCTGGGGGTGGTTGTACTGATCCACGATATCGCCCAGGTGCATGGACATCTTAATGCCGTACTTCTCGGCATTCTGGGCGATCCAGGAGGTCTGGGCGGAGAAGGGTTCGCTGCCGTACATGGCACCGAATTGGTTACCGGTTTCTTCCGTGGCGTAGCGCGAGTAGAACTGGGTGTCCGGGATAACGCCGAGCGCGAAGTTCGACAGCGCGGTCTTTTCTTCCGCCCCGCCGGTCCCGTCCTCGCCGGTGCCTTCCTGCGGGGTACCCGCCAGCGGGTTACCTTCCGCGTCGAGGTACACGGTGAACTGCCCGGAAAGCAGCTCGCGGCGCTCCACCTTTTCCACCTCGTAGTTATTATCGAGGATCGGGAAGAGCGAGATAGGGGTCATGACCATTTCGGCGGCCGGCTTCACCCCGGAATCGAGGGCCGGGCCGGCGTAGGGGTTGATCTTAATATCGAGGTGCCCGTAGTGCTTCCCGCCCGAGATGAGCTTCTTCACGCCCGCCTCGTTGGTCTTCCACATTTCCGGTTCATTGGCCTGCGCCATCCACACGGAGTGGGAGTTAAAACGCAGCGGTTCGTAGGCACCGTTCTCCCCCGTCTTGACCATTTTTTCGCCGCGCAGGCCGTCGGAAGCTACCCCGACGTCCCAGTGGTACACGCCCACTCCGTCGCCGGCTTCGTCCACGTAGGATGCCTGGAACATTTCGTCATGGCCGGAGAAAACGGAGGCCACATTGTACTTTTCGAAGAGCGGCTGGAGGTGGCGCATGGGCACACCCGGCTGCTGATCGGGGAACTTGTGCCCCATCGGGGTGCCGTGTACACCGTTGGAGTAGGCCACATGGTGGTACTGCACGATAATGATCTGGCCCTTGGCGCGGGCATCAGCCAGCTGCTTTTCGAGCCAGCGGTACTGATCCGAGCCGGGCATAAAGCTGGGCTGGTCCACCGAATCGGGAGCCGCATCCGGACCCCACCAGCCGGCCGCCACGGACTTGGGGAAGTCCCGCGCGTATTCCTCGTACGGGAAAACGCCCTGGGTGTCGGTCCCGAGCTGAGCGGCGGTAATGCCTTCGTCGTTACCTTCGATCTTGGCTTCTTCCGGCATTGTCTTCGTGGTCTGGTCGGTGCCGTTAGTCGAATCGAGGCTGATGATCGTCACCGGGCCCATATCGGTGCGGTGGTAGGCATCGCGCGCATTCGCGTTATCCGAGCCGTTGGTATCAAATACCTGGTTGTAGGCGGCGCGCGCCCGCGCTACCGCCGTGCGATCATCCGGGCTGCCGTAGCCGTACACTTCGTGGTTGCCCAGCGAGGTGATCACCGGGATGGAATCAAGGAGCTGGCCCTTATCACCGGCGAAGTAGCGGAACCATTCATCCCAGTGGCTTTGCGAGGAGGCACGTTCGGCAATATCGCCGGGCAGCAGCACCAGGTCCGGCTTGGCGGCAGCAATGGCGGCGTTATTAATTTCCTGCGCCTTATCCTCAGTGAGCATGTAATTGACGGCGTACTTCCCGTTACGGGTGGAGCCACCGAATTTCTCATCCCAGGCCGAGCCCCTGCCCGGGCGCTCTTCGGAGCCCTCGGCCAGGTTGAGGGTCTGTTCCCATTCGCGGTAGGTCACGCGCCCGATGGGATCGGTTTCGGTATCGGAGAAGGCGATGATGTGAAGCGGATCGGTAATCCCGGCCTTCCCATCGGGGAGGGTACGGAGCGTGGCGGAATGCGCGTAGCCATCCACCGTGACCGTGTAGGTGTAGGTGGAGCTGGGCTGGAGCTCTTCCACGCGCTGGCTGTACTTGTAGGGATGATCGGCGCGAATCCAGGCACCCTGCGGTACGGACAGCGCCTTCCCGCGGCTGAGGGTACCCTGCTTGAGTTCGTAATCCTGGTAATCGTTCACCGGGTTCTGCACGCCGGCCACGGTGTAGGTGCGCCCTTCGGCGGGCAGGCCCGGGCCGCTAATGGTGAGAACGGCATTATGACCCAGTTCCGTAAACCAGTTAATCGTCATCTCGTGGGCACCGGGGCGCTGCAGGTAGGGCAGCACCCGGAAGCCGGGACGCGGATCCATGGGTTGAGTCACCCCGTCCACGACGACGGGATTCTCATTCGTAGAGGCGAGAGCCGGTGAATCGACTCCCGGGAGTACTGGCTCGGCCGCGGCTGGCACCGTGAATGCCACCCCGACCGGCACTAGCGTAGCGGCAGCTAGAGCCGCTACTGCTCGACGCACGTGTCGCATGAATATCCTTCGCTTTGAGCTAGTCGGGGCGCGGATTGGCCCGACTCGGAAACACGCGTTTCCATTGCTCAAACTATTGAATCCGCCTTAATGAGCCGTAAACGGGCTCTTAATTTAAGGAGCTTCACGTGAATATCACATTGTACGACGACGGCGCAGCTGCGCTGCGCGCATACGCGTGTGGGGTGGGAGGCTGAGCCTCCCACCCCACACGCCCGCCAGGTTAGCGGGCAGTTAGTGCATCCCGAATTAGCCGAGGAGCTCCTCAAGCTTCTTCACGAGGGTCTTGCGGGCCTTGCCGGCCTTCTCAGCTTCGAGCACGCGGGCCACTTCAGCGGCATCCGCGCCCTGGGCGTATTCCACGACCTCGTCCACCTTCTTGGCGGCCGGATCAAAAGCATCCGCATCCGCGGCCGGCGCATCCGCGCCGGAGTCCGCTGCGGGGGCTTCCTCCGCGGCAGCGGCAGCTTCAGCTGCCGGGGCCGCGGCGGCGTCGTCGCCCTGCACCGGAGCGGACTCAGCCGCGCCGTCCTCATCAACCGGGCCATCCCACACGGGGCGGGACGGGGCGGCGGAGAAGTCCGGGGTCAGTTCGCCTTCCGGCTTTTCGCCGACGACCTTGATGACATCCACCTCGTTGCCGTTGGTGTCCACAACCTTGGCCAGGCGCAGCGCGGAGATAAGCGCCTTGCCACGGCGCAGCTCGCCGCTGAAGGCACCGAGCTGTCCGGTCTGCGCGGCCGCGGAGATGAACTGGTTGGGGTCCATGCCGTAGGACTGGGCCTGCTGGACCAGGAAGTTGAAGAGTTCATCCTGGTTGGTCTCCACGCCGAACTTCTTGACCAGTTCGTCCAGGATGATCTGGTCGCGCAGGGAATCGCGGATTTCCCCGCGGATTTCCTTGGCGTGGTCATCGTCGGTGGCGCGGTTTTCGGATTCGAGGTGGCGTTCCACTTCGGCGTCGATCACGCGCTTGGGCAGCTGCACCTTGACATCCTCACGGAGCTTATCGAGGAGGAGGTTACGGGCGGCCATGACCTGGACCTGGGCGGCATCCGTGGCGGCCTTCTCCGCCAAGTCCGCGCGCAGTTCCTCAATGGTGTCAAATTCGGAGGCGAGCTGGGCGAAATCGTCGTCCGCTTCCGGAAGCTCGGATTCCTGCACCTTCTCCACCACGACGGTCACATCGGCCTGCTCCCCGGCGTGCTCCCCGCCCACGAGGGTGGAGGTGAAGCTGAGCTCATCGCCAGCGGAGGCGCCATTGACGGCCTCATCGAGGCCATCGAGCATATTGTCATCACCGATGCGGTAGGACACGCCCTCCACCGAATCAACTTCTTCGCCATTGATGCTGGCGGAGAGGTTAATGGTGACGTAATCGCGGCTGGCGGCGGCGCGCTCCACCGTCTTAAGGGTGGCGAAGCGTTCGCGCAGCTGCTCGAGGCGCTCATCCACGGCATCCGCATCAGCATTGGTCGCTTCCACTTCGAAGCTGTACTGCGCCGGATCCGGAATCACAATCGCCGGGCGCACGTCCACCGTGACGGTGAAGGCAAGCGGCTCGGTGGAGTTCTTCTCCATCGCTACGCCGGTCACGTCCACCGCGGGGCGGCCCATGGGCACGAGATCGTGTTCTTCCAGGACGTCCTGGTAGTAGCCGTCCAGGGAGTCGTTAATCGCCTGCTCCACAATCGCGGCGCGGCCAATCTGCGCTTCCAGAACGCGCGCGGGCACGTGGCCCCGGCGGAAGCCAGGGATCTGCACCTGGTTGCCGATGGTCTTCGCGGCCTTGTCAATTTCCGGCTTGAATTCCTCGAAAGGAACCTCAACGGTCAGCTTCACCTGGGTGGGATCGAGCTGTTCGTAGGAGCTTTCCAACTTTTTCTCCAGTCTAAAAATGGGGGTGATAACCCTTGCCGATAGGACGAATCCGTCCCCTTACTGCGCCGCGCCGGGCGCGGGCATACCCGCTAATTCTACGGCACGCACCCCGGGTGATGGGAGTTCTAGCGCCAAACTACGTGCTATATGTGAACGCACTCTCACCCGCGCGGGGGCTCGGGGGTCCGCCGCGCACAGCGTCCAGAAACATGCCGACGACGCAGCTGCCCGGCACCTCGAAGCGAGGTACCGGGCAGCTAAGATCACTGGCCTACCGGTGCGGCAGGCACGGCGGGGTCATCCCGCTCGGCGTGATCACGCGCGGGGTGATCGGGCTTAGAAGGCGGGAATAACCTCACCATTGGGCCAGGTATCGCGAATGTACTTGGCAACTTCGGGGCTGTGCAGCGCGGCATCCAACTTCTTTACGCCCTCAAGCTTCTCGCCGGTGGCCTTGGAGTTCCAGGCGAGGATATTGCCGTAGGGGTTATCGGTGGGATCTTCGGTGTAGATAGCATCCTTGGAGGGAACCAGGCCGTTTTGGAGGGCGAAGTTACCGTTGATGATCGCGATATCCACGTCCGGGAGGATCTTCGGAACCGAGGGGGCATCAGCTTCGCGGAAGGTGAGGTTCTTCGGGTTGTCCACCACATCGTAAATGGTGGGCGAAGCAACCTGCGGGTTGAGCTTGATGAGGTTGTTCTTCTGGAGCAGGTCGAGGGCGCGCGCCTGGTTGGACGGATCGTTGGTCACGCCCACCACGGCATTGTCCTTGAGCTCGCTGAGCTGCTTGATCTTCTTGGAGTAGATGCCGTAGGGCTCGATGTGGATGCCCGCGCCGTGGTCCAGGGTGTAGTTCTTTTCCTTGATTTCGTTCTCAAGGTAGGGCAGGTGCTGGAAGTAATTCGCGTCGATTTCCCCGGCGTTGAGCGCCACATTGGGCTGCACGTAATCGTTGTACTCGCGGATGTCCAGGGTGAAACCGGCGTCCTTGGCGAGGTTGTCATTGACGAATTCCAGGATCTGCTTATGCGGGGCCGGCGAGGCGCCGACAACGAGGCGCACCGCGCCGTCGTCGTTCTTCGCGGGAGCGGAGGAGGACGAATCGGAGCTACCGCAGCCGCTCAACGCGAGCGCGCTCACCGCAGCTACCAGGGCAATTTTCGAAAGCTTCTTCATGGTTGTATATTCCTCTATTTTTCACAATGTTGGTGGTGATGACGGATCGCTGTACACCGTTATGCTGACAGCGCTGGTCCGGGTGCTTCCCGGTGGTGCGTGACCCGGCCGGCGGTTCCTTAGCGGTGATCCACCAGCCGGCTGAGCATGTCACCCAGCGCCTGGATAACCATGACGAGGAGCACCAGCACGATCACCACGATCGTGAGCACATCCGGGCGGTTATTGTAGTACCCGGCGTTTTGGGCCATGGCGCCCAGGCCGCCGCCGCCCACGGCGCCCGCCATCGCCGAGTAGCCGACGAGGGTGACCGCGAGGATCGTGACGGATTGGACGAGGGCCGGCAGCGCTTCGCGCATGAGCACCCCGAACATAATGCGGGTGCGGGAGGCTCCCATCATGAGGACGGCTTCCACTTTGCCGCGCTCAACGCCCATGAGATTGGATTCCACCAGGCGCGCGAAGTAGAAGGCCGCGGAGATCGTGAGCGGAACGGTGAAGCCTTGCCAGGCGCTGCCCGTTCCGGCGATTGCACGCGAAAAGCCGATAAGGATAAAGACGAAGATAATGAAGGGGATGGCGCGGCCCACATTGACGATAAAACCGAGGGTTTTATTGAGGAGCGGCGAGGGAAGCAGTCCCCCGCGGCCGGTTGCCACCAGGATCATCCCGAGGATCAGGCCAAGCGCCGAGGCGATGACGGTGGAGATCCCCACCATGGCCAGCGTTTCGAAGGTGGCGCGGGCCAGCCCGTCCTTGATTTCCGGGGCGTCGAACCAGGTGCCGCGCTCGAGCGGGAGGGTGGCCGCGGCGGATCTGACCGGTGCGGAGAAGGCCGGGCTGAAGAGCCCCGCGGCGGATACCGCCGGCGAGAATACGCTAAGAATGGTCATGCTGCCCGCACCTCCGCGGTGATTCCGGCCTCGTTCATCGCGGTGAGAACGGTATCCACCTGCGCGTCATCAACCACGAGGGCCAGGCGCGCGATCTGGATCGCACCGATAGATTCAAAAACACCCGCGCCAATATCGCAGCCGAGCCGCGCGGCCAGGCTGAGGGCCTGGGAGCCGGCGGTTTCGCCGGGACGGGCAGTAAAGGCAATATCGATAATGGAGCCGGAAACATTGGTTGTTTCAATATCCGGGGCGGGCACCAGGCGGCGCGCCAGGGGCGAACTCACGTCCGCGAGCACGCTTTCGATGGTGCCGCCGGCGGTAATCCGGCCCGATTCGAGGAGGGTGACCGAATCGCAGATCCGGCGCACTACGTCCATTTCGTGGGTAATAATAACGACGGTCACCCCGTAGGCATCGCGTACCTCGCGCAGCAGCTCGAGGATTTGCAAGGTGGTATCCGCGTCCAGCGCGGAGGTGGGCTCATCGCAGAGCAGCACCGAAGGTGTGGTGGCCAGGGCGCGCGCAATGGCTACGCGCTGGCGCTGCCCGCCCGAAAGCTGGGATGGATACGAATCGCCCCGATCAGCAAGGCCGACGACGCCCAGCAGCTCGCGCACCCGTTCGGCGATCTTCGCGGATTTTTCCCCGGCGATCTGGAGGGGGTGGGCGATATTTTCCGCGGCGGTACGTGCCTCAAGCAGGTTGCCGCCCTGGAAGACCATCCCGATGGTGCGCCGGGCCGCGCGTAATTTCGAGGCTGGCAGCGCGTTGAGATCTTCGCCGTTAATACGAATGGAGCCGCTGGTGGGTTTTTCCAAGGCGGTGAGGCAGCGGATGAGGGTGGATTTACCGGCACCCGATTCACCGACGATGCCGTGGATTTCCCCGGTGGGGATGGTGAGGGAGATGCCGCGCAGCGCCGCCACGGATTCCGCTCCGCGGCGCGGGTAGATTTTCTCCACCTCGGCTAGTTCGATCATCTCGTATCCCCTGACGTTTCCCTTAGTGCGCAGCGGGGATGCTGCGCACAGTCAATCATCGTAGGTCTTTTTGCCGGGGACAACAACGCGGTGGCTCACTCATGAGATACGCCACGGCCGCTTTAGGCGGCCCAAACAGCGCTATCCCCTCGGTTTTCCCCGGAATTTTGGCGCTTTCCCCGCCGGCGCTGCCGGTCGAGCTTTTGCGCAAATGTTTTTCCAGAGTCCCCCGAGGGGATAGCTGGCAGGTCTCTGACCTGCTGTTTTAGGTGCTTAGGAACCGGGCGCGGCCGCGGGCCAATCGCTAGGCTCGCGGCCGCTTCCGGCGCTACTTTCGTGACCGCTTAGCCGCGGTACTTCCGGCGCAGCGCGAAGCCGCCCAGAATGAGAGCGGCTGCTCCCGCGATCCCGGTTGCTGCCGCGGCGCCCGTATGCGCGAGCTTGGCCGCGGGGCGCTTCACCTTCACCGTCGGAGCCTTCTGCTCCGGCGCGGGCTTCGGGTCAGCAGGAGCGCCCGGGCCAGCCGGAGCGCCCGGGCCAGCCGGTTCGCTCGGTGTGCCGGGTGTTCCAGGCTGCTGCGGCGTGCTTGGTTCACTGGGCGTGCCGGGCGTTCCAGGCGTGCCCGGCTCACCCGGCGTTCCGGGCTCCGGCTCGGGGCCCGCCGGCGGGTCCGGGTTTACCGGCGGCTCGGGCACGGGGCACGCCCGGGCGGAAATATCGAAGCTCCACTCGGTCTGAGCTCCCGCGGCGAAGGTGTAGCGCTGCAGATCCTTGAGCTGCGCCGTCACGGTGACGCTGCCATCCGCCTCCACCCGGGTGTACTCCACGAAAGCGGATTCCGGAATGCTCACCGTGGCCGGAGTCCCGCAGCTATCTGCCGGAACCAGGGTGGGAGCAATCGGGGTGACCGCGGGCTTCTCCAGCGGAGTGGCCGTGCAGGAGGTTGAGGTGAGATCCAGGGTCCAGGTGGCCGTGCGATGCTCCTGATCAACCGTGTAGTTCGCTCCGGCACCCGGCGTAGCAATGAGGTAACCGGGCTCTGCCGTCGCGGTCACGGTGGCCGTGGTACCGGCAATCTCCGGTTCACCGTAGGTCACGCCCTCAACATTCTCCGGCAGAGTTACCTTGGCCGGTGCCACGGTTCCGCTCTCATCGCAGGGCTGCGGGGCGGTCACCGGAGCCGCCGGCACAATAATCGTGCCGTAGACCGGGGTCAAGGTCAGATCCTCGGCCGGCATGGCGAACTTCAGGGCGCTATCGGCCGGATTTGCCTGCGCATTCTGCCCGAGGGCCTCCTTGCTCAGCTGCTCCGCGGGAGTGGCCAATTCAGATACCGTCCACCAGGCGAAGGGTAAATTCTTCTCCCCCGCCGGAATGCTCGGCTGCGCGCTCGTGCTCACCTGGGCTTGCGGCGCGGTGAAAATATGCTGGCGCGCGGTGCCTTCCGGATAGTGCTGCGAGCCGGGCTCAACAACCTGGCCGGTCACGGTGCCGCTTTGCGCCGTGGTGCCAATCTGCGCCACGTAACCCTGGCCAATCGTCCAGTTCCCGGTGCGCTGCCCCTTGTGATTGACCACGAAGCGGGTGCGGGTAGTGGAGGACACGGGGCTGGTACCAGCCGGGCCGGCCACCTTATTCCGGTCGAGGTTCTCATCCACCGTGAATGCACCGCTAGCAAATTCGGCCAGGGCAAAGGTGCCGGGCTTGGTCACGCCAATCCGTTCCCCAAATTCGGTATTCGGACAGCTGAGGTAGGCACCGTAGCCCCCCTCCGTTTGGGCGGTCACATTCCCCGTACCCAGGAAGCGGCAGGTGCCTTGGCCCGCCGTGAAAATCGCGGGGGCATCCTTGGCCCCGTTCATCTTGATGAGGCTCTCACCGGTGCTCGCGAAGGTCACCCCGGTAGCGCCGACAACTCCCCCAGCAACATTCGCTGAGGAAGCGGCCACCGTGAGGGTGGCTGCGCCGTCGGCCTTCACCTGCGCCGCACCGTACACCCCGTACCCTTGCGATTGCGAGGAGGAGGTGACGCTCAGCGCGGAGGTGCCCCCAACGTTGAGGTCTCCCGCGCTGTACACGCCGAAGCTGGACTGCCCCTGCGCCGTTGCCTGCGCCGTGACCTTCGCGTTCGTGATGCTCAAAACGTCGCCGGTGTTATCGGTGTCGCCGCCGCCGGCCTGCATAATCGCCGTTGCCGTGGAGGCGTTGGAGCTGGCTTCCGCCGTGACCGTGGCGCCCTGGGTGCCGTCAATGGTGAGGTTCTTCCAGGCGTTGATGCCGGTTGCCAAACCGGTTTCGTTGGTGACGCGAGCGGTGACCTGAACATTGCCGCCGATACTGAGGTCCGCGGTGCTGCGGATCGCAGTGCTCATCGCGGTATTTTTATCCCCGCTCCCGCACTTCTCGCAGGTAATATCCCTGCCCACGGCGGTGAGCTTGCCTTGGCCCACAATTTCAATCGGTGCGCCGGAGGAGTCGAGGCCAATCGAGCCGCCCTTGAGCCAGGTCACGTTCGGATCGCTGTCCTCCAGGTTCACCGGGTATTTATTGATGGTGTTCGTGGCATCGAAGGTGGCATCGCCGTCAAAATCGAGGACGTATTTATACAGGCCATCCTGGTTACCGGCGAAATAGAGGGCGTTCGCGGTGTAGCCACCCTCGCTCGCGGTAAAAACGTTCGTGCCGCTGAACTTGACCGTCACATCGGAAGCGATCTTGCCCGTGTCCACGGACACGCCGCGCTTGTAGGAGTTCGCGGCATCCTGCACATAATTATTGAACCATAGGGTTTTTGTGGCGGCGTTCCACGAAATCTTGTTATCGCCGGTCACGAAGGACTGATCCAGGCAATACGTCACGCTATTGGTGTAGTAACTATCCTGGGCCGGGTAGGTTTTCCCATCATCCGGCTTGGCGGTGCGGAGGGTGCGGCCCGTGCAGCTATTGCTGGTCGCGCCCACCACCACCGAGGTCACATCGGCCACCGCATTGGCGGGCACAAAGCCCGCGGGCAGCTCGCTCGCCGGCGCGGGCGCCGGCGCGGGAGCTGCCACAGCGGAGGTGACAGCCCCTATTCCAGAACCTAAAAGTACTAACGCAGCTCCGACTGCGACAGATTTTCTCAACATAATGATCCCAACGACATAGGTGCAATCATTATTAAAGGATACCTATAGATTGAAAATAATATCGTGAAAGTGGGACATTTCCCTAGTTAGGCAAGGCGATGCACCAAGAAAAGGGGGAATAATATGCGGGGAATTTCGAGAAATATTCGCCTTCTGACCAGCGAAAATACAGAGCGAGTGAGGAGAATCGAACTCCCATCATCAGCTTGGAAGGCTGAGGTTTTACCACTAAACTACACTCGCGCAGAGCCGCTTTCGCGAACACTACCCGAAGAGAATACCACCCCACCACCGAGAGTTCCACTCCATTTAGCAAGCCGGCAGCATGGGCAGCGCCGGCCAGAATCTATTACACTAGGCACGTTGCCTAGGCCGCGCCGCAAGGCCGGCAAGCCGGGAGCATCCAGTTTCCGACACGTGGCAACGCACACACAACCAGTACGGGACGTGGCGCAGTTTGGTAGCGCACCCGCTTTGGGAGCGGGGGGTCGCGGGTTCAAGTCCCGCCGTCCCGACCGTACACTCTTTCGTTTATTACAGCCTCCTTTATTTTATTAACGACGACGCCGCCAGCTGGCAGCGCGCGATTTCCACAAGGCCGGCCCTCAGCGGGACGTATGTCCTTAAATAACGAGACACGCCCTCGGCACCCACGTCAACCCATTTCGCCCATCACACCACCCACTTTCCCGCATGCTTTCATGCATTTCTTGTAAATCCCCCGGGTGATCAAAGTTACACAACGCGCCGCCACATACTCTTCCCATAGGCCATACGTCCCATTAGATTAGAAGGGTGGCGCCAGTCACGGCACCGCATTCACCAGAGCGACTCAATGAGGAGAAAACTATGAAGGCTCTTGTCTACGGAGGTCCGGGTATTAAGGAATGGAAAGAAGTTCCTGACCCGCAAATCCAGCAACCCACCGACGTCATCGTCAAGATGGAAGCAACCACGATCTGCGGTACCGACCTCCACATCCTCAAGGGTGACACCCCGGAAGTGCAGCCCGGGCGCATTCTGGGCCACGAAGGAATTGGCCGCATCACCGAAGTTGGCTCGAACGTGACGAACCTCAAGGTCGGCGACCGCGTGATTCTCTCCTGCGTGAGCTCCTGCGGGCATTGCTCCTACTGCCGTGAAGGCATGTACGCCCACTGCATGGATCCCGAAGGTATGCCGGGCGTCGGCTGGATCTTCGGCTACATGATTGACGGCACCCAGGCCGAATACGTGCGTGTGCCCTTCGCGGAAAATTCCGTGTACAAGATTCCGGAAGGCGTGAGCGATGCGGAAGGTATCCTCCTCTCCGATATCCTCCCCACCGGTTTCGAAATCGGGGTGCAGAACGGCAAGGTCAAGCCGGGCGACGTCGTCGCGGTGGTCGGTTCGGGCCCCGTGGGCCTGGCCGCGGTGATGACGGCGCGCCTGTACGGGCCGGCCAAGGTCATCGCCATCGACCTGGATGATAAGCGCCTGGATCGCGCCCGTGATTTCGGCGCCACCCACACGGTCAATAACAGCTCCGCCGATTGGAAGGAGCAGGTCATGGCCCTCACCGATGGTTTGGGTGTCGACGTCGCCATCGAGGCCGTGGGTGTTCCCGCCACCTTCGATACCTGCCTCCAGATCGTGCGCCCGGGTGGCCACGTGGCCAATGTGGGCGTGCACGGCAAGCCGGTTGATCTGCCTATCGACAAGCTGTGGATCTCCAATATCAATATTTCTATGGGCCTGGTGTCCACCAATACCCTGGAAATGCTGCTCAAGTTGGTGGCCGCCAAGAAGCTGCCCGCCGATAAGTTCGTCACCCACGAATTCGCCTTCGAGGACATTATGGAAGCCTATGAGGCTTTCGCCCACGCCGCGGATACCAATGCCCTCAAGGTCCTCATCCACTAAAGGAACCTGTCCACTCCAACCAGATCTGTCCTCGGGCTCCTAGCAGCCTTCCCTCGTTTAGTAACCCGAGGACGCATCCCCTACGGCCGGGCGCTCCCGTAAGCGCCCGGCCGTAGGTTTGCTAGGGCGCCCGAGGAGTTTCTCCGCCCCGCTGAGGAGCGCGAGGCCGGCCAGGTCATTGGGCTGGTAGGGAATGGAAAGCAGCCCGCCATCCAGGGCGCGGTCGGTCAGGAAACTGGTAGAAGCCGCGGTGGCTTCGGGATGGTGCAGGTCCCAGACCAGCAGGCCCGCGAGGAGGGCCGCGGCGGTATCGGCGGCAAGGGGCGGGTATCCTAGCCGCTCCAATCCGGCATATCCGGCGCGTAGCGGCTGGGAAATGAGGACCGATTCGGTGCGGGCCATCGGTGCGATGGTGTAGGAAATATCCCGCCCGGCTTCCCGCTCCACGGTGGCGCGCCACCGCCCGATGCGTTTAGCTGCCGCGTAATTGGGGCCCTGGATATCTTGGAGCAGATTGACGACGCCGCCCTGCCGGGCAGGCCGCGCCCCGGACAGCTTCGCCCAGCTGCGGATCGCCGCTCGGGAAAGCAGCCCACCGGGGAGTTCAGCGGTGCCAGCCGCTGCGGCGTCGTTCCCCGCAACCGGGTAGGCATCCGTGGGGGAACCGTACCAGGCGAAGGCGGCCGCGTTTTCTTCGCCCACCATGCGCAGCACGGCATCCGCTCCCGCTTCCACCAGCACGAACTTATATCCGGGCGCGTAGAGAGTATCCACCACCACGAGGTCGCCGGGCAGGGAGAGGAGCCAGCCGGCCACCGCGTCCGGGGCGGCGGTCACATCACCGAAACCGGAGGGCGCAATATGCAGATCCCCGGCAGCTTCCAGAGCCCGGGCACGGAGGGTGCGCATACGGCGCGACTCGCTGCGCCCCACTCCCGCCACTCGCGCGCCGGTGGCCAGCAGCGTGGGCGCGGGCGAGAGCTCCGCCCCGGCGCCGAGCACCGCCACGGTGCGCCCTTCCAGGCGCATCATCTCCGGGTTGTGCACCACCTCGGTAAGCGCCTCCAGCACCCTCGGCTGCACTCGCCCGTTTTCTTCCCAGAGCGCGAGGTGATCCAGGAGCTCCGTGCCGCTCAGGTACACGTAGTCCCCGCGGGCATCCTGGCGGGTTGCCCCGCGCCGGTGCTCCGGAATCTCCCGGCCCCGGAAGGGCACGGTGAAGGGGCACGGCACCGTGGTGCCCCGCAGGATTTCGCCCCGTGGTGCCCCGCCGCGCGGGCGCAGTTCGGCGAGCGGCGTGCCGTCATGCAAGGTGAGGGTGCTGTGTACGAAGTCCAGGCCGGCGCGCGCCGCCTCCACGCCGTGGGCCGGATCGTCAATCCGGGTGAGCTGCGCGTAGGGCTCGCGGTAGGTGCGGCGCCAGGGAATAGCCTCCTCGAGGGATGCGGCGAGCGCGGCGTCACCTTCCGCGAAGACTTCCACCATGCCCCGCGAGACCGCGGTGCTGGAGGGTTTCCCCTCGCGGATGGGGAGCACGATGCCGGCTTGCGCCTCGCGTAATTCCGAACTGGTGTAGCGCAGGTGGACGAGGTCGCGCCCGGTGCGTTCTTCCACTACGGCGACGGCGCCTTCCTCCCCCACGGCGCGCAGCACTACTTTTTGGGGCAGCACCACCGGCGCCCGGAAGCTGACCTCCCCGCTGCCCGGTGCGTCCCCGCGCAGGCCCAGCTGGCCGCAAGCCCAGGCGTCGGTGGCGGCACCGTGGAGCACCGCCCCGCTAAAACCGAAGAGGCGCGCGGTGGCGCCCGAGAGGTGAATCGGGTTGATGTCTCCGGTCAGGCGGGCCCAATGGCGGGCGTCCTTGGCGGTGAAGCGCCGTTCGGCCACGGCGTAGGGGGTGGCGTAGCGCAGATGTCCGGCCTCATCCACCCCGAATTCGGCACGGAAGTCAAGAGCGGCGCCGGGTGCGGACGGCGCGTCAGGGACCGATGGAATGGGGGCCGAGGACGGAGCGGGTGGCGAGGACGGTGCGGACGGTGCACCGTCCCCCGGCTGGGCACCGCGCTCGGGTTGCGGTTCTTCCCCGGAGAGGTGCACGGAGCTCCCGGAGCTGCCGCGGTCCAGGTAACGGGCGATTTCTCGGTAACATACTGCGCCGTCGTACAAAATATCCGCCGCGACGCGTAGCGCCGTGCCTTTATCATCACGCTCGAAACTGGCAACCCAAGCCCGCACCGTGAGCGGGCGGCCGAAGGGGACGGGGCTGAGAATCTCCCACCGTAAGTCGGTGATCACGGCACCGGTGGCGACCAGGGGCAGGCGGGAGTCGGCAAGAATATCGAGGGTGGGGCCCAGGCATAGCTGGTGCAGCAGGGCAGCCGGTGCGTGCCCGCCCACTCCCCCGCCGGCGAAACGGGCGATGCCTTCCCCCACGGCGCGCTCGGCGACCGCGTGGACTTTCACCCGCGGCAGCTCGTCAGCCTGAGGAACGGCGCGGCGGCTGAGTTTTTGGCGGGCCGCGGCGGCGAGGATGGCGGCGTAGCGACGGGTTTGCATGGGGACCCCTTTCGTCGGTGTCCCTTCCATTCTAGGAAATGAGCTGCCCGCTGCCGCCAGCAACTACCCCGCAAGATAAAAAATACCCTCGTGAGGAATCCTCACGAGGGTAAGCAAGCTTGAGCTTCCCGCGGACTTAGTCCGAGAGCAGACCCTTCTTGTAAGCCTTGGCCAGCTTGCGCGGGATGCGCACTTCGCGGCCCCGCACGCGGACGGTCTGGAGCTCGGTAAGCTCGGCCTTCCACTGGGAGCGACGAGAGCGGGTGTTGCTGCGGGACATCTTGCGCTTAGGTACTGCCATGTCAACCGCTCCTCTCTACTTTCCGGGCCGCCCTGCGCAGCCGCTACGAATCTTCGTGAATATCCGCGCCGGAACCGGCACTTCAATAACACACAGCGAATGAGTCTACCTCATCACCTCCCCGCCGCGCCAGACGGCGCGTGTGAGATATCAAGCATCGCAGCGCCCCGTGCGAGGGGATGGTGCGGCACGGTGCGCGCGGGCGTGGATACGGCGCCATACGGTGGGAACGGTGCCACATGGCGGGCGGGCGCGCCATCACCGCCGCCCCGCGCCCCGTGCGCGCACCGGTGATGAGAGAATACCGATATGTCGGATGTGCTATTAGAGGCCGGGGCGCGCTACGAAACCGAACTTGAGATCAAGCGTTCGCGTTTTATCACGGTGCTGGCGCGGGTTGCCACCGAGGCGGAGGCGCGCGCCGTAATCGACGGTGAAAAGCGGCGCTTTCCCGATGCCCGCCACCATTGCAGCGCCTACGTGGTCTCCGTTCCCGGTAGCGCTCCAATCCACCGTTCTTCTGATGACGGCGAACCCTCCGGCACCGCAGGGCGCCCCATGCTCGATACTCTCCTCGGCGCGGACATCACCGATATTGTCGCGGTGGTGACCCGATATTTCGGGGGAACCCTGCTGGGAACCGGTGGCCTGGTGCGGGCATATTCAGATTCCGTAACCCAAGCGCTCGGCCAGGCCCGCATGGTGGAACGGCGAGTCGTGCCCCGTTACCGGGCTTTCCTCCCACATTCCGATGCCGGCAAGTACATTGCCACCCTCTCCGGCGCCGGCTTCACCCCGGAGATGGACTACCGCGACCACGGTGTTGAACTGCATATTTCTACGGAGCGCGGCGCGGCCCTGGCCGCTATGATGGCAGAGTTATCCGCGGGGAATGTCGGCGTCGAACAAATTGAGGATGCGATTATCGAGGTCCCCTTACCTGGATAAACATGACGACTCGTCTATAGCGCGTTAAAATAAACAAAAACGGCCACATCGTGCTGCGCCGTATCGACACACATCAACCCCTGAATACGGTGATGCCATGAGAAGCCCCCTGCGGTCACACAAGAAGACCGGCCCTAAACCGACCTTTACTGCCGATGAAGCAATCGATGCAGTTTTCGAGATCGGTTTAGATCGGTTCACGCTCGGCCAGGTTGCCGAGAAGCTCGGTGTGGCTACATCCGCTCTCTATCGCCTTTTCAAAAGCCGCGAAGACCTCATGGAAGCATGTTTGGCGCGTGTTTCGAGCGAATATCCCCCACCCGAAGGGGATAGCGCGGATGCCCTGCTGCGTGATTATGCGAATAAAGTGTGGGAGCTCATGGATACCCACCCGGGGCTTGATCTGCTTTTCGTGCAGTTCTCCGCCAC
This sequence comes from Actinotignum vesiculae, assembly GCF_051267215.1. Lineage (NCBI taxonomy): Bacteria > Bacillati > Actinomycetota > Actinomycetes > Actinomycetales > Actinomycetaceae > Actinotignum > Actinotignum vesiculae. The sequence goes on from NZ_JBOZGG010000003.1 coordinate 186,179, forward strand.
CTCGCGTTTTATCGCCCCGCACCTCAATGCCCTTATTAATGCGCTCGAAGATATCGCCGGCTGGGATGTGGAAATCGGGCTGCTGGCGGTGGATCCCGTTACCAATATCATTATGGCCACCCACGCCGCGGCCGCGTCATTCAATAACGTCAAAGATGATGCCGATATCGCCCAGCCCACCCGCGGAAATATTGTGCTGTTCTCCCGCCTGAAATGGCGCGACCGGGCCAACCTCGATACCAAACTCGATTTTCTCATTCCGGCTTTCGCCGCGGAGGCCGAACGGCGCGCGCAGGAATCGGGCAGCACCACGCGCGGTTAGCGCACCATCCGCGCACCGTGCCCCCGCTTCGGTTCCCGCAAAGGCGCTCCGCCGCGCCAAGAACGCGCCACTAGCGCGGGCATTTGCCCAGCTCTATCCACATCTCGAGCCACGGCGCACCGCGCGCACTCCAGAAAATACTATGGAGCGGCGGGAACAATATGGCTCGCAGCGGCGTTAGCGTACCCGAGGAGGAAAATATGACCATTTTCAACGACGCTACTGAACTAGTGGGGCACACGCCCCTCGTCCGTATCAATAAGCTCGCGGAGGGAAGCTCCGCGGAAGTCCTCGCCAAGCTTGAGTTTTACAATCCCGCCAACTCGGTGAAAGACCGGGTGGCGGTGGCTATTATCGACGCCGCTGAAAAGGCCGGTGCGCTGCGCCCCGGTGGCACCATTGTGGAGGGCACCTCCGGGAATACCGGGATCGGCCTGGCCTGGGTAGGTGCCGCGCGCGGCTACAAGGTTATTTTGACGATGCCGGCGTCCATGTCGGTGGAACGGCGCATGCTGCTGCGCGCTTTCGGGGCCCGCCTGGAGCTCACCGACCCGAAGGAAGGCATGCGCGGCGCCGTGGCGCGCGCCGAGGAAATCGTGGCGACTACCGAGAACGCGATTCTGGCCAGCCAGTTCACGAACGTCGCCAACCCAGCGATCCACGAAAAGACCACGGGTGAGGAAATCTGGGCGGATACCGAAGGCAAGGTGGATTACTTCGTTGCCGGTATCGGCACCGGGGGCACCATTACCGGTGCGGGGCGCGCGCTGCGCCGCCACAACCCGGACGTGAAAATTATCGCGGTGGAGCCCGCCGAATCCCCGCTGCTCTCCGAAGGGCGGGCCGGTTCGCACGGCATCCAGGGTATCGGCGCGAATTTCGTGCCTGAGGTGCTTGACACCAAGCTCTACAACGAAGTCATCCCGGTTCCCACCGCGAAGGCTCTTGAGGTGGCCCGCGCGGCTGCTACCTCAGAGGGCTTGCTGCTGGGCATTTCCGGAGGCGCTGCGCTCCAGGCCGCCCTCGAGGTGGCGGGGCGCGAGGAAGCCGCCGGCAAGCGCATCGTCGTGATCATCCCCGATTTTGGGGAGCGTTACGCTTCCACTCCCCTTTTCGATCCCTACCGCGACTAGTGGGAGGTACCGATACGACGGCGCAGGCCAACCTGGCGCGGGGCTATACGCCCACGGCGCGGGCGGCCGGCTAGAGTAGGTCCTATGGGTTTATCTCGAGCACTCCGGCTCATGCGGGAAGATATTGATACGGCGCGCCGGCGCGATCCGGCGGCGCGTTCCCGCCTGGAAGTGGTACTGGCTTACTCCGGCGTGCATGCCGTGTGGGGGCACCGGGTGGCACACGCGATGTGGGAGGCGACGCCGCGGCTGCGGCTACCGGCGCGCCTCCTCTCCCAAGCCACCCGGTTGCTCACCGGGGTGGAAATCCACCCCGGCGCCCACATTGGCCGCCGTTTCTTCATTGACCACGGCATGGGTGTGGTGATCGGGGAAACCGCGGAGATCGGCGATGATTGCATGATCTACCACGGGGTGACCCTGGGCGGGTCATCAGCCGAACCGGTCAAACGCCATCCCACCTTGGGAAACGGCGTCATGGTGGGGGCAGGCGCAAAAATACTAGGCCCTGTCCACATTGGGGACGGTTCCCAGGTGGGCGCGAACGCCGTCGTCGTTCATGATGTGCCGGCGGAAGCGACCGCGGTGGGAATCCCCGCGCGGGTACGCACCCCGGCCCATCACGAACCACTCATCGATCCGGCGATATATATTTAGGCCGCTTTAGGCGCCCTCATACCGCTTTAGGCGCCTTCGTACCGCGCGATCTGGTCGATACGGCGCTGGTGGCGCTCGTCTTCACTGAAGGGCGTCTCCAGGAAAAGCTTGACCAGGTTCCAGGCTTCTTCCTGGGTGTGCTGGCGCGCGCCGATGGAAATGACGTTGGCGTTATTGTGTTCGCGCCCGAGCTTGGCCGTATCTTCATTCCAGGCGAGGATGGCGCGCACCCCGCGCACCTTATTCGCGGAAATCTGCTCGCCGTTCCCGGAGCCACCCAGCACGATGCCCAGCGACCCGGCATCGTCCACAACGCCCTGCCCGCAGGCAATGCACGGGGCGGGGTAATCATCGAGCGCGTCGTAGGTTTTCGCGCCGTGGTCAACAACTTCGTAGCCACTCGCTTCGAGCTTCTCCACCAGGAATTCCTTGAGTTCGAAACCGGCATGATCTGTTCCAATATGTACTCGCATGCAGCAATCCTATCCTATTGTGCCGCTTGTCACTTTTACTTTGAGGATGGTGCGGCGACGGCGCCCACGGGGCCAAGGGTGCATACGGCGCCCACGGTGCGCCGCGACGGTGCGGTGGCGCGGGCCGGCGCCAGTAGCGCGGGCCCGGCGGGAACGGGAAGCTGCGCCCGTGGCGATGCGCTATTTAAAGTGTCGTAGGCGTCCACTACCCTGGACACATGACTGATACTGCTTTGCATGCTGTGCTTTCGGGCGCTGATACTTCGGTGCGCCCCCAGGATGATCTTTTCCGTGCCGTCAACGGCACCTGGTTGCGTGAGAAGGAAATTCCGGCCGATCAGGTGTCGGTGGGTTCCTTTATTGATCTGCGCGATGAAGCTGAGCTCCACGTGCGTGAGCTCATCGAAAAGGCCGCTGATGCAGCGGGCGCTACTCCTTCGGAAACGGCCGCGGATTCCGCGCCGGGTGTTCCGGCGGAATCGCTGGCGAAGGTCGTAGCCCTCTACCGTTCCTTTATTGATACCGCTGCGATTAATGAGAAGGGCACCGCTCCCCTCGCCGCTGATCTTGACCCGGTGGCTAGTGCGAAAACAAAGGAAGATCTGGCCCGCGTGATCGGCGCGCTCATGCGCACCGGGGTGGATAGCTTCTTCGGGGTTGGCGTGTCCCCCAGCCTGGCCAATCCCAATGTGAACGAATTTTCCATCGGCCAGTCCGGCCTGGGCTTGCCCGATGAAGCCTATTACCGCGAAGCACAATTCGCTCCGATGCTGGATGCTTACCGGGATTTTGTGCCGCAACTAGCCCAGCTGGCTTTTGATGAAGCAGCCACCCAGCCCAGCCCCGCCATCACGGCCGCAGCCACGCGCGTTATCGATGTGGAAACGAAACTCGCCGCCGCGCATATGAGCCGCACGGATGCCCGGGATATGGATAAGGTCAATAACCCGATGCCTTTCGCGGATTTCGTGGCTTCGGCCCCGCAATTCCCCTGGGCTACCGCGCTGCGCGCTATCGGTTATGACCCCGATCAGCTCGGCACCATTATTGTGACCACCCCGCAGGCGCTCCAGGCTGCCGCGCAGCTGTGGGAAGAAACCCCGCTGGAAACCTTGCAGGAATACACCCGCTGGCGCATTCTGCTGGCGCGTGCCTCCTACCTGCCCGAAGTGATCGACGCAAAGAATTTCGATTTCTACGGCAAGGTGCTCGCCGGCACCACCCAGCAGCGCGATCGCTGGAAGCGCGCGGTGCAGCTGGTCAACGGCGTGCTCGGCGAAGCTGTGGGTCAGCTTTACGTGGCCTCCTACTTCCCGCCCGAACACAAAGCCACCATGGATCAGCTGGTCGCGGATCTCCTGGATGCCTACCGGCTTTCTATCCGGGGCCTTGACTGGATGAGTGACGCCACCAAGGAGCGCGCCCTGGCCAAGCTGGATACTTTCGCGCCGAAGATCGGCTACCCCGACAAGTGGAAGGATTATTCCTCCATGCAGATCGGCACGGATCTGCTGGCCAATATTCGCGCCGCCTGCGAATTTGAGGTGGAGGAAAATATCGCCAAGCTCGGCAAGGAAGTTGATCGCAGCGAATGGCATATGAATCCGCAAACGGTCAATGCCTACTACAACCCGCAGTGGAATGAGATTGTATTCCCCGCCGCTATTTTGCAATGGCCGTTCTTCGAGCAGGATCGCGATGCAGCCTTCAATTACGGCGGTATCGGCGCGGTGATCGGCCACGAAATCGGGCACGGTTTCGATGACCAGGGCTCGAAGTTCGATGCGGACGGCTCCCTCAACAACTGGTGGACGGATGAGGACCGCGCCGAATTTGAGAAGCGCACCGCGGCTCTAATCGCGCAATTCAATTCCTATATTCCGGCCCAGTTGAACGGGGATGAGGCCTTCCACGTCAACGGTGAGCTCACCCAGGGTGAAAACATCGGGGATTTGGGCGGCTTGTCCATCGCGCTCAAGGCTTATGAGATTCACCTGGAACGCGAGGGCCTCACTCTGGAAAGCGCCCCCGTGATTGACGGCTACACCGGCGCCCAGCGTGTCTTCCTGTCCTTCGCCAAGATCTGGCAGGGCAAGAACCGTGACGAATGGGCGCGCCAGCTCATCGCCATCGACCCGCATTCCCCGTCCGAATTCCGGTGCAACGGCACGGTGAAAAATATCGACGCCTTCGCGCAGGCTTTTGGCCTGGAAGAAGGCGACGGCCTCTACCTCGCCCCGGAAGAACGCGTGCGTATTTGGTAAAAGCGCTCTTCCTGCGCACGGCATATTGCGTGCGCGATACCGCGCATACGCACCATTCCATATGCGCGGCCGAAGTAGCGTGCAGGGCATCGCACGGTGCCGAAATAGCACGACGACGGCGCTAACGCGCGCCTAGTTGCCACGGCGTTACGGCGGCGGAGTGCCGGACTGACCAGGCCACCTATCCATGACATCTGTCATGAAGAATTGGTGATGCATGGCAGTTCCGGCGCCCCGCCGCCCATTTTTACACTGATGGCATGAACACAAGACCAGCGGCCAACTCGGCCCACCCGGCCCGGCCGGAACAAGCGACGCCCCCAGCCCGCACCGCACAGCCGGCCGCCGCAATGCAGCCAGCCGGCACCACAAAGCCAGCCGTTTCCGCCCGCGCCCTCAGCCGTTCTTTCGGGAACGTACGCGCCGTCGATAATATCGACCTCCGAATCGACACCGGCGAGATCGTGGCGCTCCTCGGCCCCAACGGCGCCGGGAAAACCACGCTCCTCGATATGGTCCTCGGCTTCACCAAACCCATCCGCGGCACCCTGGAAGTTTTCGGCCAGACTCCCGGCTCCCCGGCCCTCACCGGGCACATCGGCGCCATGCTGCAGACCGGTGGAATGCTCCGTGATCTCACCGCCGCGGAAACCCTTCACTTCCTCGCCGACTGCCTCCCCTTCCACCTACCGGTGAGCGACGTTATTGAACGCGCCGGCATGAGCGACTTCGCCTCCCGGAAAATCGCCAAATGCTCTGGCGGGCAAATCCAGCGCATCCGCTTCGGTGCCGCCCTGCTATCCGACCCGGAGCTACTCATCCTCGACGAGCCCACCGCGGGGCTGGATGCCACGGCACGCCGTGACTTCTGGGAGCATACTCGGGCTGACGCCGCCCGCGGACGCACCATTATTTTCGCCACCCACTACCTCCAGGAGGCCCAGGACCTCGCCGAGCGGGTCATCCTCATGAATAACGGGCGCATCGTAGCTGACGGGAGCGTCGCGGAGATTACCGCACAGCAACGCCACCACCTCACCGTCATCTGGAATCCGCAGGCCACCGTCACTCCGGAAGAGCTGGCCCGGCGCACCGGCGCCGACACGGTGGAACGAGACGGTGACCTGGTGCGTTTCACCGTGGCTGATTCCGATCGGCTTGCCGCCGTCATTCTTGGCGAAGGGCTCGGCTCCCATCTCCAGATCTCCGCCGCCAGCCTCGAAGATGCGTTCTTCAGCCTCACAGCCTCCCCGCACCCCGATTCGCCCGCCACCGCGACACCCGAAGGAGCCCTCTCATGACCACCCTCATAGCCAGCCCGGCCGCGCCCCGTTCCCGCACCAGTATCTTCTTCTCCTATATCCGCCACGAACTCTGGCGAAATCTGCGGATGGTGGACTCCCTTATCTTTCTTATCGCCCTCCCCCTCGTGATCTTCGCGGTTTTCGGAGTGGCCTCACCGGGAACGGACAAGCACATTCCCGGCGGCACCATCGCCGCCTACGTCATGGTGAGCTTGGCCCTCTACGGGGCAGCCACCGCCGCGACGTCCATGGCGGGCGCCGCCGCCGTGGAACATGACAGCGGCTGGGGCCGCCACCTGTCCCTGACCGGCATGCGCCGCGGAGACTACCTGGCGGGCAAAATTATCGTCAGCCTCCTCATTGCCTGCCTCCCCATCGGCGCGACCTTCCTCCTCGGAATTCTGACCACCGCGCAATTTGATACCCCCGGAATCTGGCTCGCGAGCGCCGGGCTGTGCCTGGTGGGCGTCTTCCCCTTCGCTTTCTTCGGCCTCGCCGTTGCCCTGGCGCTCCGCAGCGAAACCGCGGTGTCCATTGCCTCCGGTGTGGTGGTGCTCCTCGCTTTCCTCGGTAATCTCTTCATGCCGCTGAGCGGAGCCATGATGGAGCTGGCCCGGTACACGCCCTTCTACGGGGCGGGCGTGCTGGCGCACTGGCCTCAGAACGGGGACGTGATTATTACCGGTGCTTTCGCCACTCCGGGTATGCCGGAGGCCCTTCCCACCGAATCCTTCGCCTGGGCAATCGGGAACGTGGCGGTGTGGACGCTTATCTTCGCGGTGCTGGCGCTCCTGGCCCTGCGCCGTTCCACGGTGCGGCGCTAGCGTACGGCGCTAAGGTACCGCAACGTGCGAGCACATCAGCAGGCACGAGCGGCGGCCGCGGAGGAACTTCGCGGCCGCTATGCTCATGGTATGGCCCCATCCCCCGCCGCTCCTTCACCCGGCTCCGCCCCGTCTCCCGCCGTCTCAGCGGCCAGCGCCGTCCCATCGGCCAACACCGTCTCAGCGGCAAGCACCGCCCCGGCCACCTCCGCCCTGTCTGCCTCCGCGTCGTCTCCCTCCAGCCATTATTTAAACCGCATGTGGCGCACCGCTAACCAGATACCGGCGGCCCCCACCACCCGCCGCGAGCGTCTGACCATGCTCTTCGGCAGCGGGATCTGGCTGATTTTCCTGGTCTTTCCTTTCGCGGGAGTTCTCTTCACCCAGGGGCTCTCGCCCGCCGAGCGCACCCTCGGCTATATCGGGCTGGCCGCGTTCGCATTCTTCTATATCTTGGCTTTCCAGTTCCCGGATCTGCGTCCCACCTGGCCACGCTGGGTTTCCCTCCTGCTCTGGACGGTAACCCTGGCGCTATCAGCCACCCTCATCCCGCCTTTCCCCCTGGGTTTTGCTTTTACCGCACCGTTTTTCGCGGCGATGTGGATTTTCTCCCTCCCGCTTATTCCCGGGATTCCGTGTGGGTTGCTGTGTTTCGCGGGCGGAGCGGTGGCCCACCTCTTGGCCCCCTATGGGTTCTTGTGGGGCGCGTTCCTGGGCAGCATTATTATCCCGATGATCCCCATCCTCATCTCGCGGTTGCTGGAAGAATTTGCCACGCGGTCGGCGCGGATGCGCGCGGAGCTCATCCTTTCCGAGCAGCGTTCCGAGCTGGCCTCCGTGGTTCATGACGTGCTGGGCCATTCGCTGACCGCCATCACCGTAAAAACTCAACTGGCCGCGCGATTATTGGAGAGCAATCCGGAGGCGGCCCGCGCTGAATTAGAAGACAGTCTCAAAATTTCGCGCGACGCTATCGACACGGTGCGGGCCACCGTCACCGACCTGCGCCAGCCCACCCTCGATGCCGAGCTGGATTCTGCTTACGCGCTGCTCCGCTCGGCGCGTATCACCGCGCATTTCACGCCTCCCCCGGAACTTCCCCTCCTCACCGCCCAGCTTTTCGCGTGGGTGGTGCGCGAAGCGGTCACGAATACGGTGCGTCATTCTGGTGCGCGCAATTGCACCATCACTATTGAGCAGCGGGAGACAGGCGCGCGCTTGCGGGTGGAGGACGACGGCGTAGGTATCCCCGCGGGTGCTCCGGCAGGGACCGGACTGACCGGTTTGCGCGAGCGCGTGGAAACCGCCGGTGGAACACTGGAGGTCACCCGGCTGGAACCGGGAACTCGCGTGGAGGTGATCCTATGAACGACGGCGCACAGCTAGGCACCGGTGCCCCTTCCGCCACCAACCCGCACGTGGGCAACGGTGCGGCTACGGGGCACCGCCACCCCATCCGGGTAGTGATCGCCGATGATCAGCGGATGGTGCGCGAGGCTTTGGCGGCGCTCCTCAACCTGGAAGAGGATATTGAGATAGTCGCGCAGCTGGAAGATGGCAGCGCCATCGTTCCCACCGTGGCGGAAACCGGCGCCGATATTGCGCTCCTTGATATTGAAATGCCGCGCGTGGACGGAATCGCGGCGGCGCAGGCTCTGCAGGCGGCGGGGGCCGGCTGCGGCGTCGTTATTGTGACGACTTTCGGGCGCGCCGGGTATTTGCAGCGCGCCATGGCGGCCGGGGCGCGCGGTTTCGTGGTGAAAGATGCGCCGGCTGAGGAGCTCGCCGCGGCGCTGCGCGCTGTTGCGGGTGGCGGCTACGCTATCGATCCGCAGTTGGCCGCGCAGGCCTTGCAGATGGGGCCCAATCCGCTCACGGAGCGCGAGGGTGATGTGCTGCGGCTGGCGCTCAGCGGCGCGACCGTGAAAAGCATGGCCGCGCAGCTGTATCTTTCGCAGGGGACGGTGCGTAATCACCTGTCCGCCGCTATTGGGAAAACCGGGGCGAGCACCCGCACCGAGGCGGCGCAGCTCGCCCGGGCCCGCGGGTGGATCTAAACGTGCACCCGCGGGCGGCGCTGGCGGCGGCTAGCTAAAAATCGGACCCGTGGTACGCGAGCGCTTGAGCTCGAAGAAGCCGGGGGTGCGAGCCAGGGCGAGGCAGCCATCCCAGAGGGCGAGGGCGGCTTCCCCGTGCGGGGCCGGGGAGATGACGGGGCCGAAGAAGGCCGCGCCGTCGAAAGAAATAATGGGCACGCCGACCTCGTCGCCGACGAGCGCCAGCCCGGCTGCCACGCTGTCGCGGAGGGCGGCGTCGTAATGGGCGGCGTCGTTCAAATATTCGCTACCTTCGCCGAGGGCCGCGAGCACTTCGGCAAGAATCTCGCGCCCCACGGGGCGCCGGTCTTCGTGAATGGCCTGCCCCAGAGCGGTGTAGAACTCGCCGAGCTTGTCGTTGCCTTCCAGCTGCGCGATTTTCATGGCGACGAGCGCCGTCTCGCGCCCCTCCTCCACGTGGGCGCGGTACTCCTCCGAAATATCTTTGCCCTCATTGAGGATCGCGAGGGAGAAAGGCCGCCACGTGACGGTGAAATCACGAGCGGTGGCCACCTCGGTGACCCAGCGGGAGGTAATCCACGTCCACGGACATGTTGCATCAAACCAAAATTCAACCTGAGTACTCATGGTTCTATCCAAGCGTGAAAGCGGGCGGTGCGGGCAAGGGCGCGCCAGAACCGGTAGGATTTCACGTAAATTGTGCTGAAAGCCAAGGAAAGGAAGCTTGATGGCCGGGACTAATCTCACCCGCGCAGAAGCTGCGGAACGCGCGCAGATCGTAGCGACGCAGAATTACCGCATTGAACTTGATCTGACCACCGGGGAGGAAACCTTCGCGGCGGTTACCGAAATTGATTTTGAGGCCACGCCGGGTGCCGATACGTTCCTCGACCTCATCGCGAAGTCGGTGGAGCGCGTGGTGCTTAACGGCGCGGAGCTCGACCCGGCCAGCTACCAGGATTCGCGCCTGCCGCTGCCCAACCTCGCGGCGCAGAACACGGTGCGGGTGGAATCCACCCAGTACTACTCGCGCACCGGTGAGGGCCTGCACCGCTACGTGGATCCGGCCGACGGCGAGGTCTACCTCTACTCCCAGTTTGAGGTGGCGGACGCACGGCGGGTCTTCGCGAATTTTGAGCAGCCTGACCTCAAGGCGAATTTCACCTTCACGGTGACCGCGCCGGAGAACTGGAAGGTGTTCTCCGTGTCCCCCACCCCGGAGCCGGTGGCCCTGGGCGAAGGCAGGGCACGCTGGGATTTCACGCCCACCGAGCGCCTGTCCACCTACCTGGTGGCGATTGTGGCCGGCCCCTACGAGGGCGTGGAAGGTGAACCCTTCCATTCCATCGACGGGCGCGATATTCCGCTGGGCGTATACGCGCGTAAGTCGCTGGCCCCCTACCTAGATGCCGATGAGATTTTCACCATCACCCGCCAGGGCTTCGAGTATTACGAAGCGAATTACGGGCATCCCTACCCGTTCCGCAAGTACGACCAGGTGTTCTGCCCCGAATACAATGCCGGCGCCATGGAGCACCCGGGCCTGGTGACCATCGTGGAAACCTACGTATTCCGCACCAAGCCCACCGGTGCGATTATCGACCGGCGCACCATCACCATCCTGCACGAACAGGCCCATATGTGGTTCGGTGACCTCGTCACCATGAAGTGGTGGGATGACCTGTGGCTCAACGAATCCTTCGCGGAATTCATGAGCCACCTGGCCGCCGCGAATAACACCCGCTGGAAGGATGCCTGGACCACCTTCCTCGCCTCTGAGAAAACCTGGGCGATCCAACAGGATCAGCTTCCCTCCACCCACCCGATTGCCGCGGATATTCGCGACCTGGAAGATGTGCTCGTCAACTTTGACGGCATCACCTACGGTAAGGGCGCTTCGGTGCTCAAGCAGCTGGTGGCGTACGTGGGGCAGGAACAATTCCTGGCCGGGGTGCGGGCCTATATTGCCAAGCACAAGTGGGGCAATGCCACGCTCACCGATCTGCTCACCGAACTGGAAGCTTCCTCCGGGCGCGACCTCAAGGAATGGACCCGGGTATGGCTGGAGGAATCCGGCGTCAATACCCTGCGGCCCGAAGTGGAGGCCAGCGGCGGGGTTATCGACCGGCTCACCGTGGTCCAGAGCAACGACGCGAACTCCTCGCTGCGCCCGCACCGTATCCGCATCGCCGGCTACGACCTGGACGGGGACGGGCTGCGCTGCGTGAAATCCGAATGGGTGGATATTGCCGGTGAGCGCACCGAGATCGCGTCCTTCCAGGGTGCTGAGCGCCCCGATCTTATCCTCCTCAACAGCCAGGACTGGGGTTACGCCAAGATCCGTTTCGATGCTGATTCCTTCCGGGTGGCGCTGGAGAATCTTGAGAAATTCGATAACCACCTGGATCGCTCCGTGGTGGTCTTCGCGGCGATGGATATGATGCGCGACGGCGAACTCGACGCCCACACCTACGCCGATATCGCGCTGGCGGTACTGGCGGATGAAACCGATGGCACCGTACTGCGCGTGGTGCTCGGCTCCCTGCACTCCGCGGTGGAGCTCTATTCCAACCCGGCCACCCGCACGGAGTTCGCGGCCGCCGTTTCCGAGCGCATTTTCGAATTGGCGCTCACCGCGGCACCGGGTTCGGATCGCCAGCTTCAGCTCATGGGTGCGGCGATGCGCCGGGCCGTGAGCGAAGAGCAGCTCGGCCTTATTGCCGGGTGGCGCGACGGCGTGGCCGTTCCGGAAGGGTACGACGTCGACCAGGAAGTCCGCTGGAATATCCTTATCGCCCTGGCGGCTAACGGGCGGGCCGATCAGGCCGATATTGACGCCGAGTTCGCTCGCGATTCTTCCTCCTTCGGGCAGATTTTCGCGGCCCAGGCCGAAGGCGCGCTGCCCGATAGCGCGGCCAAGGAAAAGGTTTGGGAAGAAATCGTGCACCCGGAAACCAATACCCGCCAGCGCAACCTCGCCCTGGGCACCGGGCGTTCCTCCGCGGAGAGCGTGCGTGCCTACGCGGAGAAGTACTTCGCGGTGGCCAAGGACATGTGGGATAACAATTCGGTGGAAATCGCCTCGAATATGCTCGAGTACGCCTACCCGGCTCAGCTGGCCGGCCGTACCGACCTCGGGGTGGATCTGCTAGCCCTCGGCCAGGAATGGCTGGCCACCACGGATGCGGCGCCGGCCTGCCGGCGTATCGTCTCCGAAGTGGTGGACGGCACCGCCCGGGCGGTGCGCAACCAGGAAGCCGACCGGAAGGCTGGGAACTAGGCCGTAGGCGCTAGCCACGTAGCCGATTATTCCGATACCTAAACGGTGCGGGAACTCATGACGGGTTCCCGCACCGTGGCATTTAATCAGCCCGCGCCGACTACCTCAAAGCTGGAACTATCTTGGATATTTTTATCATCACATTTCCTAATATCCTTTTATTACTTCGCTATAAACTTGTGGTGCAAAACCGTCATACCCAAAGAAGAGGAAGACACCCTGATGAAGCACCCGAGTTACCTGGCCGTTGCCGCCGCGGCGGCCACAGCCATGTTCATTCCAGCCGCGGCGTTAGGTGCCCCGGCCACATCCACCAGCCTGACGAGCAATCTTTCCCGCGCCGCTGCGGATACGAACAGGGATAAGGCCGCTGAAGAGAAGGCCGCCGCGGAGGTGGAATTGGCTCGGGTCAACGCTGATCTGGCCGCCGAAAAGGCGAAGATTCCGAGCCGGGAAGAAGACCTCGCCGCCGCGCGCCAGCGCCTCGCGGACCAGGAAGCTCCCCTTGCCCCGTTGCGTGCGCAGCAGCAGGAATTGAGCACCGAGTGCGGCAAGCTCGGCCCCGCCATTGCTAGCCAGGAAAAGAAACTGGCGCAGCTCCAGGCCACGCTCAAGGAAGTTCAGGAAACCGAATACGCCACGATTGATGAGAAAAATGCGCTGGTGGTCAAGCGCACGCAAATGCAGCAGGCCGGGGCGGATGTGACGGAAATCAGCGCCCAGATTGACGCGCTGGAGAAGAAGCTCGAGCAGCTGCGCACCCAACAGCAGCAGCTCAATACCCAGATTTACACGCTCAAGCCGCTGATTGAGGAACTGCGCGGCGCGCAGGCGCAGTGCCCGGCGATGGAGGCCGAACTCGCCCAGCAGATCAAGGACGCGGAGGCCGCCGCCGCACCGGCGCGCGCCGAGGTCGCCGAGAAGGCAAAGGCGCTCGAGGCGGCGCAGGCCCGCGTGGCTACGCTCACCGAACGCGCCGCGGCGCTTGAGAAGAAGATCGCGGAGCTGAATGAGATTCTCGCCCGCCCGCTTCCCGCGCAGCCGGCGCAGCCTTCCGCACCAGGTGTTACGACGACGCCGCCAGCCGGCCCCGCGGCCACTCCGGCCGTCACCGGCACCCCGGCTGCGCCCTCCGCTCCTGGCGCCCCGGCAACCGCTGCCCCCACGGCAACAAATACGCCCGCAGCAGCCACGGCGCCCACTGCAACAGCAACAGCTACGCCCAAGGCCAATGCGGCCAAGCCGCAGCTGGCCCACTCGGGTGCGGAGCTGGGCGGCGCCATTGGCGCGGCCACGGTGCTCCTCGGAGCGGGCGGGGCGCTGGCGCTCCGGCGGGCGCGCCGCTAGGCACCAGTCCCACCATCTAGCAGGAAAGCTACATTCCTCGCATACAAGCCGAAGCGGCGGATACCCACCGGTATCCGCCGCTTCGCTTAGTGCGCGCTACTACTTTTATGACACGGTGCCGCGCCGCCCCTTAACGCAAGGCACGCGGGAGCCGGGCGCCGTCGTCGTTAAAAGCGGAGAGGCGATAGCAGGTGACGGTGAGCTCGCCGCTCACCTCCATCCGAACCTGGCCGCGCGGGTAAATGCGCTGGGTGAAAGAGGTGGTGCCTTCCTGGAAGAGCTCGACCAGGGAGCCGTCCATCCACAAGGAGGCCGGCGCGTTCACGGCGGCGGTGAAGAGCACTTCGTTCGTTTCCGAATCGCGCAGCGAGATGGTGCCGCTGCCCTCCAGGTCCAGGGAGAAGGAGCGCAGCTCGGGCAATTCGGTCACCACGGTGCCCTCGCCTTCGCGCAGCGCGAAGATTTCGGGGGCCGGCTCGGTCCACACGCGCCCGTCGGAAATACGCACCTGGCGCGGGTAGGTCAGCGCACCGTTGTAGCCCGAAGCGTCGATATCGGCGTCGGTACGGTCGGAGCCTTCCCAGGTCCAGCCCCAGGCGAGCACGCGCTCCCCGTCCACCACGCACTGGGGCGCGTAGAAGTCGGGCCCGGCGTCGAATTCACCGCCGGCACGGGGCACGAAACGGGGGTACCCGGCGCTCATATCCAGATCGCCCACCAGGTAGGCCACTCCGGTGAGGTGATCCATCAGCGTTTCCGCTTCCACCCACTGGGAGACGATGAGCACCCACGCCTCCCCCACCTGGATGAGCTGGGGGCATTCCCAGATGGAGGCCGGGGCGTAGATGGAGGCGAGCGGGTCGTCGCCCACCAGGAGGGTGTCCAGGTAGCGCCAGTTGCGCCAATCGGAGCATTCGTAGAGGAAGATCACGGGGGTGCCGTCCTCGAATCCGCCGCCGTGGATGGCGTAGGTGCGTCCCTCCACCTGGAAGATGAAGGGGTCGCGCATGGCGCGCACGTTTTCGATGGGCGGCATGGTGGCGACGACGCCGGTGGGCTCCCAGCCGCTCCTATCAGCGTTTTCCTCCGCCAGGACCGTCACGGAGGGGCCGTCCCCGCGGGTGACGGCGGTGTAGAGCAGCGAGGATACTCCCTCGTGCACGGTGCCCACGCCGGACCAGCAGCCGGCCGAATCGGGTTGCCCGGGGCGCGGTTTGAGGGCGATGGGCTGCGCCGTCCAATTGACGAGGTCCGTGGAGGTGGCGTGGCCCCAGTGGATGTGGTCATGCCAGGGCGCCTTGGGGTTGTACTGGTAGAACATGTGCCAGGTATCGCCCACCTTGTGGATGCCGTTGGGGTCGTTGACCCATCCGAAGTTCGGGCGCACGTGCAGGGCGGGGAAGAAACGGTCGGGGAAGTGGTCGAGCTGTGTCATGATTGCCTCCTTTGTTGAGGGGGTTGGGGGCGGCGTGGCTGCCAGTGGGGAGCGGCTGTGTCCCTCATCGTTGAGGAGGGCACGGTCGGGTACCCAACCGGCGTGCCGGCGCCCGTGGGCTGCGGCGTAGAGCCGATGTTGGTCAGTTCCCGCCGTTGAGCTTTCCTGCGGCGCCGTGGGGCAGCCGCAGCTCGGCCCGGTGATGACGGTGCAGGGCACCAGTCGGGTACGGTGCCGCTCCGCGGCGGCATCCGGGTCACCGAGCAGGCGGGTGATTTCGGTAATGGCGCGCTCGGCAACCTCTTCTACCGGGTCAACGGCGCGCAGGAATGATTGGGCTTCGGGTAGGTGGGAATCATCGAAAACGGCCAGGCGAATATCACGGCCCGGGGTCAAGCCGCGGCGCCGTATCTCCGCCATGGCGGGCACGCACATGGCCGAGCTGCCCAGCACCAGGGCGTCAATATGGGCGCAGGAGTCAAGCACCTGGGCGATCTGGCGGCGCACCGCCCGCGGGGAGGAATGGGCGCCCACCAGCTGGTGGCGGGTCACCCGGTGGCCCCGTTCCACCAGGGCTTCCTCGAAGCCACGCATATGCTGCGAGCCGTTGGCGATGCGCCGGTCCGGGTAGAAGAGCACCGGGTAGCGCACCCCGTGGTCGAGGAGGTGGGCGGTGATATCGCGGATCCCCTGCTGGTAGTCGGTGCTCACCTGCGGGGCCACCACGGCGGGGTCATTCCCGTTCACCACCGCGAAGGGGATGGCGTGGCGGCGCAGCCGCGGCAGCGAATGCCGGCGCCATCCGGGTACGGGGCTGATGATGACCGCGTCCAGACGGTGCGCGATGAGGGCGCTGAGCGCCGCTTCTTCGGTATGCACATTCGCGCCGGTATCCAGCAGGAAGGGCACCAGGCCGGCGTCGGTGGCCTGGCGGGCCAGCTCCAGGCTGACCGCCGTGCCCCCGGCGTTGCCGAGCAGGGTTCCCACAATGGCAATTCCGGGTGAGGCCCCGGCACGTAGGGAGCGGACGGTGCGCGGGCTGGAGTAGCCCAGTTCCGCTGCCGCCTCGAGCACCCGCATCCGGGTGGATTCGGCCACCCGCCGGGTCCCGTTGAGCACGTGGGACACCGTGGTGATGGATACCCCGGCGCGGCTCGCCACGTCTTTCATCCCTATGCCCGCCATTGTTCCTCCTTCTTACCTTGTACGACGACGCCGGGGGGGGGGGGGGGGGGGGG